>JAEULQ010000066.1 GCA_016792685.1 Tabrizicola sp. | reverse complement strand
GGTCGATGTGGGTCGCACAGGTGGCCCCGCCCGGCACCCCGCCCCGGCCCAACCCCAGGACGATGAGGGTATACACATCCGCCACGACCCTGACCCCCCAAGCCACCAGCCCCCCGGCCATCGCATCGATCCGGTCGCTCTCCTTGACCCGCAGCTCCTTGACCCCCCGCATCACCGTCTTGCCCGACGCGAAGGACGCCACCACCGACAGGATCGGATATTCATCGATCATGCTGGGAGCCCGCTCCGGTGGCACCTCGATCCCCTTCATGTTGCCCGAGAACCGGACCCGCAAGTCCGCCACCGGCTCGCCACCCTCTTCGCGGGGGTTCTGGAAGTCGATCTCGGCCCCCATCTCCACGAGCGTCAGGTAAAGCCCGTTCCGGGTCAGGTTCTGGCTTACCCCCGGCACCAGGATATCCGACCCTTCGACGATCAGCGCCGCACAGACCGGGAAGGCCGCCGAAGACGGGTCGCGCGGTACCGCCACGGTCTGCGGCCGCAGCTCCGGCTGGCCGGTCAGCGTGATGACATGGCCCTCTCCGGTCTTCTCGACCGACAGTTTCGCCCCGAAACCCACCAGCATCCGTTCGGAATGGTCGCGCGTCGGCTCCTTCTCGATCACGACCGTCTCACCAGGAGCATTCAGCCCCGCGAGAAGCACCGCCGACTTCACCTGGGCCGAAGCGACAGGCAGGGCGTAGCGGACCGGAACCGGGTTCGCAGCGCCCACGATCGTCATCGGCAAACGCCCACCCTGACGCCCATAGGCGCGCGCGCCGAAAAGCGAAAGCGGGTCAGTCACCCGCCCCATCGGCCGCTTCCGCAAGGACGCGTCCCCGGTAAACGTGGCGGTGATAGGCGTCGTCGCCATTGTCCCCATGATCAGCCGAGCGCCAGTTCCCGAATTTCCGACGTCCAGCACATCGGCCGGTTCCTGGAACCCGCCGACACCCACGCCGTTCACCGTCCAGGACCCCTCGCCATGCCGCGTCACGGTGGCCCCGAAGGCCCGCATCGCCTTTGCCGTGTCCAGCACGTCCTGGCCTTCAAGGAGGCCGGAGATCTTCGTCTCTCCCACCGCCATCGCGCCGAAGATCAGCGAGCGATGCGAGATCGACTTGTCTCCCGGCACCGCGGCCACTCCCTTGAGCGGCCCGGACTTGCGGGATTTCATCGGTTGTGCGTCGCCATGGCCGGACATTTCGGTCTCCCCTCACATTCCGGTTTGCCTGATAGCGCAACCGCATCCGCCGCGCGACCCCGATTTCTGTAAAGAAATCGGTCCGGAATTCTGTTTCAGAATTCCGGTCACACCCGCCGGAACGTCAGATAATGCGGTTGCCGCCCCTCGCGCAGCGCCTTCTGTTCGTAACGGGTAGAGAGCCAGTCTTCCCATGCCCCGCCCTGCCCGGCCTGATGGACGAGGTCGAACCCGGCGGGCGGAACCTCTTCCAGCGTCTGGCGGACATAGTCGGGGATGTCGGTCGCCACGCGGAACTCGGCCCCGGCGGCAGTGATGCGAGCCAGGGGCTGAAGGTACTCGGGCGTCACGAAGCGGCGGCGGTGGTGGCGGGCCTTGGGCCAGGGGTCCGGGTAATTGAGAAAGACCTTGGACAAGCAGCCATCCGGCAGCACATCAAAAAGGTCGCGCGCATCACCCGGGTGAAGCCAGAGGTTTGCCACCCCCGCCCCCCGGATCTTGCCCAGAAGCATTGCGATCCCGTTCACGAAGGGCTCGGCCCCGATGATCGTCACCTGCGGGTTGCGGGCCGCCATATGCACCAGATGCTCGCCGCCGCCAAAGCCCACTTCCAGCCACAGCGGTTTGCCCGCAGCAAAGCCTAGGTCCAGGGCCGAACGTTCGGGGTTCTCTGCTCGCGTCACTCCGCGCAGCGTAAGGGGGCCAAGATCCTCGGCCAGATAGTCCTTCTGGCTTGCGCGCAGGGTCTTGCCATGGACGCGGCCATAGAAATTGCGGCGGATCGGAGCGGGAGTTTCGGACATCGGGGCCTCGGTCAGGACCGGGGGCGTCTAGCCCCGCAGGCCACGGGGGTCAAGCTTGCGCAGGTCCGTCAGGCGCCGGGGATTGCATTTCCCGGCCCGACGACCGAGGCTGACCACAGTGACGGAGGAGCCGGGATGCGGAAAGTGGCGCTGATCACCGGGGCGGCAAGGGCGCTCGGGCGGGCCATCGCCCAAGACCTTGCTTCAGACCATGAGATTGCCCTGACCTGGCGGTCCCGGGCACCCGCCGATCCACCCCTTGCGGCCCAACTGATCCAGGCCGATCTGACCGAGGCAGGCGCTCCCGCGCGGGTTATTGCCGAGGTCATCGGCCGGTTTGGTCGGCTGGACGTGATCGTGAACAATGCCGGCACCGTGGTGGCCTCTCCGCTTGACCACTTCGACGCCAATGCCTTGCAGACGATGTACGGGATCAACGTCCTTGCGGCCCAGGCGCTTCTGGTCGCGGCCCTGCCGCATCTGGAACCCGGCGCGGCGATCGTGAACATCTCGTCGGTCAATGCCGCCCTGCCGCCGTCGGGGGCGGTGCACTATGGGGCATCCAAGGCCGCCCTCGAGGTCTGGACACGGGGCGTGGCGCAGGAGCTTGGGCCAAAAGGCATCCGCATCAACGCCGTCGCGCCAGGGGCCGTCCTGCTGGACGACGCGCCGCGCCCGCCCGAAATGGTGGCGCGCATCCTGGAGGACACCGCGCTCGGCCGGATGGCCTCTGGCCATGACATCGCGCGGGCCGTCCGTTTCCTGGCCGGGCCAGACGCGGCTGCGATCACAGGCGAAGTGCTCACCGTGTCCGGCGGCTACCGACTTTGAGCCGAAACGCGGCCGGAATGGACATTCGCAACCGCTGCGATAGGCTCTGACCGGTGTGAGGGTCCATGCGCAGCAACTTCTTCCGGTCCTACTGGTTCTGGCACTGTGGCGAAGGTTTCCAGACCATCCTGATGATGTGGTACATGACCTTTCACGCGAAGCTTTCGGCCAGCGAGATCGGCTTCTACCAGTCCCTGCAGCTTTTGCCCTTCCTGATCTTCACGGCGATGGGCGGCAGTCTCACTGACCGGATCGGCGCCCGGATCAGCTTTGCGGCCTCGACCGGACTCTTTGCGATCACGCTGGGCTTTTACGGCCTCACCGACCCTTTGCTCGGGTTCCATCCCTGGCTCTTCGCGGGCTATTGCCTGCTGTCAGGTGTCCTGAGCGCAGTATCCAACCCCGCGATCGACACGTTCATTCCCGAGGCGACTCCGCGCCCGGCCGGTGAAAACGCGCTTCTCGCCGCCACGGTCCACAACATCGCCAAGCTGTCGGGAAATGCCGCAACCCTGCTTCTGCCGGTTCTGTCGGCCTTGGGTGGCTTTGTCGTGAACGGGCTTCTCATGGCCACAAGCGTGTTTTTCCTGGCCCGCCATCCAGCCGCGCCGAGGCCCGGCCGTCCGAACCGGCAGGCCCATGCCTTCCGGCGCGTCCCGGCGCATTTCCGTGCCAATCCGGCGAGTTTCGACATCTTCCTGGGCAGTGTCATGCTGGGCATGTTCACCATCCCGGCGATGTACATCTTTCACCCGCTGGTCCTGCGCAGTTCCTTTCCAGAGGAGGGCGGGCTGATCGGGTTGACCGGCCTTGTCGGATGGATCGGGGCCATCGCGGCCTCGGCCCTGGCGCTGCGCCTGTCGTCGCGTATCCGGCATCCCGGTCGGGTGGCACTTGCGGTCTGGGCCGCAGTGGCAGGGCTGTTCCTACTCTTGCCCATGGTCGGCAGCTTCCCGGCCTTTCTGATCCTTCTGTGCCTTATCGGTGGCAATGCTGTCGGCAAGGCCATGATCTACGGCCACTATCTGCGCGATGCGCCAGAGGTTGACCGGGGCTTCCTGATCGGGATCGACCAGACGGCATTCTGGGGGTTGGCCACGCTTGGCACCATGGCGCTTGGCGCGCTGGTCGATCACATCGGACTGGGGCCAGCAATCCTGGCCAATTCGGCGGCGATCTTCGGCTGTCTCGCGGTGCTTTTGGTCCGCGGCAGGCTATGGTCCCTGCCGCGGGCCTGACCGGCCCTTCCCATGCGCCGTCGGTTCTTCGTCGGAGGGCTCGCGCCCTGCGACGAATGACGACGTCATCGAGGTGTCTTCCTCAGACCGCCTTCTTCAGCGCCTCTACCAGATCGGTGCGCTCCCACGAGAACCCACCATCGGCCTCCGGCGCGCGGCCGAAATGGCCGTAGGCAGAAGTCCGGGCATAGATCGGCTTGTTCAGGTCCAGATGCGTCCGGATGCCGCGCGGGGTCAGGTCCATGACCTCGGCCACAGCCTTCTCGATCCGCGAGGCCTCGACCTGGCCGGTGCCGTGCGTATCGATATAGATCGACAGGGGCTTTGCGACGCCGATGGCATAGCTCACCTGCAGCGTGCAGCGTTCGGCAAGGCCGGCCGCCACGACGTTCTTGGCCAGATACCGCGCTGCATAGGCGGCGGAACGGTCGACCTTGGTCGGGTCCTTGCCGCTGAACGCGCCGCCGCCATGCGGGGCAGCCCCGCCATAGGTGTCGACGATGATCTTGCGGCCCGTAAGCCCCGCATCCCCATCCGGCCCGCCGATGACAAAGGTCCCGGTCGGGTTCACATGCCATTCGGTCTTCCGGGTGATCCAGCCATCGGGCAGCATTTCGCGGATATAGGGCTCCACGATCTTGCGGATCACTTTCGAGGTCTGCCGCTTCGAGGTGTGCTGGGTCGAGAGCACGATCGACATCACCTCGACGGGCTTGCCGTTGGCATAGCGCAGCGTCAGCTGGCTTTTCGCGTCCGGGCCCAGGGTCGGTTCGGCACCCGATTTCCGGGCCTCGGCCAGGCGGCGAAGGATCGCATGGGCATACTGGATCGGCGCGGGCATGTACTCCGGCGTCTCAAGCGTCGCGTAGCCGAACATGATGCCCTGGTCGCCGGCCCCATCCTTGTCCACGCCCTGTGCAATATGCGCGGACTGTTCGTGGATGTAGTTGTGGACCTTGATCTTGTCCCAGTGGAACTTCTTCTGCTCGTAGCCGATGTCCTTGACGCAATCGCGGACGATGCCGTCGATGCGCTGCATCATGGCCGCAGTCGCAGCTTTCGACGAAAGGCCCACTTCGCCGCCGACGACCACCCGATTCGTGGTGGCGAAAGTTTCGCAGGCGACGCGGGCGTTCGGTTCTTCCTTCAGGAAGGCGTCGAGGACGGCATCCGAGATGCGGTCACAGACCTTGTCGGGGTGGCCCTCGGAGACGGACTCCGAAGTGAAGACGTAATCTTTGCGGCTCATGGGAAGTGCTCCGTTGGATGAATCCCCGCCACGCCAGGAAGCCGTTGTAGCGGTTCAAGATGACTTCCCCTAGACGTCGAACCTCAGCCCGTCAATGGGAAGCTTTGCCGCGCCGCACCATGGCCAGAAGCCCGAGGCTCGCCAGCAACAAAAACACCGGCCCGTCGCCCCAGCGGCTGTAGATTGTCGGCGCAAGCGCACCCGGTATGCGGGAGTCCAGCGCGGCCATCGTGCCGAAGGGCAGTTGGTCGATCACCCGGCCACGGGCGTCCACGACAGCCGTTACCCCGGTATTCGCGACCCGGATCAACGGCAGTCCCTGTTCGACCGCCCGCAGTCGCGCCTGGGCGAAATGCTGGAACGGGCCGGTCCAGACCCCGAACCATGCATCATTGGTGATCTGCAGCATCCAGTCAGCGCGTTCCGGCGAGGCATTCACCTCTCGCGGGAAGATCGCCTCATAGCAGATCAGCGGCAGGACGCGGCCGAAGGGACCAAGGTCCAGCACCATCGGCCCGGGGCCTGCCGAATAGGTGTTGCCTGCCTGCGCCGCGAAGGCGCGCATCCCGAACCAGTCATAGGCCAGGTCGCCGAACGGGATGTATTCGCCGAACGGGACAAGATGGGCCTTGTCATAGCGCGCGGTTTCGGCCCCTTCGCCCGAAAGGACACGAAGGCTATTGAAGAAGCGGTCGCCTTCCTCGCGCTGGATGCCCAGGGCGACCGGCTTGCCCCGCGAGGCCTCGACCACCATGTCGGCCACCTCTGGCGCATATTCCAGCATGTAGGGCACCGCGGTCTCTGGCCAGATCGTCAGGTCGGCGGGCTTGCCTTCGGCGGTCAGGTTCAAAAGCCTGCCAAGGAACTCCCGCGCGCGGTCAGCGTCCCATTTCGCGTGTTGCTCGGCATTGGGCTGAACCAGCCGGATGGTCAGCGCGCCATCGGCGGGCAGGGGCTGCGCGAGACGCCAAAGACCAAATCCCAGGGCCAAACCCAGGACAAGGGCCGAGGCCATGAGTCCCTGCCAGCGCCACAGGACAGGAAGCGCCGCGACCATAAGCGTCAGCAAGCTCAGGGCCGACGGCCCGCCGACCGCTGCAAGCTGATCGATGGGCGTGCCGATCCAGACATGGCCCAGCATTGCCCAGGGAAAGCCGGTGAAGATCACGCCGCGCAGCCATTCAAAGCCCGCAAAGGCCGCGACAAAACCAAGCGCAGGGACCGGCATCCACCGCGCCAAAAGCGCCGCGACGGCCCAGAATAGGCCAAGCCCGAAGCTCAGCAACAAGACGGCGAAGGGCGCCATCCAGCCGTGCCGGGCGACGTCGATCAGAAAGGGCTCGACGATCCAGGACAGGCCGATCGCGAAAAAGCCCGCACCGGCCCATAGCCCGGTCATGAAGGCTGCGCGCGGGCCTGGAACCCGCTCAAGGCACCAGATCAGTCCGGACAGCGCCGCAAGTGTCGCCCACCAGAACCCCAGCGGGGCCTGCCCCAGCGCCGCTATGGCGCCAAGACCGAAGGCCAGGGCGGCGCCGCGCCTTCCGGACAGCCAGGCCTCAGGCATCGGTCACGCGGCACCCTGGACAGGCAGGCGGATCCGCAAGCGCTTGATCCGGCGCGGATCGGCATCGACGATCTCGAACTGGACGCCGCTTTCATGTTCGACGACTTCCCCGCGCGACGGCACGCGGCCCGTCCGCAGGAAGACAAGCCCGCCCAGCGTATCGATCTCTTCGTCTTCCTCGCCCGTGCGGAGCGCCAGACCCAGGGCCGCCTCGATCTCCTCCAGCGGCGCAGTGGACTGGGCCAGAATCACGCCGGGCTTCTCTTCTTTCCAGAGCGCGCCTTCGTCCTCGTCGTGCTCGTCCTCGATCTCGCCGATCACCGTCTCGATCAGGTCCTCGATGGTGGCCAGCCCGTCGACCCCGCCGTATTCGTCGATGACAAGGGCCATGTGGACCCGTTCCTTCTGCATCTTCTGCAAAAGAACGCCGGTCGGCATCGAGGGCGGCGCATAGAGGATCGGGCGCAGAAGGCGCTTCAGGCTGAACCGACCCGTGGCCCCGAACCCATGCTGAAGTGCCAGGTCCTTCAGCAGGACCAAGCCCTGCGGATGGTCAAGGGTGCCCTTGTAAACCGGTACCCGGCTGAAGCCATGCTCGCGGAAGACCTCGACCAACTCGTCCTTGCCGATATCCAGCGGAACCGCGACGATTTCGGCCTTGGGGATCGCCACATCATCAACCCGCATCCGGCGCAGGGCATGCAGCCCTTGCGATGAGGCCGGCGCATGCGGCGTATCCGCAGGCGCGACGGTATCGGAAGCGGGGGTGAAAGCGGAAAGGAGCCTGCCAAAAAAGCCGCGCTGGCCTTGGTCTGAGGCTGGTTCGTCCGTCTCCAGCGACGCTCCTTGCGCGGCGGGAGACCCGTCGGTGCTACTGCCCATCGGTCCTTTGTCCAGAAAACACCCGTCTGGCGGGTGCCGTACTAGTATGGGTCAGAAACCCCAAGGCTGGCAAGTATCCGCACTTCCAGCCCCTCCATCAGTGCCGCATCCTCGTCCTCGACATGGTCGTATCCCAGAAGATGCAGGGTTCCGTGCACGACCAGATGGGTCACATGATCCGCCAGCGGCTTGCCCTGCGCTTCGGCTTCATCGACACAAGTTTCCCAGGCGATGGCAATGTCGCCAAGGGATTCGGGGTCATCCGGCTCACCAGGCTCGGGGGCGTCCGGAACTTCGCCCGCATATTCGGCGCCGCGTTCCTCCGAGGGCCAGCTGAGCACATTGGTCGGCTTGGGCTTTCCCCGGAAATCCGCGTTGAGCACGGCGATCCGGGCATCATCGCAGCCCATCAGCCCGATCAGGAACCCCTCGACCGGAAGCCCGGCCCCCTCAAGCGCTGCCTGCGCCGCGCGCTCGGCCAGTGGGGCCAGCCCGAAAGCCTCCCACCGCGCGTCTTCGATGACCGTCTCGACCAGATCCATGCCTCGGCCCTAGCCTGAAGCCGGGCGCCAGTCAAATCGAGCGCTTCGCGCAAGTCATTTGTCTCGTCGTCGGGACTGCGCCCTCCTCCTCGGCGAGGCAACGCTCCGCCGGTAGACCGCCACTCAGGCCCTGGCTTCGTCTGCCTCATAAGCCTCGATGATCCGGCCAACCAGCGGATGACGCACCACATCCTTCGAGGTGAAATAGTTGAAGCTGACGCCCTTGACCCCCTTCAGGATGCGCTCGGCTTCCGCGAGGCCCGACGCCGTGCCGCGCGGCAGGTCGACCTGGGTCCTGTCGCCCGTAATCACCATCCGGCTGCCTTCGCCCAAGCGGGTCAGGAACATCTTCATCTGCATGGTCGTGGCGTTTTGCGCCTCGTCCAGCACGACAAAGGCGTTGGACAGCGTCCGGCCACGCATGAAAGCCAGGGGCGCTATCTCGATCCGCTTTTCCTGCATCAGCTTTTCCACCTGCTTTGCCGGCAGGAAGTCGTTCAGCGCGTCATAAAGCGGCTGCATGTAGGGATCGACTTTCTCCTTCATGTCGCCGGGCAGAAAGCCAAGCCGCTCGCCCGCTTCGACCGCGGGGCGCGACAGGATGATCTTCTCGACCGCGCCCGAGATGAACATCGTCACACCTACCGCCACCGCCAGATAGGTCTTGCCAGTCCCGGCCGGACCGATGCCGAAGCCAAGCTCGTTCTGGAAGAGATTGGTCACATAGGCCTTTTGCGCCTCGGTCCGCGGCTCGATCGGTTTTTTCCGGGTCCGAAGCTCGACGCTGGAGGAGAAAAGCTCGATCTGCTCGCCACCCTCGGCCTCACCGACCGGGCGGCCCATCCGCATCGCACCGTCGATATCCCCCGCTGCGACACCGCGACCCGATTCGAGCCGGGCATAAAGCGAGCGCAGTACCGCTGCTGCCTGTTCCCGCGCCACCTTGTCGCCGATCACCGCCAGGCGATTGCCGCGTCGCAGGATATGCACCCCCATCTGGTGTTCGACCTGAGCGAGGTTGCGGTCGAATTCGCCGCAGAGGTCGATCAGCAATCGATTGTCAGGGAATTCGAGGACGGTTTCCACGATATCCTCGGCGGACGGGGGGGTCAGCGCGCTGATGCCCAACGGGCGCTCCTTCTGCTAGGGGCTATGGTCAAAGTCTGCAACCGGACACGTCATCTGGCAAGCGAAACCCGCTGCCGACACTAAGTCTTGTACAGAAACATGCCGTTTTCGTGACGAAGCGCAAAAGGTCGCCCAATAAGAAGGCCCCGGGAATGACCCGGAGCCTTGCAGGGACGTCAGCAGGGCGACGCTTGTAGCGTCCGCGCCTTACTTGGGCACGTAGTCCGGGCCCGGTGCAGTTGCGGTCTCATAAGGACCAAGCACCGTTCCCGGAGGATATTTGCCGTCACAGACCGGCAGGCCGGTCTTCGGATCGAAACGCGGCGACGAATAGCCTTCCACGCCGTCATCGATGATCCAGACCTGGCAGCCATCCGGATCGTAGGCAATCGCCGCTTCGCCTTCGATCAGCGAAGCATCGCGGTCCGTGCCCGAATCCGAAGCCTTGGCAATCACCGTATCCGGCCCGCTATAGCGCCTGACGTCTTCGAAGAATTCGCCGCTGGCGCAAGCCGACAATGTGGTCGCAAGCACGGGAAGAAGCACAAGCCGCTTCGCCAGGCCGCTTTTCATGTTGTGTTTCACTGCAAGCGTCATCTGATCAGCCCTTCTTGCAGAGAACTTCGACGCGGCGGTTCTTCGCCATGCCTTTTGTCGTTCCGTTCGATGCGACCGGTTGCGTCTCGCCATAGCCCGAAACGCTGTCGACTGCCGCGCCGACCGAGCGGGCCACCTCGGCCACGGCCTGCGCCCGGGCTTCGGACAGGCCCTGGTTATAGGCGTCCGACCCGCGGCTGTCGGTATGACCGGCGATCTCGTATGAGAACGCACCAGCCTGGCGGAAATATTCTTCAAGCTTCGAGCGGCCGGTCGCTGTCAGTGTGGCACTGGCCGTCGCGAAATAGGTGTCGGTGCTTTCCGTCAGGCAGCTCGTCACTTTCAAGCAGACCGGCTTGCCGGTCTTCGGATCGCGACGCGGCACCATATAGCCTTCGGTACCACCATCAGCCCACCAGTGCTGACACCCATCCTGGTCGATCCAGACACCCCATTCGATCTTGCCCGAGACTGCGGGTTCATCCGCCATCGCCATCGGACCGATGACAAGGCACGCGCTTGCGGCGGCCGTAAACAGCCCATGCCGCAGCATGCTCCCCAATTGCATCACCGTCCCCACTCCTTCACCCAACCCGGCCGGGTCATTTCGTCGTTGGCCACAATAAAGCAGATCGAATGGGGCAGAGAGAAGGAATTCATCCGGCAAAAGAACAGAAAACCTGCGAAAGTTGATCCCAAGTCCTGTCTTTTGACCAATCTGCAACAGTCCCGCTTGGTCAGTCTCTGGCACCAATTGGTTCGGCGGCCAGGGAATTTGTCGAAGAAGCTGACACCCTGACACGCACGAGTTGTCCGATTCTGCCACTTGAATCCTGCACATGAACGGCGTGCAGGTGGTCGGATTTGCCAACCATCTGACCGGGCAGGCGCCCTGCCTTCTCGTAAAGAACACTCACTTCGCGGCCCACCATGGCTTCCTGGCAGGCGCGTTGCTGTACGGTGATCAATGCCTGCAGCTCTTGCAGCCTTGCATCGGCCAATTCGGCGGGAACCGGGGTCTTTTCGGCGGCAGGCGTGCCTGGACGCGCCGAGTACTTGAAGCTGAAGGCCGCGCCAAAGCCCACGGCCCGGATCAGCTCCAGCGTCGCCCGGAAGTCGGCATCGGTTTCGCCCGGAAAACCGACGATGAAATCCGAGGAAAGCAGGATATCGGGCCGCGCGGCCCGGATGCGCTCCACCAGCCGCAGATAGGTTTCGGCCGTGTGTTTGCGGTTCATCGCCTTCAGGATCCGGTCACTGCCCGACTGCACCGGCAAGTGCAGATAGGGCATCAATGCGGGCAGATCGCCATGGGCGGCGATTAGGTCGTCGTCCATGTCGTTCGGGTGGCTCGTCGTATAGCGGATGCGGGCCAGCCCTTCGACTTTCGCCAGTTCCCGCACCAGCCTGGCCAGGCCCCAGGTGCCCCCCGGACCCTCGCCATGGTAGGCATTCACGTTCTGGCCCAGAAGCGTGATCTCGCGCACGCCCTGCGCCACGAGCCCCCGTGCTTCGTCCAAAAGCCGCGCAACCGGGCGGCTGACTTCCGCCCCCCGCGTGTAGGGCACCACGCAGAAGGCGCAGAACTTGTCGCAGCCCTCCTGCACGGTCAGAAACGCCGTCGGACCGCGCATCGTCTTGCGTTCAGGCAGAGCCGTGAACTTGTCCTCAACCGGAAAGTCGGTATCGATTTGCCGTCCCCCGGCCTCGACCATTGCGGGCAGGCGGTGGTAGGCCTGCGGGCCGACGACCAGATCGACGACCGGCGACCGGCGCAGGATTTCCTCGCCCTCGGCCTGGGCGACGCAGCCCGCGACGCCGACCTTCAGCCCCGGCTTCGCGGCTTTCAGACCCCGCAACCGGCCCAGATCGGAATAGAGCTTCTCGGACGCCTTTTCGCGGATATGGCAGGTGTTCAGCAGCACCATGTCCGCCTCTTCCACCACATCCGTCGTGACATATCCCTTCGCGCCCATGGCTTCGGCCATGCGCTCGCTGTCGTAGACATTCATCTGACAGCCGTAGGTCTTGACGAAGAGCTTCTTGGCGTCGGTCATCGGGGGCCTGTCCTCGCGGGATGAGCCGGGCGTTTACACCCTCGCGCGCGGCTGGGCAACGCCGCGATCAGCCCGTCGCTTCCACATCCCTGCCAACCTCCCGTGATCGCCTGGCAAGGATCGCTCTGCCGACAGGATCGACCCCGCGGAAACACGGCCATTGGACTTGTCCGCGCAACACCTTGCATCGGCCCGCCGGATCGCCGAATCTGGTGTCGACCCGACCGGACCATTCATGCCCTACCCCAGCCTCTCTGACCTTCTTGACCGCAAGCGCGCCGACCTTGGCAAAGGGCCGCTGGCGATTGTCCTGGCCGAGGACGAGGTCGAGATCGACTCGACACTCGCGCATCTAGTCAAAGTCGGATTCCGCGACGTGATCCTGCTTGCCCCCGAGGCGGTCCAGGTCAGCCCCGGGCATGGCGGGCGGGTGCATGTTGTGGCCCATGATGTCCATGCCGAAGGTGCGCTGGTTGCGGCTGTAAACCAGGCGATTGCCAAGCTTCCCGGCACCTGGATGCACTACTGCCACAATGCCGAGTACCTCTACTTTCCCTTCTGCGAGACGCGCCGGGTGCGCGAGCTTCTGACCTTCCACTCCGAAGAACGGCGCGAGGCGATGCTGACCTATGTCATCGACCTTTATGCCGGAGATCTGGGGCAGGATAGCAATGCCGTGTCCCTCAGCGACGCCTGGCTGGACCGCTCTGGCTACTATGCGCTGGCCCGCAAGGACCCTGCGCGCGACTGGCAACCCAAGGAGCGGCAGCTTGATTTCTTCGGCGGCCTGCGCTGGAGGTTCGAAGAACACATCCCCTTCTCTCGCCGCAAGATCGACAGGATTTCGCTTTTCCGGGCCAAACGGGGACTGCGCCTTCAGCCTGACTTCACGCTGTCGGACGAAGAGATGAACACCTACACCTGCCGCTGGCATCACAGCCTGACGGCGGCGGTCTGTTCCTTTCGCACCGCAAAGGCTTTGCGGACCAACCCCGGCTCGCGTCACGCGATCCAGACCTTCCGCTGGCCGAACTCTGTCCGCTTTGACTGGCACAGCCAGCAGCTCATGGATCTTGGTCTGATGGAGCCCGGCCAGTGGTTCTAAGGCTCACAGAGGCGTGATCGCCCGCCGCGAAACTTCCCGCGTGCCCGCCCCGTTCTTCCTAACGTGACAGCCGGATCGGCCGGCTGGTCCCGACGAATGGAGAACATCATGTCCCTGAAAACCACCCTCGGCGCCGTTGCGCTGGCTACCCTGTCGCAAGCCGCCTTCGCCAACCCCGATGTCGGCGGCGCGCCGATGTACGAGACGAAGAACATCGTCGAAAACGCTGTGAACTCGGCCGACCACACCACGCTTGTCGCCGCCGTGAAGGCCGCGGGTCTGGTCGATGCGCTGATGGGCGAGGGGCCCTTCACCGTCTTCGCTCCGGTGAACGACGCTTTCGCGGCCCTGCCCGCCGGCACGGTCGAAACGCTCCTGAAGCCGGAAAACAAAGAGATGCTGGCCAAGATCCTGACCGCCCATGTCGTGGCCGGGGACCTGAAGCTTGCCGACCTGCGCGCCAAAGTTGGTTCGGACGGGCTTGCGAACCTCATGACCCTCTCGGGCGACGCGCTCTCGGTCAAGTTCAGGGGCGACACCGCGATGATCTATTCGGAATCGAAGAACATCGGCACCGTGACCATCGGCGATGTCGACCAGTCGAACGGCGTGATCCATGTCGTGGACACGGTGCTTGTTCCGAAGTGACCAGTGCGGGCGGGGGAGACCCCGCCCTTTTCAGCCGTCCTCGCCGCTGGCGAAGGGCACCTGCAACAGAGGCTTCGGCGCCGCTACGGCCTGCTCCAGGCTCCTCCTGGCCGCAGCCGGGGCCTCGGAAGGCGCGATGAACGGGTCAAGCCTGCAATCGGCCAGATGCGCCGCCTCATCCGCTGCCGGATCCCCGGAAAGGTCGCGCACGCGCACCAGAACTACAGGCGAGGCGGTCGGGATCAGCGGCCCCTCGGCGGGACCGGACAGGATCCCGGTGATAAAGCGCGCCTTGGGCTGCTGTCCGGCGTTCATCACCAGAAACGCCATCGCCTCGAAGCGCTCTTCGGCGAAGATCACATACATCCGGTTCAGCATGAGCAGCGCCCAGCCCTTGAAAGCAAAGCCCTCGGCCCCGTAATGCGCCTCGATCAGCCCATCCTTGGGCCGCAGCATAAGTGCCATGCGGGCGAACTTGCCCGGCACGCTGAAGGCCCAGTAATACATCATGTAGTGGCCGAAATAGTCCGCCCCGCGCCGCGCCGTCTCACGCCGCGCGGCATCGAGATGGCCGAAGGGAATGGGCAGGGCCTGGTCTGTCTCCCCGGCCGCAACCGGAGCTCCCAGTTGCACCAGCGCGCGGAACTCGGGGCCCGGCGCCTCGAACGCCAGGACCGAAAAGCCCGGCAGGGCCTGGCCCAGCACGCCCGCGATCCGGGCGAGATTGTGCTGCGTCGGACGGACCCGTCCCCCGATCCAGCGCGAGACCACTGACTTGTCGACGCCCACCGCAGCCCCCAGGGCCGCGGGCGAGACATTCGCCTGCTTCAGTGCCAGCCGCAGCCGACCCGCGAAATCTTCAGGGATATCCATGGCTGATGTCCCAAACCCTTCCATGCAACCAGATGCAACTTCCCGCACGACAACGCAACCCGTCGCCGTGCGCTGCAACTAGTGCGGATCGGGGGGAAATGGCAAAAGTTACCTAGCGTAAGACATCACGCATTTCGAACCACGGTTTCAGCCATCGCATTCTTGTCGCCGGTCCGGGCGTGTGGTTGCCAGGACCGGCCATTTTCCTGGTTCAGTACTGCGAAGACACGCCGGGCGGTCCCTTTTCCCCTTAACGAACAGCCCGGCGTGCCCTCGCAGCCGATATCGCCAGCCTCGGGATAAGGTTCGGCGCTTCAGGCTTTCCGCAGCCGGATCACAACATCGACGCGCGCCACTGCCATGCCGTCGGGCACTTTGGGCAAGCTTGCGATCTCCAGCTCTTCCGCTGGGGCATCGGTCAGGCTGTGGCTGTCTTCCCAGTAGAAATGCGGGTGGTCGTCGGTGCGGGTGTCGAAATAGCTTTTCGAGCCATCGACCACGACCTCGTTCATCAACCCCGCCTCACAGAAGGCACGCAGCGTGTTGTAGACGGTGGCAAGGCTTACCCGTTCGCCCGCGTCCGAGGACAGGGCAAAAAGGCTTTCTGCCGTCACATGCCGATTCAGCCCGTCGCCAACCAGAAGCTCGGCTAGGGCAAGCCGCTGCCGCGTGGGGCGCAGGCCCCCCGCCTTCAGCCAATCCGCACTGCGTTCGGTAACCGTCAAATGCCCGCCCCTGACATCGAGTTCTTCAGATATAGGGCCGCAAACCCGACTGTTTCAATGCGGATTCGACAGATTCACCCCGAAATCCCGGCAAAACCGCGTCGGATTCCCCGCCAGACGGCCAGCGTCACCAGGACCGATCCCAGACCGGCCGCCCAGAACGGAAGGACCAGAGCTTCCTCGCGGGCCATCACCCACTCTCCCAGCGACACTACAAGTCCGGACAGCGCCAGCCCCACCGGCATCATCCCCCAGGCCAGAAGCCGGTAGATGCTGTTCACCCGACCGAGGAGCGCATTGGGGATCATCCGCTGCCGCGTGCTGACCGAGACAACGTTCCAGACGAAGCCCGAAAACTCCATCGCGGCAAAGCACAAGCCCAGCGTCCAAGCCCCCGGCGCCAGGGCCATTCCAAGAAAGCAGGGCCCGGAACCCGCCAGCATGACCTGCATCGTCCGGGCCGGACCAAGGGCACGGGCGATCCGCTCACCCATCAGGCTGCCGGCAATCCCTCCCACCGCACCACCGGCAAGGGTCAAGCCGTAAGCCTGCGCCGATAGCCCGAGGTTCTCCTGCGCGTGCAGCACGACCGCGATCACGATCATCTGGTGGAACAGGTTCCAAAACCCCGTGGTCCAGGCCAATGTCCGCAAGAGCGGCGCCCGACGCAAGAATTCCACCCCCTCGCCGATCTCTGCCTTCCAGCCGCGTCTCTCGCCTCGGACCGGTCGGAACTGCCCGGCAAGCCCCGCCACCATCAGCATGGCCAGCCCGTAAGCCAAAGCATTCAGACCGAAGGCGAGAGGCAAATAGAGCGCGATCAGGAAGGCACCCAGCGCCGGACCGATCAGCGCGTTGGTCAGAAGCTCGGCGCTCCAAAGCTGGCCATTCGCCCGCTCCAGCCGCTCGGCCGGGACCAGCGAAGGCAGCATGGTCTGGGCCGCGTTGTCGCGAAAGACCTCGGCCCCCCCAACGACAAAGGCCGCAGCCAAGAGCGCCCAGTAAAGCGCAGGGCTCGATACACCTTCTGCCGGGGCCGAAGCCAGCGGCAGCGCAAGCCAGAGTGCCAGCGCCGCCCCCGCAAAAGCGACACCCCGCACCGCATCCATCCGCAGGATCAACTGCCGCCGGTCGACCCGGTCGGTGACCAGCCCGGCGGGCAGGGCCAGCAGGAACCAGGGCAGGCGCAGCGCCACGGGCACCAGCGCCACAAGCAGCGCATCACGTGTCAGTAGCGAGGCGATCCAGCCCCAGGCCACCACCGCAATCCCATCTGCCAGGTTCGTCATGCCGCTCGCAGTGATGAACCTTTGCAACGCCGTCATGCCAGCCTCCTGCCGTCAAGGCGGCCATGCTTGCCACTCTTCCCCGCCAAATGCTAGGGAGGGTGAAATGCCAATCGGGGGACCACAAGGGATGGCGTCGTTTCCGACTTACTTCGACAAGGACGCGCTCCTTGCCTGCGCGCGGGGCGAACTTTTCGGCCCCGGCAATGCCCAGTTGCCTGCGCCGCCAATGCTGATGATGGACCGGATCACCGATATCTCGGAAGACCGTGGCGAACACGGCAAGGGCCATGTGGTGGCCGAGTTCGACATCACCCCCGACCTCTGGTTCTTCGACTGCCACTTCCCGGGCAACCCGATCATGCCCGGATGCCTGGGCCTTGACGGGCTTTGGCAGCTGACCGGCTTCAACCTCGGGTGGCGCGGCTGGCAGGGTCGCGGCTATGCGCTTGGCGTGGGCGAGGTCAAGCTGACCGGCATGGTCCGCCCCGACCGCAAGAAGCTCACCTACTACGTCGATTTCACCAAGGCCCTGCAGACCCGCCGCCTGACGATGGGCGTGGCCGACGGAAGGGTCGAGGCGGATGGCGAGACGATCTACCTCGTCAAGGACATGAAGGTCGCGCTGAGCGAGGCGTGAGCACGGCCCTTTCCTGGCTCTGGATGAAGTTCGAACTTCTCCAATGGTGGCGGAAGATCACCCTTAAGCGCCACCGGAGCGAGCTTTGCGCGCTAAGGACTGCGCGAAGCATGGCACCGCTGGCCATCTTCCCGATCATCCTGACAGTGGGTCTTTGGTTCTTCCTGCTCGCCGGCATTCCCAGTCTCGTGCTGTTCTTCCTCGCCCAAGCGCTGCTTGCGTCGGGTGGGTCGATTGGCGCAATCCTCGGGATCGTGGTCTACTTGTTCCACTCGATCTTTGCGCTGCTTGCCCTCGGCCTTGTCGCACCCTGGCTCTTCGGATGGTACTTCATCGCGGCGGGGTTGATGTTTGGCCGCACCGGCAGGGCCGACCGGAAGGAAGCAGAGCTGGTTGCGGCGATTGCAGCAGCCGACCCGTCCAGCTGACCCAACCTCCTTGCCCCCTCCCCCCCTCTGCCCTAAACAGGCCATAAGTCACGAAGGAGGGCCGCCATGCGCCGCGTCGTCATCACCGGGATCGGGATCGTCTCGTCCATCGGCAACACCGCAGCCGAGGTCGAAGCCTCGCTCCGTGCGGGGAAATCCGGCATCGTCTTTGCCCCCGACTATGCCGAGCACGGTTTCCGCTGCCGGGTCCATGGCCAGCCGAACATCGTGCTGGAGGACCACATCGACAAGCGCGACCTGCGTTTCATGGGCGATGGTGCGGCCTATACCTTCATCGCCATGGACCAGGCGGTGAAGGACAGCGGCCTGTCCGAAGCCGATATCTCCAACGACCGCACGGGCATCATCGTGGGGTCCGGCGGACCCTCGACCAAGTCGTTCTTCAAGGCCCACAACATCGTCCGCGAGACCGGAAGCCCCAAGCGCATCGGCCCCTTCGGCGTGACCAAGGGCATGTCCTCGACCGTCTCGGCCTGCCTGGCCACGCCCTTCAAGATCAAGGGCGTGAACTACTCGATCACCTCGGCCTGCTCCACCTCGGCGCATTGCATCGGCAATGGCACCGAACTGATCCAGATGGGCAAGCAGGACATCGTCTTCGCTGGCGGCGGCGAGGAACTGGACTGGACCCTCTCCTGCCTTTTCGACGCGATGGGGGCGATGTCGTCCAAGTACAACGATGCGCCCGAAACGGCGTCGCGCACCTATGACGCCAACCGTGACGGTTTTGTCATCGCAGGTGGCGGCGGGGTTGTCGTGCTGGAAGAGCTCAACCACGCCCTTGCCCGGGGCGCGAAGATTTACGGCGAAGTCACCGGCTATGGCGCGACTTCGGACGGCCATGACATGGTGGCCCCCTCGGGAGAAGGCGGTGAACGGGCGATGCGTCTGGCGCTGTCTACCCTGCCGAAGGACCGGAAGATCGACTACATCAACTCGCACGGCACTTCGACCGTGGTCGGTGACGTGACCGAGGTCGAGGCCATCCGCCGCGTCTTCGGGCGCGGCACCACGCCCGCCATTGCCTCGACCAAATCGCTGACCGGCCACTGTCTGGGCGGCGCGGGCGTCTGGGAGGCGATCTATTCGCTGATCATGATGAACGGCGACTTCATCGCCGCGTCGGCCAACGTCGTGACCCTCGACCCCGGCCTCGACCCGGGCGAGATCGTGACCACGATGCGCGACAAGGTCTCCATCGACTCGGTCCTGTCGAACTCTTTCGGCTTCGGCGGCACCAATGCGACCCTCGTCATGTCGAAATACCTCGGGTAGGAACCAACCATGGCCGATCTGATGAAGGGCAAGCGCGGGCTTGTCATGGGTGTCGCGAATGAACGCTCCATCGCCTGGGGCATCGCCTCGGCGCTGGCGGCCGAGGGCGCAGAGCTTGCCTTCAGCTACCAGGGCGAGGCCTTCGGCAAGCGGGTCGAACCCCTTGCCGCTAGCGTCGGGTCCGACTTCCTGATCGATGTCGACGTGACCAACGAGGAAAGCCTCGACGGCCTCTTTGCTGAAATCGGCCGCCGCTGGGGCTCGCTTGACTTCGTCATCCACGCCATCGCGTTTTCTGACAAGAACGAACTGACCGGCCGCTTCATCAACACGACCAAGGGCAACTTCCTGAACTCGCTGAACATCTCCTGCTTCAGCTTCATCGACATCGCCCGCCGCGCCGAGGCTCTGATGCCCCAGGGCGGCAGCCTGATCACGCTGACGTTCCAGGGCTCGAACAAGGTCGTTCCGAACTACAACGTCATGGGCGTGGCCAAGGCGGCGCTTGAATCGGCAACCCGTTACCTGGCCAATGACCTCGGGCCGCAAAAGGTTCGCGTCAACGCGATCTCTCCCGGCCCGATGAAGACCCTGGCCGGCTCTGCCATCGGCGGTGCTCGTGCCACCTTCCGCCACACCGAAGACAACACGCCACTGCGCGCCAATGCCACGCTGGAAGCGATCGGTGGCACCGCGGTCTGGCTCTGCTCGGACTACGGCGCCTGCACCACGGGCGAGATCATCCACGTCGACGGCGGCTACCACGTCCTTGGAATGCCGCAGGCCGAGAACCTGTGAAGCCCGTGGCTTGCGCCGGGGACCTGTCAGTTAGAGTTGTGTTGGGCAATCCAAATAGCCCGGCACCACAAACATGAGCAATGTAAGCTCTGGAGGCCGGCCTTTTGCAGAAAACTACGCGAGTCGCGGTCGTAACTCATGCCAGGAAGGAGCCTTTCTTTTGCGCCATGTGGAGCAACTACTATGGGGCCCAGTTTGGCGCGGAGAACCTGTTCCTTGTGAAGGATGGGGATGATTGGGATCTGCCCAGTGATGGGCGGTTCGACAATGTGATTCAAACAAGTTTTCCCAGGAATCGCAGACAATGCGATGTTTTTGCTGCGGACTACCTATCCAAAACATGCGCAGAACTGCTGTCACGGTACGATGTCGTGCTTCGTACAGACGTTGATGAATTTCTTGTCGTTGACCCCGAAAAGGGGACTTGGGACACCGTCCTGGAGGAGGTTCTAGAAAACGGCTACCTCTATGCATTCGGACTAGATGTTGTTCATAACGACATGGTCGAGCGCTCGCTGGACTTTCAAGTTCCCGTTCTCGTCCAACGACGACATGCCTTCGCACACGGTGAATACAGCAAACCCTGCGCGATTTCGCGCCCGATCACTTGGACGAAATCATGCCACTCTCTCACAGATGGCCCAGTAATTCTGAGCAAGGCACTCTTCCTTGTCCATCTTGCCTCGATGGACAGACACATCTTCCACGACCGGATCAGCGCAAGAGGGGATCTGGATATGGTCTCCTATGTCGGACATGCAGGAGCCCGCGAACGTCACTTTCAAACAATTAGAGCTTCAAATCTCTACGACCTAGACTCGGTGGAAATGGCTGTGCGTCACCGAATTTGTTTTGATGACGCAGGGGCCCCTGCTATGTCGCCGCGGTTCGCAACGATTGCGATGCCGGACGGAGCTCAGTACCGAAAGAGCTTACCCGTCCGATTGCCAGATCGTTTCGCGGAACTCATTCCAGCCAAATCGCGCGGAAGCACAGTTCCGGCAAGCGCGTCCGAAGAGCCAACCGCAAATGAATGCAAACGGCTAAGTCTGTTGCGTGGTCTTCTGCGTCCCGTACGGCGAAGCATAGTGGCAGACGTAGGCGCCAGCCCAATCGAGATCCCGCCATACGCTTTCCTGCTGTCGCAAGGTGCTTGCGAAGTCTGGGGGTTTGAACCCCAGCCCGAGCAATTCAATCGTCTTGTCGCCTCAGCCGGGCCGAACGAGCACTATCTTCCGCTAACTGTAGGTGACGGCAGCGTCAGGCGGCTATACATTACACAGCATCCCGGCTTCACGTCGACGCTGCGACCGAACGGATCAACGTCGAAAGCACTAAACCGTTGGCGCAAGGACATTAAGATAGCGAGTGAAGTCGAGGTGACAACCACTCGGCTGGACGATATGGCTGATCTCCCCGACTTCGACTTGCTGAAGATCGATATTCAGGGCGGAGAAGCTGATGTCTTCAAACATGCAGAACGCAAACTTTCGACGGCAGTTGCAGTGGTGACCGAAGCAGCCGCGATTCCGATCTATGTTGATCAACCACTTCTCTGCGACCAGATGGCTTTGTTGCGCGACTTTGGTTATGGCCTTCACAAGTTTGCCTTCCTGCGGCAGGTCGCCTTTCGCACTTCACTAAATACCTCTCTTCCACGACGAGGATATGGTGACCAAATCACCGATGGGGATGCGATCTTCGTACGGTCGCTACTGGACCTTGGTGCCTACCAAACAGAAGCCCTAAAGCATCTGTGCATCCTGGCCGATTTTGTGTTCAACAGCCCATCGCTCGCCCTTAAGGCGTTGGATCACTTGATCTTGAGAGGTGTCGCTGGTCGTGCCGACGCGCAGTACTACGCCGACCTACTGCTGGCCAAGCTCATGGCCCGCTAAGAGCCCGTGATCCGCACATTTCGGTCTGGGCGATCTCACGTGGCTCAAAGCCGAAAGCTCGTGCCTTCTCAGGCTCGAGAACACGAGTAGCCCTCCCTTCGTTTGCCAGACAGCTAAGTCTCACATCCACCGGACCCAAACTGCATCGAAGAAGGCGCGGGTACCTCTCATCCAAGTATTCAGGGCAAGAGCGGCGTCCCGACGGCATTCAAGACAACCAAGACGAAGGAACCCTGTCTCGCGCAGTCAAACTTGCGGTCAAGCGATCAGTCGACTTACCGCTAGATGCGCGGTTTGACATGCGAAAGAGAAGATGGAGCGGGCGGCGGGAATCGAACCCGCGTCTTTAGCTTGGAAGGCTAAGGTCTTACCATTACACAACGCCCGCGCTGATGGGTAGGTATTCGCGCCGGAACCATTCGTCAAGGCGGGACAAAGCATCAGGCCCCAGCGGCTTGGTGTCGGGTCAGCCTGCGAACGGCCGAGAAAGAGCGGAAAACGGACGCAGGCACCTGTCACATCGCATCTGGGATCTGGACGCCCGGCAAGAAGCTCGAGCACACCTTGCCCCGCTCTAGCCTCAACCGCGTTGCAGCAAGAACTGCATAAGCCTTTCGCTGGCGCGGGTGGGGCTAAGTTCGCCCGGTCGCAAGTCATAGCCCCATCCGCTTGGGATCCGGCCGGGGAAGGGCTCGACCAGCGAGCCGCGCCGAATATGGACCGCAGCCAACGAAGCCAGCGTGACCGCGCAGCCCAGGCCGGCAATCGCCATCTCAAGCGCGACGTTGGAGCTGTCGGTCTTCAGGCCCTGCACCAAAGGAAGATCGGGAATGCCGTGGTGGCGGGCAAAGGCCTCCCAAAGCTCCTGCCGCCCTAGGATATGGATCAATCCCTTGCGCAGGACATCGGCCGGGGTCCGAATGCCCTCGGGTCCGGTCAGGAAATCGGGCCGACAGACCATGACGAGAAGCTCTTCGCCCAGGCTTTCGCCGACAAGGGGCTGGCTGACATGGCGTGGAATGATCCGGAGGTCGACGATCTGCTCGGTGGCTTCTGCCCAGATCGTCGCGTGGACGGTCACCTCGACTTCCGGGTTCTCCTCCCGGTAGGCCTTCAGGCGTTCCGGCAGCCAGTTGGTGGCCAGGCTTGCCGGGCAGGCAATCGTGACTTCCTTGCGGTGCCGCACCGTCTGGACCTGGCCGGTCGCCACGTCGATCTGCGCAAGCGCCCGTTGCAGGGCCGGAAGATAGGCCGAGGCGACCTCGGTCAGGGTCAGACTGCGCGGGGCGCGGTAGAAGAGCGGACGGCCGATAAACTGTTCCAGTGCCCGCACATGACCCGAGACGGCCGCCTGGGTCATCCGCAGCTCCTCTGCGGCCTTAGTAAAGCTAAGGTGGCGCGCGGAGGCCTCGAATGATCGAATGTAGTTCAGGGGCGGCAGGTATTTCATCGACACATTCTCCTGTGGCCAGACTAGTCGATCTGCCGGGATCGAGCCACAGATTATGCCCCAGAATATCTTTGGGTCAGGCCCCCGTTTCGCTTTCGTGACTTTGTCTGCCCGAGTTTTAGGCTGCGGCAAAAGGCGAGGGCATAAGATGCGGGAAGCAAGACGGGGGCGGCGCGAAAAGGCCGGGGCCAGCATCGCCCAACTGCCATGGGAGGTTGTCCGCAACCCCTATGCGCCGATGGAGCTTTTGTCGCCGGACCAGATGCAGGATCTGCACGACACCTCGATCCGCATCCTGAAGGAACTGGGCGTCAAGGTGATGGGTGCCAATGTGCGGGCGCTGTTTGCGGCGGCCGGGGCAAAGATCGACGGTGACGGGGTCGTGCGGATCGACGAGACCCATGTGGAAGCAGCACTTGCGACCGTCCCGCGCCAGTTCACGCTGACCCCGCGCAACCCGGTGAAGCGGGTGCATCTGGGCGGCGACCATCTGGTCTTCGGGCTGGTCGCCGGGCCGCCCAATGTGCATGACCGGGTGAATGGCCGTAGGTCGGGGAACCTGGCCGACTACCAGAACTTCATCCGCCTCGCGCATCACTTCAACACGATCCACATGATCGGCAATCAGGTAACCGCGCCGCAGGAGCTGCCCGCGAACAACCGGCATCTGGACACCTATTTCGCAAATCTGACGCTCTCGGACCTGACCTTCCACTGCACAGCGATCGGGAGGGGCCGGGCAATGGACGGCATCCGGATGATGGCTATCTCGCGCGGGGTCAGCCTTGAGGAGATGGCGAAGGATCCCGGAGTCATCACCATCATTTCGGTCAACTCGCCGCGGCTTCTGGATGACGCGATGGGCGATGGCCTGATCGCAATGGCCGAACACGGCCAGCCGGTGACAATTACCCCCTTCACCCTGATGGGCGCGATGACCCCGGTCTCCCTGCCCGCCGCCATGGCCCAGCAGAATGCCGAGGCGCTGTTCGGCGTTGTCCTGACCCAGCTGGTCAAACCAGGGGCGCCCGTGATGTACGGGGCCTTCACCTCGAATGTCGACATGCGCTCGGGCGCGCCAGCTTTCGGCACGCCGGAGAATACCAAGGCCAATGTCATCGCGGGCCAGTTGGCGCGGCGCTACGGGTTGCCCTACCGGACCTCGAACGCCAATGCCTCGAACGCGGTCGACCTGCAGGCGGCCTATGAGACCTCGATGGCCACCTGGGGCGCGGTCATGGGCGGCGCGAACCTGATCTACCACGCGGCAGGCTGGCTGGAGGGCGGGCTGACCGCAAGCTACGAGAAACTGATACTCGACGTGGAAATCCTGCAGAACATGGTGGAATTCCTGCGACCCCTGAAATGGGATGCCGAGGAACTGGGCTTCGACGCCATCCGCGATGTGCCTGCGGGCGGCCATTTCTTTGGCGCGGCCCATACGATGGCACGCTATGAAAAGGCCTTCTATCAGCCGATGCTGTCCGACTGGCGAGGGTATGAGAACTGGGCGCTGGCCGGGGCGAAGGAAGCGGGTGACCGCGCGACCGACCTTTGGCAGCAGGCGCTGGCTGAGTATGAAGAACCGCCGATGGACCCTGCCATCCGCGAGGAACTGGAAGCCTATGTCGCCAAGCGGCGGGAAGAGATCGGCGATGACGAGCCCTGAAGCAAAGTTGAAATCCCACGCCCAGGCCGTTGTGATCGGGGGCGGACTGGTCGGCTGCTCAATCCTTTACCACCTGACCAAGCTGGGCTGGACGGATGTCATCCTCTTGGAGCGGTCGGAACTGACCTCAGGCTCCACCTGGCATGCGGCGGCGAACATCCACGGGCTGCATGATTCGACCAACATCAGCCGGTTGCAGCATTATACGATGGGGCTCTACAAAGAGCTGGAGGCCGAGACGGGACAGGGCTGCGGCATCTTCCAGCCTGGCTCGCTTTATCTGGCCCAGACCGAGGCGCGCGAGCATCAGTTGCGCCTGCAGGCCGCCAAGGCCCGTTACTACGACATGGATTTCTATGAGGTGACCCGGGCCGAGGCAGAGCGTCTGCATCCCCTCGTCAACTTCGACGGCATCCGCTGCATCATGTATGAACCGCAAGGCGGCAACGTCGACCCCTCGGGCGTGACCATGGCCTATGCAGCGGGGGCCCGGGCGCGCGGCGCGCAGATCCACCGCAATTGCCCGGTGACGGCGACGCGGCCGCAGGCGGATGGGTCATGGATCGTCGAAACGCCGCTGGGCGAGGTTCACACCCAATGGGTCGTCAATGCTGCGGGCCTTTGGGCGCGTGAAGTGGCGGCGCTGGCGGGGATCACCCTGCCCCTGATGCCGACCGAGCACCAGTATTTCGTCACCGAAACCATCCCCGAAATCGCCGCGATGGACCGCCGCCTGCCCTCGGTCGCCGACCGGGACGGCGAGTATTACCTGCGGCAGGAAGGCAAGGGCCTGCTCGTCGGTGCCTATGAGCGCGACATGAAGTTCTGGGCCGAAGAAGGCACGCCGCAAGGCTTTGGCCACGAGCTTTTCGCCGATGATCTGGAGCGGATCGAGCCGAACATGCTTCGCGCCATTGACCGGGTGCCTGTGGTCGGCAGTGCCGGGATCAAGCGGGTGATCAACGGGCCGATGATCTGGTCGCCGGATTCATCCGCTCTCTTCGGGCCCGTACCGGAGCTGCGCAATTATTTCTGCTGCAACGGGATCATCCCCGGCTTTTCACAATCCGGCGGTCTTGGCCTTCTGTCAGCGGAATGGATCGTGCAGGGCGAACCCAAGCTTGACATGTTCGGCTGGGACCTCGCCCGGTTCGGGGCCTGGGCGGGCAAGGATTTCACCAAGGCCCGCGTCCGCGACCAGTACGCGAACCGGTTCAAGATCCACTTCCCGAACGAGGAACGCGGCGCCGGTCGCCCCGTCCGCACCCGTCCGATCTATGAAACTCAGAAGGCGATGGGGGCGGTCTTCGGTCTGAACTACGGCTGGGAGCATCCCCTGTGGTTTTCGGCCGAGGGCGAGCCCAGGGAAGAAACCATCGGCTTTGACCGCCAGAACTGGTGGGGTCCCGTGGGCCGCGAAGCCCGCAGCTTGCGTGACCGCGCCGGGATCATCGACATCTCGAACTTCGCCCGCTACCGGATCACCGGACCGGGGGCGAAGGATTGGCTGGAGGCTTTGCTTGCCAACCGCATTCCCGGCGTTCCGGGACGGTCCTGTCTTGCCCCGCTGATCGGCAAGCGGGGCGGGATTGCCGGGGATTTCACCGTCACCTGTCTGGGCGAGGGCGACTATTTCATGGTCGGCTCGGGCATGGCGGAACGCTATCACAAGCGGTTCTTCGATGCGGTGCCGCTGCCTGCGGGGACGCAGTGGGAGAGCGTGACCGAGGCGATGGCGGGCTTCAATGTGGCTGGGCCTATGGCGCGGGAGCTGCTCAAGAGGCTGACCAATGCGGACCTGTCGAACGAGGTCTTCCCCTTCATGCGGTCCCAGCAGATCGAGGTGGCGGGGGTCCCCTGCATCGCGCAGCGGGTCAGCTTCACCGGCGATCTGGGTTGGGAGCTTCACTGCGCGGAAGGCGACCAGGCCCGGCTTTATGCGGCGCTGTTGGAGGCGGGCAAGGCGGTCGGAGCCGGGCCGGTGGGCAGCCGGGCGCTGATGAGCTTGCGGGTGGAGAAGGGCTACGGGTCCTGGGGGCGGGATTACTCGCCCGAGTACTGGCCTCAGGAAACGGGCCTCGCGGGGCTGATCAAGATGGAGAAGGACTTCCTGAACAAGGGGGCCTATGCGGCCATCGCGGACTTGGCCCCGAGGGAGGTCTTGCGGACGCTGGTGATCGAGGTCACCACGGCGGATGCGACGGGGAACGAGCCGATCTTTGATCTGGCGGGGAAGCCTGCGGGGAAGGTTTCCAGCGGGGCCTATGGCTACCATGTTGGGCAGTCGTTGGCGCTGGCCTATCTGCGACCCGATATCACGGCGGGGGCCGAGCTGGAGGTCATGGTCCTGGGTCGGCCGCATCGGGCGCGGGTACTGGAGGGGGCGGCGTTCGACCCGGAGGGGAAGCGTCTGCGGGCCTAGTGTCCACAGTGGACAAAATCCGGAACGCCTTCAATATCAATATCTTGATCGCGGGCGTTAGGGATTTGTCAAGGTTTGGCCAAGGCCAAATCCAGAAGGTTCTGCGCGGGATTTCCGGGGGTCAGGCCCTCGGCCGCAGCGCAAAGGGCCGTGGCCCGCACGGTGCCCAGAACCGGATCGGCGCAGGCGTGGAACTTCTGGCGCATCTCCTCGCGGGAGACCATCGCCTCGGGGTCGCCACGGGCTTCGGTGGGCGGGGATTCAAGACGGGTGCCGTCCTGCAGCACAAGCGCGGCATGGGCGAAGCGGCGGGCCGGAAAGGCCGCGTTGTAAGTGTCGGATTCGGTGACCAGCATGCCTTCGGCCAGTCGGCGGATTTCCGGGTCGGCGAAAGCGGCTTCGGTGATGTCCTCGGGGCCGATCGTGCCACGCACGGCGGCGACGGCGGCGGGGAAGGCGGTGGAATACTGCGCCTCTTCGGTCGTAGCAGGCGTCCGGGTGGCAAGGCGCAGGGATTGGTGGAAGGTCACGATCTCGATCCGCGCGACGTCGGTCGAGCTTAGCCCGTGGCCCTGCATCAACGAGAGGACGGCCTGCACCGGAGGCTGCGCCCAGCGGCAGACCGGGAAGGGTTTATAGTACTGCTCCATCACCCGCCAGGTTTGCCCAAGGTCGCCCCAGAGGTCGGCCACGTCATCGCCTTCCGCCGTGATGGCGGGCGCGCCGGTGAAGCCCGACCGGGCGAGATAGGCGGCGGAGACCCCTGCCATGCCGCCCCAGCCGGAGCCGTCCTTCAGCATGGTCGGATGGTCAATGCAGCGCATCATCTGGCTGCGGGGGCCGTGGTATTCGGCGATGCCAAGGGCGTGGCGGGTCTGATCTGCCGTCAGCCCCAGATAGCGCGCACCGATGGCGGCACAGGAGAGCGCGGTCCAGGCCCCGGTGGTGTGGTAGTCGCAGGCGGTGCGGTGCAGCGCGACGCCTGCGCGGGTGCCGATTTCGTAGCCCAGAAGCAGCGAGACCAAGAGGTCGCCGCCGTCCAGTCTTCCTGTCGCCTCCGCCATGGCCATGGCGGCGGGAAGGGCAGCGCAACCGGCATGGCCCTTGGTCAGGCGGTGGCCATCGTGAGCGTCGTAGGCGTCGATGGTCATACCACCTGCCAGAGCTGCCCCGGCGGGGCTGACCTTGCGGCCATCCAACAGCATCCGCGCCGGAGCGCTTCCGGGGGCGAACTGGTCGGCGGCATGGTCGCAGATGATCCGGGCAAGGCGGGTGCCGATGCCACCGGTTGCGACGCCCAGAAGGTCGACAAGGAAATCGCGGGTGCGGTCCTGCACCGGGGTGGGCACATCCTCCCACCGGAGGCCATGGATGAAGTCGGTCAACTGCATAGCGCGATCCTTGAAAGCTTAAGCAAGAGTGTCCGCCAGCCCGAGGGCCGCTTCAAGCTCGTGATGTTGCGGCAGAGGGTCGGTCACCTGTCGCCCGTGTTTCAGCACGATCCGGTCGGCCTGATCGCGGGCGAGGACGGTGTTCAGGCTGCGGGACTGGAAGATCACCAGATGGGCGGGCAGGCCCACGCCGATGCGGCCAAGGTCGGGGCGGCCGATCAGGTCGGCCGGCACGCGGGAGGCCATGGCAAGGCTGCCGGTCAGCGGCTCATCGGCCTGAAAGACCCGGATCGCCTGTTTCAGCGTGTCCAGCATGTCGTGGTCACCGTAAGCGAACCAGGCGTCACGACAGTTGTCGCCGCCGATGGCCAAGGGCAGGCCGGCGGCGCGGATTTCATTGGCCGCGGTGACGCCCCGCCAGCGCGGTGTGCGGCCAGGCTTGCGGTCCATCAGGTACATCATCGGGGTCGGCATCGAGACAAAGGCGAGGTCAGCTTCTTTCGCAAGGGCCAGCGTCTCGTCGATCACCTCGGGCGACATCAGCGAGAGGTTTACGCAGTGGCCAAGGACCACCCGGCCCTGAAAACCCGACCGCAGCCGAGCCTTGGCGATTTCGGGGATGGTGAAGGCCGAGAGGTCCTCGGTCTGGTCGACGTGGAGGTCGACATCCAGGTCGCGTTCCTTGGCCAGCGCGAAGAGTCTGTCCAGCGCATGGGCAAGTGCGTCGTAGGTGCCGTTCTCGCCCCGGTCGAGCGTATCAGTGACGCCGCCGAGGATGCCACCCATGTCGGCGGCAAGATCGGCGAGGGCACGGGCGTCTTCTCCGACCCAGGCCTCCATCGCGCAGATGGTGACGCCTTGCAGGTCGACCTTTCCCGCCCATTTCGCGCGCATTCGGTCCAGCGCCCGCCAATGGTGCTTTGAATAGGCCAGGGTTTCGCTGTCGACATGGCTGCGAAGCGCGGCAACGCCGTGGGCATAGGCACAACGGATGCCGAACTCCATGCGCAGGTCGAGGTCAGCGTCGGTCCAGCGGGGCCAGTCCTCGGCGGTCAGGGAGAAGCCGCCGTGGATCGTGCCATCGGGCCGGACGCGGGGGATGGCATGGCCGCAGTCAAGGTGGGTGTGCATGTCGATGAAGGCGGGCCAGAGGTGGCGGCCTAGCAGGTCGACACGGGCGCCTGCATCGGGCGCGGTGCCTGCGGGAAAGAGACCCGCGATGAGGCCCCGGTCGAGGAGGAGGTCGAGGAGGAGCGCACCTTCGGCGTCCTTCCGCGCCCCCGGAGGTGGCGTCACGACAAGTTCGGCCGGGACGCGCGCGTTTGACAGGACAAGGCAAGGGGTGTCCGGAATGGACAGTCGGTGGTCTTGCATTCGGTATCCGTGCCCCTTGCCTTTCCTCTGGTCCGCTCAGAACCCGGCCTTGATCTGCTCGAAGGTTTCGAGCTGCTTTTCCCGCAGGTCGAGGTCGAACGGCAGCTGCGGCAGGGTCGGCCCGTTGATCGGCCCGAGGCCCGCGGCATCCAGGACCGCCGGGTCGATCAGCTTCATGCCCGCAGCATTGGCGTGGCCGTAGCCGATGTTGGTGACCAGAACCTCGGCCGCTTCGGGGCGGATCCAGGAGTTGACGTAGTCATAGGCCTTGTCCTCGCTGCCTTTGCCGTTCTTGAGGTTCACAAGGCCGCAGAACCAGGTGGTCACGCCTTCCTTGGGGGTGCGCTGGTAGCCGACGGGGAAGCCCTCTTTCTGCAGGATCGAGAGGCCATCCGGCCAGGACCAGGCGACTGCCACTTCGCCCGACTTCATGAGTTGGGCCATTTCGGTCGAGGAGTTCACATAGGCGCGGACGCCAGGATGCACTTTGCGCAGCCAGTCGGCGGCGGCGTTGAACTGCTCGTCGGTGACCTTGGTCCAGTCGGTGACGCCGGTGGCAAGATAGGCCAGCGCCCAGACGTCGTCCGAGGCATTGGGCATCGTGATCTTGCCGGCGTACTTCGGGTCGGTGAAGACCTGGAGCGTCGAGACATCCTCGGCCGGGACGGTTTCGGTGTTGTAGGCGATGGCCGTGGCACCCCAGTCGGCGGGGATGATCCAGACCCCGGCCTCATCCTGGATGACGGGAGAGGCGAGGAATTCCGGCATGATGTTCTTGAACTCGGGAATGCGCGAGATGTCCCAGGGCTCGATCAGGTCCATCTCGCGGTATTTCGGCACCATCTGGGCACAGGGGTGCGAGACATCGGCGCCGAAGCCGGAGGCGGCTTTCTGGAAGGTCTCGTCATCCGAGGTGACGAAGGCATAGGTCGGCCGGTCGCCGTGTTTCTCCTTGTAGGGGGCGTACATTCCTTCGGCGTCGAAGCCGGGCCAGTCGGTCACGATCAGTTCGGGATCGTCGGCGAGAAGCTGCGAGGGAATGGCGAGAACGGCGGAACAGGCAAGGAGGCGCGCTAGGGATTTCTTCATCTTCAAGCTCTCCGAGAGTGTGAGTGGTTCGGCCGTGCCGATATGGCAGCGCCCAGGGTTGTCGTGCAGTCGTCCGGCGCGGCTATCGGGCCGCGCCGGACTTATGGATGCGGACGATCAGGCTTCGAGCCAGATGTCGGCGAGGTCCAGCTCGGCGGTCTGGTGGACGCGGTAGCCCTTCACCTTGGGGCTGGTGTGGGCAAAGGTGCTTTGCCAGAAGGGCTGGATCAGCACGCCGTCGCCCTGCAGCATCGCCTCAAGCTCGGCCATGATCGCGCGGCGTGCCTCGACATCGGCGGTCGCAAGCGCGGTGGCGAGCTTGGCGTCGAAATCGGGGTTGGAGTAGGCGCTTTCGTTCCAGGGTTCACCCGACCGATAGGCCAGTGCCAGCACCTGGACGCCCAGCGGCCGCATGTTCCAGTTGGTCATCGAGAACGGATACTTCGTCCAGTCGTTCCAGAACGTTGCCCCGGGAATGACCGTCCGCTTGATCTTGATGCCAGCGTCGGCGATCTGCGCGGCGATCGCGTCGCAGGAGTTCTGGTGGTATTCCTGGTCGATCGAGATCAGTTCAAACTCGTGATCGAGCTTGCCCGCTTCGGTCAGAAGCGCGATGGCCTTGGCCGGATCACGGACCTGTTTCGGCAGTTCCGCATATTCAGGATGGATCGGGCTGACATGGTGGTTTTCAGCGACCGTGCCGCGTCCCGACACGCCAAGCTCCAGCACCTTTGCGTTGTCGACCGCGGCCTGCAATGCCTGGCGGACGCGGACATCGGTGAACGGCTCTTGCGCCACGTTCATACGTGCGACGACAGTGTTGGCCGTGGCGATCTCGTAACGCTGCAGGCCGAGGGCATCGAGCTGCTCGATGAAGTTCTCGCTGGTCTGCTGGTTCATGTCGATCGCGTCCGACCCCCAGGCGTTGACTTCGATCGCCGGGTCATTGCCAAGGTCGATGAACTCGATCGCGTCGAGATGCGCTTCCCCGCCCCACCAGCTGCCTTTGGTCCGGCGCACGAAGCGGGCCTTTCCAGCAACGGCGTGGCTTTCAAGCTCGAACGGACCGGTTCCGATCGGGTTCGCGGCAAGGTTGGCGCCGGTTTCATCAAAGCTGCGGTGCACGATAAGTGCGGGATAGTCCGACATGCTGGGGATGATCGTGATGTCGGGGGCCGACAGGTTGAGCTCCACCGTCATGTCATCGACCTTGACGATGGCGCCATCCCGCGCCCGACCTGCCGCTTCGTCGATCAGCGGCCCGAAACGGGACGCCATCGAGTTGCCTTCGGCCGATTTGTCGCACCAGCGGGTGATGTTGAAGACGACGTCGTCGGCATTGAAGGTATCGCCATTGGTCCAGGTCACCCCCGGGCGGACGCGCAGAATGTATTTGGTCGCGTCGGCATTCACTTCCCAGCTTTCCAGAAGCTTGCCTTCGAAGGTGAAGTCCGCGGTGTTCTTGACCAGGGGTTCAAGGAACTGGCGCTCGAGGTTGGCGATCTGCGACCAGTCCGCAAGCCGCGGGTCTTTCAGTTCCATCACCTGCATGCCGACACGCAGGGTCCCGCCCTTCACCGGAGTGCCTTCGGCGCGCGCAGGGGCGGCCAGTCCGAGCATGGCGTAGGCGGTCGCGGTGGTTGCACCGAAAGCGGTGGCCGTCGCCAGGAATTCGCGACGGCTCAGCGGGTCGGAACCCAGCGATTTCGCGGCTTTGGTCAGGTGGTCAGGAAGGGCGTTTCCGCTTTGATCCTTGAATGTCATGGCTCTCTCCTTGTTGAGTTCGGGCGGCCGAACCGCCTCTTGCTTGGTCAGGTTTGGTGAAGGGCTTCGATGGCCTCGGGTGTCATGCTGCGCACATGGGGCCATTCCCGGGTCTTTGGTGAATTCAGGAGGCCGAGCGGATCCATCCGCTTTTTCCAGGCGAGGTGGCGGTAGTCGGCCTTCTTCATGCCGCCCTCCTCGATGATGCAGGAATGCGGGTCCGAGGCGGGGCAGCCATGCGCCTCGTAGATTCCCATGATCTCGTACAGCCGTTCGTCGGTGGTGTATTTGACCAGCGGAAGGTCGAAGGCGACCCTTTGCCCACCCATCAACGAAAACTCGTGGTGCATGAAGACGTCATCGCCGAGCACGCCCTGCAGCTCGATGATCTTCGCCACGTTCAGCGGCGCGGGGCAGAGGATCTGCAGATAGGTGACCTTGCGGTCAGTCTTCAGCGCCTGCAGCGTGGTGTGGTTGTAGGAAAACTCGAAGGCATGCGGCAGCTTGCGGGCCTGACGTTCTGCCTCATCCATCTCGAGATCGACCGTGCCGTGATGGGCGGCGATGAGGGCGCGGAAGGCCCCCATCTGACCGCGCGGGATCAGCGTGACCAGCATCGGATGGCCTTCGCGGACGATGCCTTTCAGCCGGTCGAAATAGGTGCCTATCCGCGCGTCGAGGGTTGAGCAGAGCTTGCGGCGGATGTCCGAAGCGGCAAGGGCCATGCCAGCGCCGTAGCAGGTTGGGTAGTCGGCGAAGGTGGCGATGCAGCCGATCCAGTCTTCGGTCGGAACGGTGCGGAGGGTGAGTTCGGTGATAACGCCGTTGATGCCCCAGGCGTGGTGGATCATGTTGATCCGGTCGCCGGTGAAGACTTCTTCGCGCGGAGTCTCCTCGGCCGAAAGCGCGCGGATTTCCAGGACATTTCCCGCGTCGCGCAGCATGCCGTGGCTGACCGTGCCAATACCCGCCGACCCGCCCGAAATGAAGCCGCCAATTGTCGCGATGTCCTGGGTTGAGGGAAAGACGGGAAGCTCACGGCCCTTGGCCTTCAGGGCCTCGTTCAGTTTCAGGATGTTGCATCCCGCCTGCACTCGGACGAAATCTGGCCCGATTTCAAGCACTTCACCCATGGCGGTGGTGTCGATGATGAGGCCGCCTTCCATCGGAACCGACTGGCCGTAGTTGCCGGTTCCCCCGCCGCGCAGCGTCACGGGGACGCGATGGCGTGCCGACAGGGATAGGCATTTAGCCATCTCGGCGGGGGATTTGGGCCTTGCGACCAGATCGCCGAAGCAGGTCTTCAGGCGGCGGTCGAGGATCGGGGAATACCAGAAGAAATCGCGGCTGCGTTTCTTGACCAGAACCGGCTCGTCGATGACCTCGACCGGGGCCAATTCGGCCGCGAAGGCGACCCAGTCGGTGGTGGTCTTGCCGGAGATGCTGGCCATGCGCGGCTTTCGAGTTGGGAGTTACCGAAAGAGGGTAAGGCCGGGGCGTCGTGGGTTCACGCAAGCAAAACGGGGACGTGACCCCAAAGGATTCGACGTCATTGCGGCGGGGTGAGTTCGCGATCAGCCCGGAGCGAAGCGGGCGAAGTCGGCGATGAGCCGGGCAAGGTTGCGGGCAGCGTTGGCAAGCAGCGCTTCTCCCTTGTCCGCCGTCGCGGCGGCGGCGTTGCCGATGGCGCCCTTGGGGTTGAGGTCACCCATCAGCCAGCCGGGACGCAGTGCTGCTGCCCCAAGGCCGAGATCGGGGTGGGACTTTTGCCAATCGAGATGCGCCGAGCCGAAATCCTCGGCCCGGTCGATGCGGACCTTGTCCGGATGTGCGGCCAGCATGGCAGAGGTTTCGACGTCGCCTGCGTGAAGGCCGTTCCGCGCTTCGGCCACGCCGACCACGCTTTCGGCATTGGCCAGATCGTCCCAGGCGACATGGGCGGTGATCAGGCCCAGTCCGGCGCGCAGGTCGCGGGCTGCGAGTTCCAGCAGCGCGCGGTTGCCGCCATGGCCGTTGAGGATCATCAGCCGACGGATGCCCGCACGATGGACTGACGCGGCGATGTCCTGGAGCACACGCAGCAGCGTGTCGGCCGAAAGGGACAGCGTGCCGGGAAAGGCCTGATGCTCGGTGCTTTTGCCGATGGCCTGCACGGGCAGGGCGAGGACGGTGAGGTCGGGATTGATCTGCGGCAGGGCGCGGGTCAGGACGGCCATGGTAAGGTCGCGGTCAACCGACATGGCCAGATGGGGCCCGTGCTGTTCGATGGCGCCGATGGGCAGGATCGCTACGGCGCTTTCGCGGTCAAGGGCGGCGAATTCGGGGGCGGTCAGGTCTGCCCAGTGTCCGATATGGCCCATGATGGCACCCTATAGCGGGATCTGCGCGATGCGGGCGCGGACCTTGTCGATATAGCGTTTGCGACTGGCCTCGGTCTGGTCGTCGATCTCATGCAGTCCCAGCCAGAAGGTCTTTGTCCGCCGGTTCGTGCAGAACCGCAGGCCCCGCAGGACGATCTTGCGCCCCGGTGCGCCGATCAGGAAGGTCCAGAACCACCAGGGCGAACCGAAGCTGGTGATCACCCCGATCAGCCGGATGTTTGCCAGTGCCGGGCGCAGGCGCTGGCCTTCCTCGTGCAGCGTAAAGGCGATGCCGGGCCGCCAGACCCGGTCCATCCAGCCCTTCAGGATCGCGGGCTGCGAATACCACCAGGTGGGATAGACGAGGATCAGCCCCTCGGCCCATTGAAGGGCCTCTACCTGGTGGACAAGGTCGGCAGGAAGCGGGACGTCCTCGGTGTATCCGCGACGTTCATCCGTGGACATGACCGGATTGAACCCCTCGGCGTGGAGGTCAATCAGCCGGACGTCGTGACCTTGAGCGCGGGCGGTTTCCAAGGCAGCCGCGCAAAGGGCGGCGTTGAAGCTTTCGGGAACCGGGTGGGCGTGGACAAAGAGAAGACGCATCAGGCGGGGCTTTCGGGTTGGCTCAGGCGGCGCAGGGTGTGGAGCGCGACCGTCATCACGATGACCGTCCCGCCGATCAGGGTCATCTGGCCGGGGTTCTCGCCAATCACCGCCCAGACCAGAAGGGGGCCAAGGATCACTTCCAGCAGTGTGATCATCGAGACCTCGGGCGCGGGCAGGTAGCGTGGGCCAAGGATCAGAAGACCGGCCGCACCGGGCAGGATGATCGCACCGGAGAGGAAGATCAGCAGCGCCTGCGTTGTGCTGACGGGCTCGAAATCGGCAAAGGGCACGGCCAGAAGCCCGCCGAGGATGGACCCGAGCGCCAGATGCGGCAGCATGTTTCGGCGGCCCGTCGTACGCAGCGTGACATAGTAGGCCGCGATGGTCAGCGCATTCATCAGCGCAAAGCCGTCCCCCAGAAGCCTCCCATGCCCAAGGCTGCCCGAGGCGAGGATCAGCACTCCGGCAAAGACCAGCGCGATAGCAAGGGCGGTGGCGCGGTCGATGCGTTCCTTCAAAAGGAAGAATGACAGGATCGCAGCCAGAAACGGGGCGATGGCCAGCACCAGAAGTGCGTTCGCTGCCGAGGTGTACTGCATGGCCGAACACCAGCTGAGAACACCACCTGCGTTCAGCCCGATGATGAGCAGCCCCTTGCGGTCGAACCATTCACCCTTGGCGGGCATCGTGTGGCGGGCAAAGATCAGATTGCCCAAAAGGAAGATGCTGCCCGCCAGAAGCCCGCGCCAGAAGGCGAGCGCAAGCATGTCGCCGCCGATGAGCCGCATCACCAGCGCATCGGGGACAAAGATCATCACCCCGCAAAGGGTGACCAGCACGCCGAAAGCCTGCGGATTGCGCTCTGCCAGTGATTTCATGCAGCTGAGCCGAAGAGCTTTCGCAGGAATCCGTAGAACCAGTCGGCCTGAAGGGCGTCCGCCACAGGCATCAGCGCATCCTGTTCAGCCTTCGATTGAACGCCGGGCTTGCCATAGGGCGCCCATTCGTTCGACTGCCAACGCCGGAAGCCTTCAATCGTGCATTCGGGGTGGAACTGGAAGGCATAGGTCTTGTCGCCGTAGCGGAAGGCCTGGTTGGGATAGAGCGGGCTTGTCGCCAGATGCACCGCGCCGTCCGGAATGGCGAAGGTGTGGAAATGCGCCTCTGTCATGTGCAGCGTCTCGGGCAGGAAATCGCGGCCTTCGGCGGTGGGCGAGATCGGGTAATAGCCGAACTCATGGACCGGCGTATCGTAAGGACCGACTTCGGCCCCGAGAACCCTGGCGATCTGCTGGCCCCCCTGGCACAGACCCAGAATCGGAATCCCCTGCGCCATGCAGGACCGGATCCAGTCGGCCTCATCGTTCAGGAAGGGATGTTTGTCCTCTTCGAAGACATTGAAGGGCCCGCCGTAGACGACCGAGCCTGCCACATCCGGCCCCGGCTGACCCAGCTTTTCGCCCTTGAAGGGGCGAACGAAGACCGGCTCGAACCCGTTCTGCACCGCATAGGTCACAACCCGGTCATCGGGCGGGTCATCGCCGTGACGGACAAGCACGATCTTGCGCTGCATGGGGTTCTCCTTCCAGGGCTTCGGGAAGTTTAGTGCCATCCTGTTCCGGTTTGGCAAAAGGAAAACGGGGGCGTGACGATCGGTTTTTTTGCCGCGTGCGGGAAGGGACTGCGGGCAGGCAGCGCGCGGCATCGTGCCCCCTGCCCGGACATCCGCCCCCGGCAAGGTGGATCAGGGGCGCAGCGGAACTTGCATGGTCATGCAGTGGATTGCCCCGCCCTGGCGCGGACCGGCGCGGAGGTTGACGCCGACAACCTGCCGGTCTGGGAAGAGTTGCGCCAGAAAGGCCAGCGCTTCCTGATCCTTGTCGGGTTCTTCGCCTGCGACGGGGACGATCACCCCACCGTTGCAGAAATAGAAGTTCATGTAGGGCGCGATGATCCAGTTCCCCTCGTCCATGAAGCCGGACATGTAGGGGAAATCGACAATCTCGATGCCGGCCGCCACCAGCGTAGCGCGGGATTTGGCAAGATGGGGTGCGTTCGGGTCATCCTCGGGCGATTTCAGCATGAGCGCGCGGTTCGGACCAATGAAGGCCAGGAACAGGTCGGCATGGCCGTCGGTGCCGTAGTACATCCGCGAAGGGTCGCGGACTGAATCCTCGGCCAGGCCCTGGCCAAGCCAGATGATGCGGTTCAGGCCCAGCGCGGCCTTGATCTGCGCTTCGACCTGATCGCGGGTCAGATACCAGTTCCGGCTTTCGTGCATGACGCAGCCTTCGGGCGCGATCATCGTGCCGGCGCCGTCGATCGAGACCGCACCGCCTTCCAGCACCACGTCGACGAAATCGACCTCGTCACCCAAGTCCTCGGCCAGGGTCCGGCCCAGACGCGCGTCCCGGTCGCGCTGCGCGTGCCGTTCGCCCCAGGCGTTGAAGCGGAAGTGGCGCGCGCGGCGAGTATTGCCGTCGGTCACGAACAGGGGACCGTTGTCGCGGAGCCATGAGCCATCGATGGGGCGAATGATCACGTCCACCTTGCCAGCCAGCAAGGTCCGCGCCTGTGCGGCCTGTTCGGCATTCTTGGCGACCATGGTCACCGGCTCGAATGCCGCGATCGCATTGGCGACGGCGGCGAACTCGCGACGGCCCTGTTCCAGCGTATGGCCCCAGGAATATTCCCGGCAGGGCCAACACATCAAAGTGCGTTCATGGCTTTCCCATTCGGCGGGCATCCGGAAGGTCATCGCGTCACCTATTGCTGCGGGGCCTGCGTGCCCTTGAGGATCAGGTCTCGCGTGGCCGACAGGTGGCGTACCAGTGCCGCCGCCGCCTCATCGGGTTTGCGGGCCAGCGCGAGGTCGACGATCTCGCGGTGTTCGGCCGAGACGTCGCGCTTGACGACCTCGAACGGGATCGACCACTGGCGATAGACCTCGGCGGCCGCGCGCAGGTTGGCGGCGATCCCCTGCATCCGCTGGCTGCGCGCGCCAGACAAAAGCGCCTCATGGAATTCCTGATGCGCCTGTGCCCAGGCGGCGGTGACGGCTGAATCCTCTCCGTTCTCGAACTTCGGCGTACGCTCCATCCGATGGTGCGCGGTCAGGACACGGGTCTCCCAGTCGAGGTCGCCGTTTGTCACGGCATCCTTCAGCACCATGCTTTCGATGGTACACCTCGTTTCGGTCAGGTCGATCAGGTCCTCGATCGACAGCGAGATGACCTTGAAGCCGAACTGAGGCTGGTTGACCGTCAGCCCCTCGGCAGACAGCCGCATCAGTGCTTCGCGCAGCACGCCCATCGAAGCACCATAGTCGTCCTTGAGCCGGGCGAAGGGCAGGGGTGAGCCGGGCTCGACCTTGCCACCAAGGATATCTGCCTTCAGGCGGCGATATACCTGTTCTGTCCGGGTCCCGCTGTCTTCCACGTCAGATTCTCCATGGCTCACCGCCGCCAGTTAGCCCGCGACTCCCTGGCTTGTCACCGATATTCGCAGCCTTGTTCGACAAAAGCAACAATGTCGAAAATATCATCAATGTCGAAATTACGTTGACAAGCCGAAACGATGGCCCATGCTTGAAGGAGACCAAAGCCCGAGGAATCGCCATGCCCATCGTCCCCACCCCGAAGATCTGGATGAACGGAGAGATGGTGGATTGGGACCGCGCGACCGTGCATATCGGCACCCATACGCTGCATTACGGCACCGGCATTTTTGAGGGCGTCCGCGCCTATGAGACGCCCAAGGGCCCCGGCCTATTCCGCCTGACCCCGCATATCGAACGGCTCTACCGGTCCGCCCATATCCTGGGGATGCCCGTCCCTTATTCGGTCCCCGAGATCGTCGCGGCGACAAAAGAGGTGGTGCGGTCCACGGGACTGCCCGCCTGCTATGGCCGCCCCCTGGCCTATTACGGCTATGGCGAGATGGGTCTGGATACCGGCCCCTGCACGGTCGACATCGCCATCATGGCCTGGGGCTGGCCTTCGGTGCGCGGGGCGGCGACGGATGCGCGCGGCCTGAAGCTGAAGGTGTCCAGCTGGCGGCGGCACGACCACAACATCATGCCGCCCGAGGCGAAGACGGTGGGGAACTACGTCAACTCCTCGCTCGCCAAGGCAGAGGCGCGCAAGGCCGGCTACGACGATTGCATCATGCTGAACCCGCAGGGGTTCGTGGCGGAATGCACCGCCGAGAACATCTTTGTCGTGCGGAACGGGGTCGTGCATACGCCGCCCTTGTCGGCGGGTGGGCTGGAGGGGATCACCCATGACACGGTGCGCACCATCGCCCGCGACCTGGGCTATGAAGTCCGGGCGACTGAATTGTCCCGGTCCGACCTTTACATCGCCGATGAAATCTTTGTCTGCGGCACGGCGTCCGAGGTGAACATGGTCGCCTCGGTCGATGACCGGACGGTCGGCTATCCCGGCCCCATTGGCACCGCCGTCAAGGCCGCCTTCCAGAAGGCCGCGCGCGGGCAGGACCCGAAATATTCGGCCTGGGTGGAGTTGGCGCAATGAAACTGACCGACGCCCAACAGCAGGCCCTGGCCGACCGTCTGTTCCAGGCGGTGCGGGAGGGGCAAGGGATCGACCCGCCGTCGAAGGCACTCGACTACGATTTCGACGATGCCTACCGGGTGCGGAGAAAGCTCGTCGATCATTTGATCGCCGCCGGGGGCAAGCCGAAGGGCCACAAGATCGGCTTCACCTCGGAAGCCATGCAGAAGATGTACGGCATGACGGGGCCGGACTTCGGCATCCTGCTGGACACCATGTTCACGCCCGAAGGCAAGCCCGTCCGCGTCAGCCACCTGTCGAACACGCGGGCCGAGCCGGAACTGGCCTTCGAACTGGCCCGTCCGCTGGAAGGCAAGGTGACGATTGCCGAGGTTCTGGCCGCCACCGCCCGCATCTGGGCGGCGGTAGAGGTGATCGACAGCCGCGTCGGCGCGATGAAGGCGGGGGCGACAGACTCGCTTGCCGACAACGCCGGGGCGGGCTGGGTGGTGCTGGGGTCGAAACCCTTGCCCCCAGCCGAACTGGACGTGACCACGCTGACCTTGTCGATGGAGGTGGACGGCTTCAAGCAGTCCGCCCCCGCAACCGATGTCATGGGCCACCCCGCCGCACCGCTGGCTTTCCTCGCCGGAAAACTGGCGGAGTTGCAGGGGCTTGGCGGGCATCTGAAGGCGGGCGACATCGTGATCACCGGCGCGCCGGTACGGTCGGTCGAGGTCAAGGCGGGATCAAGCCTGCATGCCGATTTCGGCCCCCTTGGCACCATTGACCTGACTTTCGAGTGACCCCATGCGCCTGATCACCTTTGGCACCCCCGGAACCTGGACCGCCGCCTTTGACATCGAAGGCCGCGCCGTGACTTTGGACGCCGCCGCCCGCGCCGCTGGCTGGCCCGAAACTGGCCTTACCAACCGCCGCCTTCTGGCATTGGGGCCGGAGAAGATGGCCGAACTGGCGAAAGCCGCGGCGACTTTGCCGGGCGAACCCGTTGCCAATTTGCGCCTTGGGCCCCCGATCCCCGACCCGCAGAAGATCATCTGCATTGGCTTGAACTATCACGACCACGCCAAGGAGGTCGGCGCAACTCCACCGCCCTCCCCCATCTTCTTCGCCAAGTTCGCCAATTCGCTGGTGGGTCCGCAGGACGACCTGATCCCCCCGCGCGATGAAAACCATGTGGACTACGAGGCGGAGCTGGCCGTCGTGATCGGCAAGCCGGGCCGCTACATCTCCGGCGCCGATGCCCTGTCTCATGTGGCCGGGGCGATGGCGTTCAACGACGTCTCGGCGCGGGATTTCCAGCTGGCGAACCAGCTTTGGACCAGCGGCAAGGCGGTGGATACCTTCGGTCCCTGCGGCCCCGCGCTGGTCACGGTCGATGATCTGGGCGATCTGCAGGACCTGCCCGTCAGGACCCGCGTCAACGGTGACACGGTGCAGGACGGCACGACCGCCCAGATGATCTTCGGCATTGCCGAGCTGATCGAATTCCTGACCCGCGTCATGACGCTGGAACCGGGTGACATCATCGCCACCGGCACGCCCGCAGGCGTTGCCCGCGCCCATACCCCCCCGCGGTTCCTGAAGGCGGGCGATGTGGTCGAGGTGGAAATCCCGGGGATCGGCACCCTGAGGAACACGGTCCTGGAGGCGGAATGATGCAGACGACGGCAGATGTGGTGATCATCGGCGGCGGCGTGACGGGCTGCTCGATCGCCTATCACCTGGCCAAGGCCGGGTTCAAGGATGTGGTCCTTTTGGAGCGGACCGAGTTGACGGCGGGATCGACCTGGCATGCCGCAGGCGGCACCGGGGCCTTTGGCGGCAGCGCGAACGCAACTTTCCTGCACAAGTATTCCTTTGAAATCTACCCGAAGCTGGAGGCGGAAACCGGCCAGTCCTGCGGCTTCCACCATGTGGGCGAGATCACCCTTGGCCGGACCGAGGCGCGGGTGGAGCAGATGAAGCTGCACCACACGCTGGCCAAGCGGAACGGGGTGGAAACGCATTGGCTGACGACCGAGGAGCTGCTGGCCAAGGCGCCGGTGATGGACCCCACGACCATCAAAGCGGCGCTCTTTGAACCGTCTTACGGCCATGTCGATCCCTCGGGCGTGACCCATGCCTTTGCCAAGGGCGCTCGGGACAATGGGGCGGTGATCTATCGCCAGACCCCTGTGCTGGAGACCAACCAGCGCCGGGATCTGACCTGGGATGTGGTCACGCCCTCGGGCACCATCCATGCGCAGCGCGTGGTCAATGCGGCGGGCCTTTGGGCGCGGGAAGTGGCGGCGCTGGCGGGGATCCGGTTGCCGCTGATGCCGGTGGAGCACCATTACTTCGTGACTGAGTCCATCCCCGAGATCGAGGCGATGGGTCACGAACTGCCGCTGATCGGGGACGCCGACGCCGAATATTACATGCGGCAGGAGGGCAAGGGCCTGCTGCTGGGCGTTTATGAGGACCACTGCGTCCATTGGGCGGAAAAGGGCACGCCGCTGAACTTCGGCCACGAACTCTTGCCGAATGCGTTGGAGCGGATCGAGCGGAACCTGGCGCAGGCCTGCGAGGCGGTGCCCTGCCTTGGCACCGCCGGTCTGAAGCGCGTCATCAACGGGCCGATGATCTTTTCGCCCGACCTCGCGCCGCTGATCGGCCCCTATCCGGGCAAGGCGAATTACTGGACGGCCTGCGGCGTGATGACCGGTTTCAGCCAGTCCGCGGCCATCGGCATGATCACCGCCGCCTGGATGAGCGAAGGCGAGCCGCCGATGGATGTCTTCATGTGGGACGTCGCGCGCTATGGGCGCTGGGCTGGCAAGGACTATGCCAAGGCCCGCACCGGCGACATGTATGCCACCCGGTTCAAGACGCTTTACCCCTACGAGGAACGCCCGGCGGGCCGCCCGGTTCTCACCACCCCCGCCTATGCCACCTATCGCGAGATGGGGGCGGTGTTCGGGGCCTCGGACGGCGTGGAATACCCGCTGTGGTTTGCGCCGAAGGGGGTGGAAGCCAAGGACAGCCTGACCTTCCGCCGCCCGAACTGGTGGCCCCATGTCGGCGCGGAATGCACGGCGCTGAGCGAAGGCGTGGGCATCATCGACATCTCGACCTACGGCAAGCACATCGTGAAGGGCCCGAAGGCCCATGCCTGGCTGGAACGGGTGATGGCCAACAAGATGCCCAGCCGCGACGGGCAGATGGTGCTGACACCGATGCTGTCGCCCAAGGGGCGGTTGGTGGGGGAGTTCTCCGTCTCGCAGCTATCGCCGGAGGAATTCCTGCTGGTCGGCTCCGGCACCGCCGACCGCTATCACCACCGGAACTGGGAGGCCTATCTGCCCGCCGAGGGCGTCAGCGTCGAGAGCATGACGACCAAGCTCTGCGGCTTCTCCGTCTCTGGCCCCAATGCGCGCAAGCTGTTGGAAAAGCTTTGCGATACCGACATTTCCACCGAGGCCTGGAAATATGGCCGTGTCGGTCGGGTACAGATGGGGCCAGCAGCAGACGCCATCCTGTCGCGCGTCGCCTATACCGGCGAGTTGGGCTATGAGGTGCTGGTTCCCTACAACGCGCACCTGCCGCTGCTGGAGGCGCTCCTTCGCGCCGGTGCTAACCTTGGCGTAAAGCTGGCGGGCATCCGCGCCCTGAATTCCCTGCGCATCGAGAAGGGCTATGGCGCCTGGGGCCTGGAATACGCCCCCGACTATACCCCCTTCGAAGCGGGCATGGGCCGTCTAGTGAAATTCGACAAGGGCGACTTCGTCGGTCGCGCGGCCGCCCTGAAGGCTCGCGACGAAGCCCCGCGCTGGACCTATCGCCAGTTCGACATTGCCACCACCGACGCCGAACCCTGGGGCGGCGAGCCGGTGATGCGGGAGGGCCGCGTGGTGGGTTACCTCACCTCGGCCGCCTATGGCCACCGCGTCGGGCATTGCGTGGCCCTTGGCTACATGAAGGGCGAACACTCCGACACCACCGACGGCCTTTACATCGACATCCTCGGCGACCGCCGCGAGGTAACGGTCCGCACCAAGGCCGCATTCGACCCCGAAGGCCAGCGCATGCGCGGCTGACCGACACCATTCCACAGAAGACCGGGCCAACCGTCACCTCAACCCTCAACACGGAGACACAAATGCTGAACCGTCGTTCCCTCTTCGCCAGTGCCGCCGCCCTGATGGTGGCCCTTGGTGCCCAGGCCCAGGCCGAAGGCGTCCTGCGCGTGGCGATTTCCACCGGCTATCCGCCCTTTGACGTCCTGAACGCCGATGGCTCCTATGGCGGCTTCGACGTCGAATTCGCCAACCTGATCTGCGAACGGATGAACAAGACCTGCGAATTCACCGACATCGAATGGGACGGGATCATCCCAGGCCTCTTGGCGAACAAATACGACGTCATTATCGCCTCGATGGGCATCAACGAAGAACGGATGAAGCAGGTCGATTTCTCGGAACCCTACTACAAGGGGCCATCCGCGCTGATCGCCAAGAAGGACGCGGGCTTCACTGCCGACGAGGCGGGCACCGAGGGCAAGGCCATCGGCGTGCAGCGGGCGACAGCGCATGAATGCTATATCGGCAAGCACATGGCCAAGGCTGACATGCGCCAATATGCGACCTCGGAAGAGGCCTATCTTGACCTGCAGGCCGGCCGGATCGACGCAGTGCTGGTCGATACCATCCCCGGCGAGGAATGGCTGAAGTCGGACCCTGCCAATGCCGAAGCCTTCGCCCCGATCTCGGCCGATCTATACGACATGGAATGCTTTGGCGTCGGTCAGGGCATTGCCCTGCGCAAAGGTGAGGATGAGCTGAAGGCGGAACTGAACGCCGCGATCCTGAAGACGCGCGAGGACGGGTCCTATCTGGAACTGTCCAACCGCTATTTCGGACGCGACATCTACGACTTCTGATCCAAGGGCGGGAGGGGCCTCATCGGCCCCTCCCCTTCAACGGGGGCGCGGATGGCTGACCTTTGGGAATACCGCTGGCTGCTTCTGCAAGGCACGGGGATGACCCTGCTTTTGGGGATCACTGGTCTTGTCCTGTCGCTGCTGATCGGGCTTGCAGGTTCGGCCGCAAGGATCGGCGGTGGACCCATCGCAAGGCGCATTGCGGGCGGCTACACCACCTTTGTCCGTTCGGTTCCCGACCTGTGCATGATGCTTCTGTTGTTCTTCGGCGGCCAGACGCTGATGAACAAGCTCGGCGCCTGGACCGGCTGGTGGGAGTATGTCGAGGTGAATGCCTTCGCTGCAGGCGTCATCACCATCGCCTTCATCTTTGGCGCCTACATGACTGAAAGCTTCCGCGGCGCCTATACCTCGATTCCGAAGGGCCAGTTCGAGGCCGCACAGTCCCTTGGCCTGACCCGGAGCCAGATGTTCCGCCATGTCACCTTCCCCCAGCTCATGGGCTATGCCCTGCCCTCGATCGGGGTGAACTGGATGGTGCTTTTGAAGACCACGGCGCTGGTCTCGGTCCTTGGTCTGCATGACCTTGTGTTCTTCGGTGTGTCGGCCGGGCGGTCGACGCGCAACCCCTTCGCCTTCCTGATCGCGATCATGGTGATCTACCTGATCCTGACCGCGCTTTCCGACCTTGTCCTGCGGGCGCTGGAGCGACGCTATACCAAGGGAAGGATGCTGCGGACATGAGCCCCGACCCGATTGCCGACCTGCTGGCCGCCATCACGGTCTTTTCCGAAACCTCGGCCCCCATCGACTTTGTGCTGATCCTGTCGCATTGGGACATCTTTCTCCGGGGCATGCTGAACACGGTCGCGCTGGTGCTGATCGGCCTCAGCTTCGGCGCGCTGATCGCCCTGCCCATGGCCATTGCCCGCTGGCAGCGCACGCCCGTCGCCGCGCCGCTGGTCGGGGCCTTCGTCTATGTCTTCCGCGGCACGCCGATGCTGGTGCAGGCTTATGTCATCTACTACGGCCTCGCCCAGTTCGACTGGGTGCGCGACAGCGTGCTTTGGGTGGTGCTGAAAGAACCCTGGTGGTGCTGCGCCATCGCCTTTGCCATCAACTCGGCCGCCTATCAGGTGGAAATCTACCGCGGCGGTCTTGATGCCGTACCGCGCGGCGAGATCGAGGCGACCATCGCCATGGGCATGACCCGGACCCTGGCGCTGCGGCGGATCATCCTGCCGTCGGCCCTGCGCCGCTGCCTGCCGATGATCGGGAATGAGTCCCTGTTCCTTCTGCACGGCTCTGCCATCGCCTCGATGCTGACGGTGATCGACGTGCTGGGTGCGGGCCGAAAGCTGAACGCTCAGTACTACCTGGCCTACGAAGGCTTCCTGGCGGCGACGGTGATCTACATGCTGCTTGTCTGGGTCATTACCCGTATCCTGGCCCGGGTGGAACGCATCACCATGCGTCACCTGCAACCCATTGCCTGATCACCGCGAGGTGTCGGACAGAGGCCGCTGGAAGCGTTCGTCCGCGCCCGACGATCAAGGCTGCTGGATTGGAACCGGCATCGCAGCACAGCAACGATCTTTACATTTTGCGTGCAATATAATTAGTGGATTGTATGCTATAGTGAACGCAAGTCTTGGGGCTGGCTCGGCGATGGAGTTTGATTTCAGAAACCTGCAGGCAGCCGACCGCTACCGTCTGCTGACCGCCTTCGTTGTGCCCAGACCGATCGCCCTGGTCACCACGCGCGCGCCGTCCGGTCACGACAACGCCGCTCCGATGAGCTTTTTCAACGTCTTCGCGCAAGAGCCGCCGATCCTGATCTTGGGCATCCAGGGCCGATCTGGCGGCGTCGAGAAGGACACGACGGCCAATCTTCGCCGGACGGGCGAATTCGTCGTGAACATGGTGGATCAGGGCTTGGCCAAGCAGATGATCATCTGCAGCACCGCCCTTGCGCCCGAGGTCGACGAACTGAAACTGGCCGGACTTACCGCGAAGCCGGCGCTGCAGGTCAATGCCTCGCGCGTTGCCGAAAGCCCCTGCGCGATGGAATGTGTCGTCGAGCAGATCATCGACTATCCCGGCCGCGCCATCGTGCTGGGCCGCGTGGTGCAGATGCATGTCCGCGACGATTGTCTGGATGCAGCTGGCCGTTATGTGGTGCCCGAGGTCTATCAACCGCTCGCCCGGCTTCATGCCGACAATTACATCATCCCGGACCGCCAGTTCCAGTTGAAGAAGTCTACCGAAATGGCGGCCGCCGAGGCCGAGTTCCTTGCGGGTCTTGCGAAATGAACCTGTTGATCCTGAACCCGAACAGCACGGCCTCGATGACCGAAACCATCGCGGTGGCGGCGCGAAAGTCCGCGCTGCAATCGACGGCCATCACGGCCGTGACGGGGACAGATCCGGCCCCGGCCTCGGTCGAGGGGCACGCGGACGCGGCCCTTGCCGTTCCGCCGATGCTGGCCGCCATCCGGGTCGCCGAACGAAGCGATACGCCTCCTTCAGCCATCATCATTGCCTGCTTTGACGATCCTGGCCTTCTGGCCGCGCGTGAGGTTGCCCGCGCGCCCGTCCTTGGGATCGCGCAATCGGCCCTGCAGGTCGCCATGCTGATTTCGGCCCGCTTCAGCATCATAACGACTCTGCCCCGTTCGGTTCCGGTGATCGAGGATCTGGTGCAGGCCTATGGCGCGGGCCATGCCTGCCGAAGGGTAAGATCCGTTGATCTTCCGGTACTTGCGCTGGAGTCCGCACATGACCTGGCTTTTTCGCGGCTGGTTGCCGAAGGCCGCAAGGCCATAGCGGAAGATGGCGCCGAGGCGATCATTCTGGGCTGCGCCGGCATGGCCGAGATGTGCGCGAACCTGTCGGAAACCCTGGGCCTGCCAGTGATTGACGGCGTTGTGGCGGCAGTCAAGTTGGCCGAGGCCCTGGCCGGCGGCGGCTTTGCGACCTCGAAGGCCGGGTCGCTCGCCTATCCACGCGACAAGTCGGCTGACAAGCTGGCTTGAGCCTGCCTGCAGCGTGGCGCATGCTAAGGCCAGTCAAGGAAGCATCATGGCCCCGGAACGAGCGAAATCTTCAGGCACCCCGCGCACCCGCACTGAAAAGGTCCACCACGCGCTGCGCAACGCGATCATCGAGCAACGGCTGGCCCCAGGTTCGCGCCTGCCCGAGGATGCGATCGGCGACAGCTTCGGAACCTCGCGCACCATTGCGCGTGAGGCTCTCGGGCGCCTGGCGGTCGAGGGGCTGGTCGATCTGATCCCCAACCGGGGGGCTTTCGTTGCCAATCCCTCGCTGGAGGACGGCCGCGGCATCTTTACGGTCCGTCGCGCCCTTGAGCGGGCCATGGTGCTGGAACTTGCCGGGAAGATAGACGCCGCCACCGCATCGCGCCTGCGCGACATGGTCGGCCGCGAAGCCGCACTTGCCGCCCGAAACGACGCGGAAGCCATCCGTCTGGCGGGCGAGTTTCACTTGACGCTGGCGCAGCTGACAGGAAACGCTTTGCTTCTGCGCTATGTGACCGAAACCGTTTCGCGGTGCTCGCTGGTCCTGGCGATGTATGGCCGCCCACATTCCGCCGACTGCGGCGCACGCGAACATTCCGCCATCGTCGAGGCGCTGATCTCCGGAAAGCTGGATGAGGCAGCCGCGCTGATGGACCAGCACCTGGCCGAGGTTGCCAGCCGCGCGCTTCTGAATTCGCGGGTCGAGAAGGACATCCGCGAGGTCCTCTCGGCCTATGCGCGGGAAATCGACACAGCCTGAGTGCGCAGGCATTCGCAATAATTGCATGCGAAGATTGCATGCGATCTTGACAAGCCGGCCCGCAATGCCTGACGATCCCCCTATTGCCCCGGGGAAGCAGAATGACCAACGCACCGTCGGCCATCACGGTCCAGTCCGTCTCGAAAAGCTTCGGCCGCGGCGATGCCGCCATCCGGGTGTTGCACGACGTATCGGTTGAAATCGGCGCGCGGGAATTTTTCACGCTGCTTGGTCCCTCCGGCTGCGGCAAGACCACGCTTCTTCGGCTGATCGCAGGCTTCGAAGAACTGGACAGCGGCAGCATCGCAATCGAAGGCGCACGGATTGATCACCTGCCGCCCTTCCAGCGCCCGGTAAACACGGTATTCCAGAACTACGCGCTGTTCCCGCACCTGACCGTCGCGCAGAACGTGGCTTTTGCGCTTGAGATGCAGAACCTCTCGGCCGCCGAAGTCCGCCGCCGCGCGGGCGAGGCGCTGGAGATGGTCCGGATGGGGAGCTTCGCGGCGCGCAAGCCGTCGGAACTTTCAGGCGGCCAGCAACAGCGGGTGGCACTGGCCCGGGCCCTGGCCCCACGGCCAAAGGTGCTGCTGCTGGACGAACCCCTGTCGGCGCTGGATCTGAAGCTGCGCAAGGAAATGCAGATCGAGCTGAAGCAGCTGCAGACCGAGGCAGGCATCACCTTTGTCTTTGTGACCCATGACCAGGAAGAGGCGCTGACTCTGTCCGACCGCATCGCGGTGATGCAGGGCGGGCGCATCCTGCAGCTGGACACCCCGCGCACGATCTATGAACGCCCGGCGCATCGCTTCGTGGCCGACTTCATTGGCGAGATCAATCTTCTGGACGGTCAGGTCTCCGGTCCCGGCCGGGTGCGGCTGGACTGCGGGGCCGAGATTGCGGTTGCCGCCGATCAGACCCCGGGCGCGCGGGTCACCGTCGCCATCCGGCCCGAACGCGCCGCGCTGGCGCAGAGCGGCGCGCTGCCCGCCGAGGTCACCCATGCCGCCTATCTGGGCACCGCGACAATTCTCCAGCTCCGTCTGGCCAATGGCGCACCTTTCCTGTTGCGTGCAGCCAGCGCCAACCTGCCCGAGATCGGGGCGCAAGTGTCGCTGCACCTGCCGTCCGACGCGTTGCAGGTCTTCGCGGCATGAGCGCGACCTCGCCCTTCCGCCGAGCCGGGCTGGTTGGGCCTGCCCTTCTGGTGGTCCTGATCCTGGTTGGCGTGCCCCTTGGCATCATGGCCTGGGTGTCGCTTCTGGGGCGGGGGGCGACGATCGGGGTGGATTGGCAGTCAGCCCCCTCCTTCGCCAACTACACCAAGCTGATCTGGGAAGAGGATTTCGACGGCACGCTTCTCTTCAACCCGACGTACCTGTCGATCCTGTGGCGGTCAGTCTGGCAGGCGGCGGCGACGACGGTGATCTGCGTGGCCCTTGGCCTGCCGGTCGCGCTTTGGATGTCGAGCCTGTCGCGGGGTGCGCGCGACATTGCCGTGCTTCTGATCACCATCCCGTTCTGGACCAACCTTCTGGTCCGCAACTACGCCTGGCTGATCATCCTGCGGGAAGACGGGGCAGTGTCGAAGGCCGCCAATGCGGTCTGGCCCTTCGGGCCGGTGCAGCTTTTGTACAATGACGCGGCCATCCTGATCGGCCTTGTCTATTCCTTCCTGCCCTTCATGATCCTGCCGATCTATGCCGGGTTCGAGAAATTCGACTGGCGGCTACTAGAGGCCGCCTATGACCTTGGCGCCAACCGCCGCCGCGCGCTGACGCGGGTCATCGTGCCGCTCGCCATGCCCGGGATCATCGCCGGGTCGATGCTGGTCTTCATCCCGAGCCTTGGGTCCTTTGTCACGGCCGCCATCCTGGGCGGCGGCAAGTCGATGATGATGGGCAACCTGATCCAGCTGCAATTCGGCCAGTCGCGGAACTGGCCCTTTGGCGCGGCGATCTCGGTCGTACTGCTGGCGCTGATGATGCTGGTTCTGATGGGCATCGCGATCTGGAAGAACCGGCAGGAGCGCAAGACATGAACCTGCGCCGTCTACCCCTGACCCGCGAAATCAGCCTTGCCGTGCTGGTCTATCTTTATGTGCCGGTGGTGGTGCTGATCGTCTACAGCTTCAACGCCAACCGCACGGCGACGGTCTGGTCGGAGACCTCGCTGGACTGGTATCGGAAGATCCTGGTGAACCCCTCGATCCGCGATGCGACCTGGAACTCGCTGGTGCTGGCCACGGCGGCCGGGATTGGCGCGACCCTGCTGGCACTGGCCGCAGCACTAGGCATGAAGTCGCGCTTTCGTGGTGCGGGACTGGTCGAGGCGGTGCTGAACGCGCCCCTGATCCTGCCCGAGGTCGTAGTGGCGGTGGCCACCCTGATGCTGTTTGTCGGCATCGGCATCGACATGGGCCTGACCGCGATGATCCCCGCCCATATCGCCTTTTGCATCCCCTTTGCCTACCTGCCGATCAAAGCCCGGCTGGAGGGCATGAACCCCAGCCTGGAAGAGGCCGCGCAGGATCTTTACGCCAACCGCTTCGTCACCTTCCGCCGGGTGACGCTGCCGCTGCTCTGGCCCGGGATCATGGCGGGTTTCACGCTCGCCTTTGTCACCAGCCTTGATGATTTCCTGACCTCGTTCTTCCTGTCGGGACCGGGGTCTACGACACTGCCGGTCTATATCTTTTCGGCCATCCGGGCCGGGATCACGCCGGAAATCAACGCAATCTCCACCATCATGCTGATCGTCTCGGTGGCGCTGGTCGTCACCTCATTCCTTCTCGGCAAGATGCGCCGGTAAGCCAACAACAGGGGAGTTAAACCAATGAAATGGAATGGATTTCTGACTGCCTCCATCCTAGCCTTCACCGTCGCGGGTGCGGCTTGGTCGGAAGAAGAGAAGGTGCTCTACTTCTACAACTGGACCGATTACTACCCGCCGGAGCTTCTGGCCAAGTTCGAGGCCGAGACCGGGATCAAGGTCATCCAGGACGGCTATGACAGCAACGAAACCCTGATCGCCAAACTGCAGGCGGGCGGTGCGGCCTATGACGTGATCGTGCCGACCGACTATGTGGTCGCGGGCATGATCAAGGACGGTCTCCTCCAGCCGATCAACGCGACCGAGATGTCGAACTTCCAATATGTGAAAGAGGCCTTCAAGGACCCCGAATTCGACCCCGGTCGCGTCTATACTGCGCCCTACACCTGGGGCGTGACCGGCATCGCCTATGACAGCGCCCAGGTCACGGGTGGCGAGCTGGAACAAAGCTGGGGCGTCTTCTTTGAACCCCCGGCGGAACTTGAGGGCAAGATTGCCGCCCTCGACATCGGCAGCGAGATGATTCAGGCCGCAGCGATCTATCTGGGCCTGCCGCAATGCACCGAAAGCAATGACGACGCGGCCAAGATTTTCGCGCTGCTCGAAGCGCAAAAGCCAAAGCTGAAGATGTATTCGGCCGACAGCACGGTCGACCGCATGGCCTCGGGCGAGGTGGCGATGCATCACCTGTGGTCGGGGGCTACCGCGCGGGCGCATGAGATCAAGGACACCGTGCGCTTCATCTACCCCAAGGAAGGCACGCCGATGTTCCGCGACAACTTCGCCATGCCGGTGGGGGCGCCGCATCCCGAGAATGCCAAGACCTTCATCAACTGGATGATGGCGCCGGAAAATGCGGCGGCGGTGACAAACGGCATCGCCTATGCCAACTCGATCGAAAGCTCGGAGTACCTGGAGGACCGCTGGAAGAACGCGGAATCGGTCAACATGCCTCCCGAATTCGCCGACCGACTGGTCCCGACCGACGTCTGCAGCCCAGCCGCGCAGGAACTGCGTGACAAGATCTGGACCCGTCTGAAAGGGTAACATCAGGCGCGGGCCTTCGGGCCCGCGTTTCCTTCGGGGGGTCGAAATGCTCTATTCGAATTTGCGCGACGCCAAGGGCCAGCCCGTTTCGGTCCGCTGCAAGGGCGGCAAGATCGCCGAGATCGGGCCCGCACTGGCTGGTACCCCCGATGTGGACGGTGGCGGGCGTCTTTTGATGCCCGCCTTTGTCGAGCCGCATGTCCATCTGGACAAGACACTGTTTGGCCAGCCCTGGATGGCAACCTCTGCCGGGCCGGCGCTGCGCGATTACATCGACAACGAACGCCGCGTGCTGGCTGCCCAGACCACGCCGATTTCGGTGCGGGCGGGTGGGCTGCTGGAGCGGATGCTGGCCTATGGCACGACGGCCATCCGCAGCCATATCGACGTGGCCCCCGACATCGGGGTGAAACATGTTCAGGCGATGCTGGAGCTGCGTAAGGTCTGGGCCGACCGGATCGGCATGCAATTCGTGGCCTTTCCGCAGACCGGGCTTTTGTGCCGTCCGGGCACGGCCGACCTGATGCGCGAGGCGATGCGGATGGGCGTTGAAACCGTGGGCGGCCTTGACCCGGCAGGCATTGACGGCGACCCGGACGGGCAGTTGCGCCTGATCTTCGCCATGGCCGAGGAATTCGGCGCGGGCCTAGACATCCACCTGCACGACAAGGGAGAGCTTGGCGCCTGGCAGATCGAACGTATTGCCGATTACACACAAGGTTCCGGGCTTCGGGGTCGCGTGATGATCAGCCACGCCTATTGCCTGGGCATGATCCCCGCCTGGCATCTGGAAAGGATCGGCCGCCGTCTGGCCGATCTGGGGATATCCCTGATGACCTCGGCCCCTGCAGAAACCCCGATCCCGCCGGTGCAGGCCCTGACCGAAATGGGCGTCACTGTCTGCTGCGGCTCGGACGGCATCCGCGACAGCTGGTCGCCCGTCGGCAATGGCGACATGCTGGAGCGGGCCTTCTTCGTGGCCTACAAATACGACTGGGGCCGCGACAGCGAGTTCGCGCTGGCACTGGATTGCGCCACCCACCACGCCGCCCGCGCCATCGGTCTTGGCAGTTACGGCCTCGCCCCCGGTTGCCGTGCCGATTTCCTGATGGTCGATGCCGAAACACCGGGCGATGCGGTCTGCCGCCGCCCATCCGCCCGCCGCGTGGTCCGAGCCGGGCGCCTGGTGGCCGAGGACGGGCGGCTGGTCTGATGCGGGTGCTGCTGAGCGCCGATTGGGTGGTGGGTTTCCACAAGGGCGACCATGCACTGATCCCGGGCGGTGAGGTCGTCTTCTCAGGGCCGACCATCGAATTCGTGGGCCGCAACTTCCAAGGTAAGGTTGACCGCCGCATCGACTATGGCCGGGCCCTGATCGGCCCCGGTTTCATCGACCTTGACGCCTTGGGCGATCTGGACACCGAGGTCCTGACCTTCGACAACGGCCCCTGGCGAAACCTTGGCCGCGTCTGGACCGAAGACGCTTTACGGCGCGGCCCGCAAGAGGCCTATTCGCCCGAGGAAGAGCTTTTCAAGTACCGCTACGCCTTCACTCAACTGATCCGAAATGGCATCACCACGGCCATGCCGATCACCTCGATGCTCTACCGCGCCTGGGCTGAAAGCTATGACGAGATGGCGGGGGTGGCGGCGATTGCCGTGGAGATGGGCATCCGCGCCTATCTTGGCCCCTGCTACATGTCCGGCCTGACCTATCAGCGCGCCGACGGCAGCCTTGCCCAGCACTGGGACGAAGCGAAAGGGATGGCCGGGCTGGACGATGCCGCCCGTTTCATCGCCGATTTCGAAGGCCGCGCTCAGGGCCGCATCCGCGCCTTTCTCGCCCCCGACCGGATCGAGACCCAGATGCCACGCGTGCTGGAGCGCACCGCTGCCCTGCAACGCGAAAGCGGCGTGCCGATGCGGCTGCATTGCTGCCAGTCGGTCTATGAGTTCGAAACCGTCCTGTCCCTGCGTGGCCACACCCCATTGGGCTGGCTGGAAAGCCTTGGCCTTTTGACCGAACGGGCGATCCTGCCACACGGGATCTATATCTCGGGCCATCCTCAGGTTAGTGCCAAAGGCGATGCGGACATGAAGCGGCTGGTGACCTCGGGCGCGACCGTCGCCCATTGCCCGGTGGTCTTCGGCCGTGACGGAGAGGCGCTTTCGTCATTCGCCAGCTACCTGGCGGCAGGCGTCCGTTTCGGCATGGGGACCGACACGCATCCCGCGGACATGGTCGAAAACATCCGTCTTGGGCGGATGCTGTCGCGCCTGATGACACCTGACTGCCCCGCAACGGCCGCCGACTTCTACCGCGCGGCGACCCTTGGCGGTGCCGATGCCCTTGGCCGCTCCGACCTTGGCCGACTTGCGCCGGGCGCGCGGGCGGATATCGCGGTGTTCGACCTTTCGGGCTTCCACCTTGGCCAGGTGCTGGACCCGATCAAGGCCATGGCACTGGCGGGCACGGGGCGCGACTTTTGCGCCAGTTTCATCGACGGGCGCGAGGTCATGGCAGATTTCCAGGTCATCGGTAGCGACCCGGCCGAGCTTACGCGCGCCGCCGACCGGCAGATCCTGAAGGCCCGCGCCATCCATGCCGACCGGGCGCCGGGCCGCCCCGCGCCCGAGCACATCTTCCGCCCCGCCTTCCCGATTCTCTCCTGACGCCACCACCCCGGGCAAGGACGCGCGGCACCGCACCTAGCGCCGCTTGTCGGCGGCGCTGCGACACAGGCCCATGAGCCGCGCCAGGGCAGGCGGCAGAGCGTGCCCCGCAATCACTGTCATCCCGACGGCGCCGGAAAGGTAGGATGCGCCCAGCGGCAGGGTCTCGACCTGACCGGCCTCGATCTCGGCTTCAAGCACACCCTGGCTGATGAACCAGACGGCATCGGTCGCATAGAGAAGCCCGCGGCCCAGAGCGAGGGTCGAAGTCTCGACCGCAGGCACAAGATCCGCAAGGTTCAGGCTGGCAAGATAGGCATCGACCGTGCCCCGGATGATCGCATCCCGTGTCGGCAGGATCGCGGGATAATCGCGCAGGACTTGGGCAATGGACTGTCCGCGACCAGGGTGCCCCGCGCGGACGGCAGCAATGATCGGCTCTTCATAGAGGAACTCGAACTCCAGGCCCGGCATCTCGGCCGGTTGTGGCATCCGACCGATCATCATGTCGATCTGCCGGTCGCGCAGCTTGCGCAAAAGGACGGGATGCGCACCGGTCTCGATCGACAAGGTCGGCAAAGGTGGGCTCCGCAGGAACTCACCCACCACATTCGGGAAGAACCGGGTCGAAACGGTGGGCAAGAGCCCTACCGAGAGCCGCCGCACCCCCTGCTCTGGCTTCAGCGCCGCGGCGGCGGCTTCAAGGCTGGCCACCGCTTCGCGGGCGTGGCGGCGGAATGCCTCACCCTCGGCCGTCAGCACCACGCGACGGCCCTGCCGCTGTACCAGCCGCGCGCCCAGCATCGCCTCCATCTCGGCCAGCGACTTCGAGACTGCAGGTTGCGACAAGCCCTCGGCCCGGCCGGCGGCGGTCAGGCTGCCATGGTCGGCAACGGCCAGAAACAGCCGGACATGACGCAGCTTCACCCCTGGATGTATATTCATTTGGTTATGCCTGTGCGCCCGTTATCTATTTTTCCGCCACAAATGATTATGCCAAATTGCGGACAGGAGGAAGCCCCATGTCCGTACTGCTGCGCCCCTGGGGGCATTTGCACTATCGCCAGCGCGGTCCCGACACCGGGCTTCCGGTCGTGCTGCTCAACTCGCTCGGCACCGATCTTCGCATGTGGGAGGGTGTGGCCGACCGCCTGCCCGACCTGCGCCTGATCGGGATGGACAAGCGTGGGCACGGGCTGTCGGCCACCCCTTCCGGGGAATGGACACTGGACGATCTGGCAAATGACGCACTGGCGCTGATGGATCATCTGGGATTGCCCCGCGCGCTGGTCGCGGGCTGTTCCATCGGCGGCATGATCGCGCAGCGTATGGCAACCTTGGCCCCGCCCCGTGTCGCGGGCCTTTTCCTGTCGAATACTGCGATGAAGGTCGGCACTGACGAAAGCTGGGCCGCGCGGATCGCTGGCGTCACGGAAAAGGGCCTGCGCGGGCTTGCGCCGCAGATCATGGAGCGTTGGTTCGCCCCCGCTTTCCGCGTCACGCCCGAGGCGAAGGCCTGGGAGACGATGCTGATGCGGGGCGACGACGCTGGCTACATCGGCACCTGCCGTGTCCTGGCGGCGGCGGACTTGCGCTCGACCTCACCGACCATCACCTGCCCGGTGCTGCTGGTCGGCGGCAACGCAGATGCCTCGACACCCGAGGACCTTGTGCGCGCCACGGCTGCGGCCATTCCCGGCGCGCGGGTGCATATCCTGAAAGGCTCCGGCCATATCCCGGCCATCGACAACCCCGGCGCCACTGCAAGGTTGCTGGCCGACTTCCACCGGGGGCTCAAATGAACCCCAAGGGCATGACGATCCGTCGCAAGGTATTGGGGGCCGCGCATGTGGACCGGGCCGAGGCCGCCAAGACCACCTTCGACGCGCCGTTCCAGGAACTGATCACCGAAGCCGCATGGGCGCAGGTCTGGGCGCGCGATACCATCAGCCTGCGGGAACGCTCGATGCTGACCATCGCGCTCTTGGCGGGTCTGGGCAATGACCACGAACTTGCCTTGCACATCCGCGCCACCGCGAACACCGGCGCCTCGGAAAGCGACGTGCTGGAGGCGCTCTTGCATGTGGCGATCTACGCCGGTGTCCCGCGTGCCAATCATGCGATCAAGATCGCCAAGGACACCTTTGCCGCGATGAAGGAGCCGTCATGACCCCCGCCGAGTATTTCCAGCGCGACCGCGAGATGCAGCCGCCAGCCTATCACCCCGGCTACAAGACGAGCGTCCCGCGCTCGCCCCGGCAGGCGCTTCTGTCGCTGGAACAGTCGATCTCGGAGATCACCGGCCCGACCTTTGGCCACGGCGACCTGGGGCCGCTGGATCATGACCTGATCAAGAACTACGCCAAGACCGGCGATCCGGTGGGCGAGCGGATCATCGTGCACGGCCGGGTGCTGGACGAGAACGACCGCCCGGTTCCGGAAACGCTGGTCGAGGTCTGGCAGGCCAATGCGGGCGGGCGCTACCGGCACAAGAAGGACACCTACCTTGCCCCGATCGACCCCAACTTCGGCGGCTGCGGACGCACGATCACCGACGAGAACGGCTATTACTACTTTCGCACCATCAAGCCGGGCGCCTACCCCTGGCGGAACTACGTCAACTCCTGGCGGCCCGCACATATCCATGTCTCGGTCTTCGGCCGGGCCTTCTGCCAGCGGCTGATCACCCAGCTTTACTTCGAGGGCGACCCCCTGATCGCGAAATGCCCCATCGTGAACACGATCCCCGGTCTTGCCGATATCGGGCGGCTGGTGGCGCCCTTGGACATCAACGCGGCGATCCCGTTCGACAGCCTGGCCTACAAATTCGACATCGTCCTGCGCGGGCGGCGGTCCACGCTGTTCGAGAACCGGCTGGAGGGGAATTGAACATGGCGCAACCCCTGGACTATCTGCAGGAAACACCCTCACAGACCGCCGGGCCCTATGTGCATATCGGGCTGGCTCCTGGCGCTGCTGGGTTCTCGATCTTCGAGCGGGAACTCGGCTGGGACATCGCCGGTCCGGATGCACCGGGCGAGCGCATTCGCATCGAAGGGCTGGTCCTCGACGGCACCGGCGCGCCGGTCAAGGACGTGCTGCTGGAGGTCTGGCAAGCCGATGCGGCGGGGATCTATCCGCACCCCGAAGATCCGCGGCATGCACAGGTCGCCCAGGGCTTTCGCGGCTGGGGCCGGGTCATCACCGATTTCGACAGCGGCGCCTGGGGGTTCGACACGGTGAAGCCCGGTCCGGTGCCTGGGCGGATGGGTCGGGTGCAGGCGCCACACCTGAACCTCTGGATCGTGGCGCGCGGGATCAACGTCGGCCTGTCGACCCGGATGTATTTCCCGGAAGACGAAGCGCTGCTCGCGGCCGATCCCGTCCTGTCGCTGATCGAACAGCGCCACCGCGTGCCCACGCTGGTTGCCCGCAAGAAAGCCGCCGGCACGTACCGCTTTGACATCCGCCTTCAGGGCGACGGCGAAACCGTGTTTCTGGACGTCTGAATGGAACCCTGCATCATCTGCGTGGCCATCACCGGCTCCCTGCCAACCAAGGCCAACAACCCCGCCGTCCCGATCACCATCACCGAGCAGGTGGAATCGACGCACGAGGCCTTCGAGGCCGGGGCCAGCATCGCCCACTGCCATGTCCGCGACGACGAGGGGAAGCCGACCTCGGACCCCGACCGTTTCGCACGGTTGATGGAGGGGCTGCGGCAGTATTGCCCGGGGATGATCGTGCAACTGTCCACCGGCGGACGTTCGGGCGCAGGTCAGGCGCGGGGCGGCATGCTGCCGCTGCGGCCGGATATGGCAAGCCTTTCGGTGGGCTCGAACAACTTTCCGACGCGGGTGTACGAGAACCCCCCCGATCTGGTGGACTGGCTCGCTTCGGAAATGGCGAAGAACGACGTTTTGCCCGAGATCGAATGCTTCGACCTGAGCCACATCTTCAAGGCGCATGACATGTGGCAGAAGGGCCGGCTGAAGGCCCGGCCCTATGTGCAGTTCGTGCTGGGAGTGAAGAACGCGATGCCAGCCGACCGCATCGCCTTTGACTTCATGATTGCCACGGTGAAAAGGCTTTTCGGCGAGGACGCGCCCTGGTGCGCCGCGGGGATCGGTCCGGCGCAGATCGTGGTGAACGACTGGTGCGTGACCAGCGGAGGTCATGCCCGCACCGGGCTGGAGGACAACGTGCGCCTTGACCGTGACCGGATCGCGCCCTCCAATGCCGCGCTGGTGCGCCGGGTGGTGGACCTTTGCGACCGTGCAGGGCGGCCCGTGGCCACCTGGGCCCAGGCCCGCGCCCGGCTGGGCCTGCGGCCCGCCTGATGCCCGCCTCCCCCGCTGACAGCGCCGTCTACCGCGACCTTTTCGGCGATGCCGAGACGGCGGCCTTCTTCACCGACAGCGCCGAGGTCCGGGCGATGCTTCTGGTCGAAGGCGTACTGGCACGGGTGCAAGGCGCCCTGGGCGTGATCCCCGCCGATGCCGCGGCCTTCATCGACCGTGCCAGCCGCGAGGTGCGGATCGACCCTGCCGCCCTGGCCGCCGAGACGGCGCGCAACGGAGTTCCGGTTCCGGGCCTGCTGGCCGCCTTTCGCAAGTCGACCGAAGCCCCCGAACCGATGCGTTGGCTGCATTGGGGGGCGACGAGCCAGGACATTGTCGACACTGCCCTGGCACTGCGGCTGCGCCGGGTGCTGGAGCTTTGGGACGCGCGGCTGACCGAACTGATCGCCGCGCTCGGGCACTTGGCGGAAACCCATGCCGAGCTGCCCATGGCCGGGCGGACCTATGGTCAGGCGGCGACGCCCACGACCTTCGGCGCGCAGGTCGCAAGCTGGGGCCGTCCGCTGATCCGCCATCGCGACCGGCTGGTCGCCTTGCGAGAATACGTGCTGCAAGTCTCGCTTTCGGGGGGTGCCGGAACCCTCTCGGCGATGGGCCCGCAGGGACCGCAAGTCCGTGCCGCGCTGGCCGAGGCGCTGGGTCTGGCCGATCCCGGCGCAAGCTGGCACAGCGAGCGTGATGGTATCGCGGCCTTGGGGGCCTGGATGGCCGGGCTTTGCGCGACGCTTGGCAAGATGGGCGAAGACCTGATCCTTCTGACCGCAACCGGCCTGAACGAAGTGAGGATCGCGGGTGCGGGCGGATCATCCACCATGCCGCAGAAGCAGAACCCGATCGGTCCAAGCGTGCTGGTGGCGTTGACGCGGCAGGTGATCGGGCTGTCGGCGACGCTCACCGGGGCGGGCCTTCACCGCCAGGCCCGGGACGGTGCGGCCTGGTTCACGGAATGGCTGACACTGCCGCGGATGTGCGTCTCGACCGGGCGCGCGTTGGCCCTGGCGGCGGAAGTGGCGGGGCGCATTCAACCTGACGCGGCCGCGATGGAACGAGTGTTGCGGACAGATGCGGGCACGATCCATGCCGAAGCGCTGACTTTCGCGCTGACTGACCGGATGCCACGCCCCGAGGCCGTTGTCGCCGTCACCCGGCTTTGTGCCGAAGGCCTGGCAACCGGCACCGACCTTCTGACGCTTGCGGCCCGCGACTGGCCCGGTCTGGCCGTTCCATTGGCCCTTGGCGAAGCGCGGGCCGAAGCGCGGGCCTTTGCCGCCGCGGCCCGGGCCGTAAAGGCCCAGGCGACAGGACCGGCGGCGTCGGAACCCGTTCCCGACGGCCCCTAGCGCGCAAAGATCGCCCGCAGCCGATCTGTATTCAGGGCCCGGCAGACCAGACCTTCGGGTCTTACCGTTGGCACTTCCTCTCCGGCGACCATGGCATTGACCACCGCCTCTTCGATCGACTGCACCGCTGCCAGGTAAAGATTGTCCAGAAGCTCGATGTTCAACTCGCGCTTCATCACGACCGCAGGGGAAAACTGTGGCATCGGACCTTCATTGGCCGTGGAGAAGGCCAGGAAGATGTCCCCCGAATTGTTGCCCCCCGAGGTGCCACCGCGCCACCCCGTGCGTGCTGGTGATCAGGATCGGCCCCAGGAAATACCCGGCATCGTTGATCCAGTGGGTACCGGTCCTCTTGTCATTGCCATTCAGCGCCTATTGCCCTTCCCAGACCAGCTGCGGATCGGTTGACCCCATCAAGGGAAATGACGTGGATTTCCGGCCCTCCGTCTAAGGCTCGCGGGACGAACTTCTTCGCGCGCGAACACCAGTCTGACTCCGTCGCGGGCGGCCAGACGGCCAACTCGGACGTCACGAAGCCGCGCAGGGCGGATCGTGCCGCAAGCCAATCGGGGGGTTTCAGCGACGCGCTGACGAGCGTGAGGAGGTATTCTTTCTACATCGTCTCGCCCTCGGCCGGGATGATGTTCTTGATGCTTGGGGTCGAGGTGACGAAAGCGTTGCCGCCGTCGAAGCAATGCCCGGCCGCGATGTCACCCGAGGCGAGCATCGGCGGCACTTCGTCGGTGAAGGCGTTCGCGGCTGCCTTGTCGGCGAGGACGTAATCCGCCGCCTGAAGCTCTGCCGGGGTCCGTTTTATTGATCGAGGTTCTGTTCATGAGATGACCGATCGTCATCACCTCGCGAAGGTCATCCAGCAGGGTGACCTGGCCCTGTTTGCACTGGGATCATTACCCCGTCGGCCTACGCCGCAAGCGGAGCGATCAGCTGCGCCCCTGAAGCCCGGTTGGAATTCACCGCCACCCCGACACGATAGGGCCGCGAAATGACCCTCTCGGCCGAAGCCCGCATCAGGACGGCCGCGCCGTGGCCCGCCTCGCCCAGCCAGAGCGGCCAGTCGGCCTGTTCCAGCACCACCGGCTCGCGGTGATGGACCTCGGCCATGCCGGGCCCGGCTTCGGTGGAAACGATGGCAACCGTGTCGATCTCGCCCCAGCGCTGCCAGACGCCGGCCAGCGCCATCGGGGCACCGTCGAGACGGGTGAAATACCAAGGCAGCCGGGCGCCGTTTTCGCCCTCGCTCCATTCGTAGAACCCGCTCGCGGGAACGATGCAGCGCCGGGCACGGATCGCCTCGCGGAAGGCGGGCTTTGTGGCCACCGTGTCGGACCGCGCGTTGATGATCAGCGGCCCGTCGTTCGGCGCCTTGTACCAGCTTGGGATGAACCCCCAGCGCATGCTCCGCAACCGCCGCTGCCCGCCGTCCGAGGTCACAACGGCGACCTGGTTCGTCGGACAGACGTTGAAGTTCGGCACCATGGGCAGATCATTGCCGGGCAAGGCATCGAACAACGCCGCCAGCGCCTCGTTCGGATGGGTGATGGTGAAACGCCCGCACATGCACCACAGGATAGGCATAACCGCCCCTCAGGCCAAGCGACTGGGGGAGTGAAATTCGCAAAGGCCCGCGCTAGGCTTCCACATGCGCCGTGGCCGCCCGCCCCACCCCGACACGCTGACGCCCGCGGAATGGCGGGTGGTCGAGGCCGTCCGTCATGGCCAGTCGACCGCCGCCATCGCCCGGCTACTTGCGATAAGCCCCGATGCGGTGAAAGCCCATGCCCGCGCCGCGCGCGACAAGCTGGGCCTCGCCCACCGGCGCGATCTCCGCCATTGGCCAGGCATCGCCCAGGGCTCGGCCCGCAACCTGCCACAGGAGACGGCAATGACCGTGACCAGCCAGATCAGCCAGATATCCCGCCGGGTCGAGAACCTGACCCGCGCCCGGGCCTTCTGGCGCGAGACCCTGCAAGTGCCCGAACTTTATGCCTTTCCCGGCTTGGCCTTCTTCGACCTTGCGGGCACGCGCCTGATGCTGAAGGAAACCGGCCGCCGGGACGAGGCAGACATCCTTTACCTGCGTTGCGCCGATATCGGTGCGGAGCATGCAGCGCTTGTCGAACGGGGCGCCGTCTTTACCGGCGCCCCGCACATGATCCACAAGCACCCCGACGGGGCCGAGGAATGGATGGCCTTCTTCAAGGACGATGAGGGTCGCGACCTCGCACTTCACGCCATCGCGCGGCCCTGACCAGCCCCTTCGCACTCCTTCAACTTCTCGCCGGTGGTTCCACACTCAGCGAGGGTAGACGAAGTCACCGACGAACGGCCCAGGGCAAGACTATTGCCCAAGTTTCTTGATCCGGCCCTCTAGTCCGACATTCACGGTGCCAAGCTTTTCGACATAGGCCATCACGTCATTGGCGACGAGTTGCCCCGTCGGCCCGTCGGTGATGATCCGCCCGCCGCCCAGCGCCGCATAGCCGTCGCCGCCGCCCAGGATGTAGTCGTTGACCGCCACCTTGTAGAGCTTGTCGGCCTCCAGCGCCGCGCCGCCCACCATGACTTCGCTGACACGGCTTCCCGCTTCCGCCGTGGTGTCAAAGGCATAGGTCAGTCCTGACACCTGCGGGAAGCGTCCCGCGCCCTTCTCGACCTGGCTCACGCCGTTTTCCAGCGCCAGCAGGATCTGGCTTCCGGGCAATTCCGTCACCACCGTCACGTTGCCGAAGGGCAATTCGGTCAGGATGTCGCGCCGCGTAAGCTTGCGGCCCGCCTCATAGGTCGTGTCGCCCCGGATCCCGCCACCGTTCATGATCGCGACATCCGCCCCCGTCGCCGCCCGCATCGCATCGGCGATCAGGTTGCCCATCGTCGCCTCTTCGCCCCGCACGACGTTGCGGCGGCTGTCGAGCGGCGCTTCGACCGTGCCGATCTCGACGTTCAGGTTTTCGTCCATCGTCGCCCGAAGCGCATCCGCCATCGCGACCGATTCCGGGTCAGGGGTCACGCTCGCCGTGTCGATGAAGCGGAAAGCGGGAACCCAGCTGATTTCACGCTTGCCGTCCTCCTTCACCTCCACTTCGACCATAAGGTCGATCGGCGACAGGAACTGACCGTCGATCGAGGTCTCGACATAGGCCGTCCGCCCGTCATAGGCCGTGGCATAGGAATGGTCGTCGCCCGACAGGATCACATCGAACGCCCCGCTCGCCATCAACGCCCGGTCATTCTCCATATTGGTCTGCACCACGCCCACGACCAGGTCCGCCCCCTCCTCGCGTGCCTTCTCGGCCGCAGCGACTCCGGTTTCGACCGTCGGCAGGAACTTGAGGCTGCCGGTCGAGCTGACTTCGGGCGAAGTATCCTGAGCCACCGGGATCAGCGCAACCTTCAACCCGCCAACCTCTTTCACCATCACGCCGCCCAGCCCTTCAACCGGCGAGCCGTCGTCCTTGGTGATGTTGATCGCGGCCCAGGGGTATTTCGACGCCTTCATCTTCTCGGCGAAATTCTCGGGCCCGAAATCGAACTCATGGTTTCCCGGCACCGCCAGGTCGAAGGGCACCAGATTGGTGAAATCGATGGTGTTCTGGCCCTTGTCGAACCCCGAGGCGAGCGAGGGCGACAGCATGTCGCCGTTGAAGAGGTAAAGCGTGTTCGGGTTGGCGGCGCGTTCAGCCTTGGCGACCGCGTTCAGCCGGGCAAAGCCGCCACGGCCGTCTTCTTCCTCGAAGTTGTAGACATCGCCCACGCCCAAGAGCGTCAGCTTCACCGTCTCGGCCCCGGCCGGCAGGGCCAAGAGGGCCGAGACCAGGGCAAGCTTCGAAATTCCACGCATTGCGACTCTCCCAATTGTTGCGTTGCCAATGACCCAAGCTTGCGCTTTGTCCGGCAGCGAAGTCAAAGGAACTTCGCCCGGCCGCGTGTCAGGCCAATGACAAGCGGCAAAGCATTGCCAGCATCGTTAACCTTCGGTATTCCGCAGCCATGCTCATCCTCAAGATCTTTCGCCGCCCCGAATGGGATGCGTTCCGTGCCGCGGGCGAGACCCTAGGCGCGCCTGTCGATCTGGCGGATGGTTACATCCATTTCTCGACGGCAGCCCAGGTGGCCGAGACGGCCGCGAAATGGTTCGCTACGGAAAGCGATCTGGTGCTTGTCGCGGTCAACGCCGACCTCCTTGGCCCTGATCTGAAATGGGAACCCTCGCGCGGGGGCCAGCTATTTCCGCATCTCTACCGGCGCCTGCGCCTGAATGAGGTGGTCTGGGACAAGTCACTGCCGCTGGGCGCGACCGGTCATATCTTCCCCGAGGGCCTGTGGTGAACGCGCTCGAACGGCTTGGTCTGGCCGCCCTGCACCGTCTTGACCCCGAGCGGGCGCATGGCCTCTCGCTTCTGGCGCTGCGAGCGGGGCTCGTGCCTCTGCCGGGCCCTGCTGCCCTGCCGCGCCTGCAGACCACGCTCGCCGGCATGCCGCTTCTGAACCCTGTCGGCCTCGCGGCCGGCTATGACAAGAATGCCGAGGCGCTGGCCCCGCTTTCCCGTGCGGGCTTCGGCTTCATCGAGGTCGGTGCCGCGACACCCCTGCCCCAGCCTGGAAACGACAAGCCGCGGCTTTTCCGTCTGACCGAGGACCGCGCGGCGATCAACCGGTTTGGCTTCAACAACCAGGGAATGGAGGCGATTGCCGCCCGCCTCGCGGCACGCCAGCGTGATGCCGTGCCGGTGGGGCTGAACCTCGGTGCGAACAAGACATCGGTAGACCGCGTGGCGGATTTCGTCCGGGTACTCGCCCATTGCGGGCCGCACATCGACTTTGCGACCGTGAATGTCAGCTCGCCCAACACCGAACGGTTGCGCGACCTGCAGGGTCCCTTGGCTCTGGCTGCACTTCTGAAGAATGTGATGGCCGCGCGCGATACGCTGGCCCGGCCCATCCCGGTCTTTCTCAAGATCGCGCCCGATCTTGACCTGGACGACCTCGAAGACATCGCCGAGGTGGCCATGGCTGCCCGGATTTCGGGGATCATCGCGACCAATACCACCTTGGACCGCAAGGGCCTGAAATCTGCAAATCGCGGACAGGCAGGCGGGCTCTCCGGCGCTCCGTTGTTCGAAAAGTCCACGCGGGTGCTGGCTCAGCTTTCCCGGCTGACCCAGGGAATGCTGCCCCTGATCGGCGTCGGCGGGATCGGTTCGGCCGAGGAAGCCTATCAGAAGATCCGGGCCGGGGCCTCGGCGGTGCAGCTTTACACGGCCATGGTTTACCAGGGCATCTCGATCGTACCGAAGATTGCCAAGGGGCTTGATGCGCTTCTCGCCCGCGACGGATTTGCGAATGTCTCGCTGGCGGTCGGCACTGGCCGCAGCGCCTGGCTCTAGGCCGCGCTGCGTCGGGCCAGGCAGTCGAGGCCGTACCGCTCGATCCGGTAGCCCAGGCCTTCCAGTTCGGCGCGGATCGAGGCATAGCGCTCGGGCCCCAGATGCGCTGCTTCGAAATTGATCAGTCGCGGTTTCAGCCCCGCGATGTCCGAGGCCCTGATGACCAGATCATCGCAGCCCTCGACATCAATCTGCAGCACATCCAGCCGGTCGAACAGCGACGCGCGCGTCAAGGCCTCGGTGGACGTGACCGCCTCTACTTCAACCGTCTCGATCACCTCATCCAGCGGCAGTGATCCGCGATAATGTTGCTTCACCCAGGCCAGCAGCGTCTCGCGCCGTCCCGAGGTCACCCCGGTCGGCGCACGATAGATCGGCCAGTTTCTGGCATAGGGCACGACCAGGTCAGGCCAGCAGTCCTTGCGGACTTGATGCAGCACCAGCGCCCCGGCCGACCCGACGGCCAGTTGCAGGATCGCCTTGCGCGGGTGAAACGCATAGGCCTGTGCCAGAACCGGGATCAGTTCGGCCTGCGGCTCGATCAGGATGACCTGTGTCCGGTCGGGATGGGCCCGCAGAAAGGGATGGAGCGGATCGTTGATCACCCCATCATTCGCCCCGACCTGCAGGACGTTGACCATGCCACCCTCGCGGATCAGCGCTTCCAGCGCCAAGTGAAACGGAGACGGGGGCCGCTTGCCCTTTGCGCGCCCGAACATAAGCGAGACCACCGTCGCCCATGAGGATTGCATTCGCGACATCCCTTCGGCTTGGGAACTTGGCGTCTTAGCGATGCGACCAGCCCGGCCAGCACCATCCGGCGGTCAGAAGGCCTTGAACGTCATCGTGGTCAGCGTGCGCTGAATGCCCGGGATGTCGAACAACTTCGAGGACAGATAGTGCCCGGTATCCTCGCCGTCAGGAATATAGACCTTGGCGATCAGGTCATAATCGCCACTGGTGGAATATAGCTCGCTCACCACCTCGCGGTCCCAGATCGCATTGGCCACCTCGTAGGTCATGCCGGGTGTGCAGCGGAACTGGACGAATACCAAGGACATCGGACTCTCCCTTTTGTCCCGTCAGTCTAGATCGCCGGAAAGCCGAGGGGAAGCCTCACCCAGTTCCAGCGGGGCCGGAGCGCCGCGCAGATCGTCGATCGACAGCGGCGCCTGCGGCCGGGCCAGGCGATTGCGCACCACCCAGTACAGCCGATGCTGCGCCCGGGTGATCGCGACATAGGCCAGGCGCTTCCACAAGGGCACGCCTGCCTCGGACCGCCCCGATTGCGCGGCGGCATAAAGATCGGGCGCAAAGACCTGCACCTCTTCCCACTGGCTGCCCTGCGCCTTGTGGATCGTGACCGCCGCCCCGTGCAGGAACGCCGCCCCCATCCGGGCGGCATGGGGAATGAAAGGTTCCTCCTCGTCCGGCTTCTCGATCTTGATGATGCTGGCGGCCGAGACCTGCGGCTCCTCTGCCCCCACGACATGAAGGCGGGCAAAGCCCTCGCGGTTGCCCTCGCCCAGATAGATCACCTGCGCGCCCTTGATCAGGCCGCGTGCCTCCAGGTCGATCCGCTTCTTCCGATGCTTAAGCGGCAACTCGATCCCGTCGCAGATCAGGGGTTCGCCCGGCAGAAGCTCATCCTCCGGTGCGCCATAGGCATTGCGGAAGGCCTGGATCAGCCGCACCCGCGTCGCATTCCGCCAGACGAGGACGGGCGAACGCGCCATCAGCCCCGCCTCGACCCTTTCCGCCCAGACCACCCGGTCATCGGCTCGGGCCTTGGCCTGCACCATGGCTTCGAATTCCTCGAACCCCAACCGCTCGTCCCCCAGCGCATGCGCGAGATCGAGGATCGGATTATCCTCGGCCTGCCGATGGATGCGGGAAAGCACAAGCTTCCGGCTCTCGCCGAGCTTGTCGAAGACCATTTCGCCCGAGGATCCGACCGGGGCCAGCTGGGCTGGGTCCCCAAACAGGACCAGCGTCGGAAAGATCTCGCGCAGGTCATCAAGCTGGCGTTCGTCCAGCATCGAGGCTTCATCGACAAAGCCCACATCCAGCGGTTCTTCCCGCCGCTTCCAGCCCTTGATGAAATCGCTGCCCTTCAGCCCGGCCGCCGCCAGCGCCCCGGGGATCGAGGCGACCTGCTGGTAAAACGCAAAGGCCCGGTCCAGTGCCACGTCGGTCAGCCCTTCAACCGAAGGCCTCGGGCCATTGCCCGCCAGCCACTCGGCGATCTTTTCGTATTCCGGGTCATAGACCGGCGTGTAGAGGATCCGGTGGATCGTGGTCGCGGGCACACCCCGAAGCCGGAGCACGCTTGCCGCCTTGTTGGTCGGGGCAAGGATTGCCAGCGTGCGGCGATCCTTGCGCTTGCGCCCCTCGTAATCGCCCGAGATCACCTCGACCCCGGCCGCCTTGAGGCCGCGGTACATCTCGGCCAGAAGCATGGTCTTGCCCGATCCGGCCTTTCCGACCACGGCCAGAACGCTGGTGCGTCCCTCTGCCATCGGCGAAAGGGTGGCCTCCGTCAGATCGATCCCCGCGCCCAGAAAGGCTGCGGTCAACCGGTCATAGGCCTCGGCCTGGTCGTCGGAAAAGGTCAGCGCGGGGGCCTGCATGCGGCGACCATAATGCCTGCGCCGCGAAAGCGGTAGGGCCCGAGCATCCGTCTGGCCCTAATGCATCCGCCGCCCCGAAGGGGGCGATTGCGGCGGCTCATCCGGACCGCCATCGACCCCGCCAAGCTCGCTCCGCGCGACCTCAATTGCCTCGGCGACCTTGGCCGCTAGGCCTGCAAGCTCGTTCCGGGTGGCATAGGCATGTAGATCCGACAAGACGTCGAAGATCCAGTCGTGGCGCATGACCCCCTCGGAACGAATACACTGGCGCCGGGGCTGTCGGTCCCGGTAGGGCGGGGAAGACCATGCCTGGCCCCACCACTAAAGCACAGTTATCCGTGCCAATGGTGAATTCGTTGTTAAAGGTTGAGGTCAGGCTTTTCGGCTCGCCTCCAGCGTGTCTTCAAAGGTCCGCAGGCCCGTCCGCGGCGCCTGGACCAGCACCGCCATGTTGCCCGGCTTGTGTTGGTTCTTCCACATCAGCGTATGCGCCTTGGGGATATCGGCCCAGGGGAAGACCTCGGACATGCAGGGATCGAGCCGCCGCTCGCACATCAGCTTGTTCGCGGCAGACGCCTGTTTCAGATGCGCGAAATGGCTGCCCTGCAGGCGCTTCTGGTGCATCCACATGTAGCGGACGTCGAACGTGCAGTTGAACCCGCTGGTCCCGGCACAGATCACCACCATGCCGCCCTTCTTGCAGACCAGCGACGAGACCGGGAAGGTCGCCTCGCCCGGATGCTCGAACACGATGTCGACGTTCACACCCTTGCCGGTGATGTCCCAGATCGCCTTGCCGAACTTGCGCGCCTCGGCAAACCAGGTGGCGTATTCCGAGCTGCCGACCTTGGGCAGCTGGCCCCAGCATTTGAAGTCGTTCCGATTGATCACGCCCTTGGCGCCCAGCGACATGACGAAATCGCGCTTCGTCTCGTCGCTGATCACCCCGATCGCATTGGCCCCCGCCGTGTTGATCAGCTGGATCGCATAAGAGCCAAGGCCCCCCGAGGCGCCCCAGACCAGCACATTCTGCCCCGGCTGCAGGTCATGCGGCGCATGGCCGAAAAGCATGCGGTACGCCGTGGCCAGCGTCAGCGTGTAGCAGGCCGATTCCTCCCAGGTCAGGTGCTTCGGGCGCGGCATCAGTTGCTGCGCCTCCACCCGGGTGAACTGGGCGAAGGACCCGTCCGGCGTCTCATACCCCCAGATCCGCTGGCTGGGCGAGAACATCGGGTCACCGCCGTTGCACTCCTCGTCATCGCCGTCGTCCTGGTTGCAGTGGATCACCACCTCATCCCCGACCTTCCAGCGTTTGACCTTGTCGCCCACCGCCCAGACGATGCCCGAAGCATCCGAACCGGCGATGTGATAGGCCGCCTTGTGGCCGTCGAAGGGGGAGATCGGCTGGCCCAGTCCCGCCCAGACCCCGTTGTAGTTGACCCCTGCCGCCATCACGAGGACCAGCACCTCATGGCTGTCGATCTTCCAGGTGTCGACCACTTCCTGCACCATGGCCTCTTCCGGGGCGCCATGCCGCTCGCGCCGGATCGCCCAGGCATACATCTGCTTGGGCACATGCCCCAGCGGAGGCATCTCGCCCAGCTCGTAGAGATCCTTCTTCGGTGCGTCGTAGATCGCGAGTGCGGGTTGCGTGTCCAAAGCCAACATAGCCTCCAAACTGATGCCGCGCCGCAGAATCGCTGCGCCATTGCCCGCAGATAATATTCTTGCGCGCAACTTTGCAATAGTATGATCGACAGTTATTGAAATTTTATGTCTGCCGCGTTGCAGCGCAGGCTAGACCTCAGGCACCGAGGCCGCATAGAACGCCAGGAGCGCCCGCTCCGAGGACACAGGCTGCAGGCCCTCGCTCACCAACCCGCGCCGGATAAGGGGGGCCAGCCCTTCCTCCAGCGTCACGGCCAAGCCTTGTGGCGGCAGTTTCAGCACCGCCCCCGCCGCAGTAAGCCGCCCGACCAGAGCCTCGACACGCCCCAGCAGCTCGTCCCGACTGGTCGCGCCGTCGCCCAGCGCCTTTGCCACCAGTGGTACAGGCAAGACCGGAACAACCTCGGCGATCGCCGCCATCAGCCGCGCGCCCAGTTCCTCGACCGAACCGCCGCTTGCCAGATGTTCCCGCAAGCTGACCGGGGCGCCAAACCCGGCTGCCGCCGTGCCGAACCCCTTCGTCCGCCCCCTGAACCGCGCCCACATGAACCGCAGCGCATGCATCGCTACCTTGAGCGGCCGGTTGCGGAACCGCCGTGTCCCCGCCGCCGCTGCCTCGACCAGCACCCGATCCTCAAGCACCCGGTCATAGGCAAGGCCTACGGGCACGAAGACGACATCGCGCTCTTCCGGGTCCCAACCCTCGACGATATAGCTCAGAAGCCCCAGCTTCGCCGGACCCACGCGCCCATCCAGGCTGAGGCCGCCTTCGGGGAAGATCGCCTGGGTCGTGCCCTCCTCGGTCGCCATCTGCACATAGCGCGCCAGCACCTTGCGATAGAGCGCATTGCGGCTGCCGCGCCGGATGAAATAGGCCCCCATCGACCGGATCAGCGCCGACAAGGGCCAGACCCGCGCCCATTCGCCGACCGCATAACTGATCGCCGAACGGTCCGCGACCAGCCAGGTCACCAGCACATAGTCCACGTTTGACCGGTGGTTCATCACGAAGATCACGGTGGCCTTCGGATCCAGATGACCCAGCGCCTGGTCCACCTTGCCGACACGTACCCGGAACAGAAGCCGGCTCAGCCATTTCGCGGCCCGCGTCCCGAAACCGAAATAGACCGTCGCCGAAAACCCCGGCACGATCTCACGGGCATAGCGGCGGGCTTCCTCGAAAGCCACCTCGCCCGGCACCCCGGTTTCCGCCGCATGCGCCATCGCGGCCTCCACGACCTTCTGATCATAGGCCAGCCGCGCCACCATGTCCGACCGCTGAGCAAGCTTGAACAGGTCGATCTTGCGGTCCAGCCGCGCGTTCAGCCGTGACAAGGCTTTCTCGGCCCTCCGCCGGAAGAACCAGCGCACACTCGGGAACAGGAAATGCGTGGCAAAGCTGATCGCGGCGAAGCCAAGGATCAGGACCAGCAACCAGACGGGGACCGCAACCGTGCCGAACATCGGCCAACCCTAGCCGATCCCCTCATGCCGACAATGCTTTTCATCTTTGCCAAAGTATCCCACAGGGGTCCGGGGGTGTGAAACCCCCGGCGCGGTCGCCGCAGCGCAGCGATTGACATTGGCACGATCTGTCGCGTATCCCATCCATGACGCAATAAAATTACCCGCACGATTCCCGAGGCCCTGATGACCGCCGAAAAACCCTGGCTCTTCCGCACCTATGCCGGCCATTCCACCGCCACGGCCTCGAACGCATTGTACCTGACGAACCTCGCCAAGGGTCAGACCGGCCTGTCGGTCGCCTTCGACCTGCCAACCCAGACCGGTTATGACAGCGACGATCCCCGATCGAAGGGCGAGGTCGGCAAGGTTGGCGTCCCCGTCGCGCATCTCGGCGACATGCGGGCCTTGTTCCAGGATATCCCGCTGGAACAGATGAACACCTCGATGACGATCAACGCCACTGCCCCCTGGCTGTTGGCGCTTTACATCGCCGTGGCCGAAGAACAGGGCGCCGATATCTCGGCCCTGCAGGGCACGGTTCAGAACGATATCATCAAGGAATACCTTTCCCGCGGCACCTATATCCTGCCGCCCGAGCCATCCCTGCGCCTGATCACCGACGTCGCCGCCTACACGGGCAAACATCTGCCCAAGTGGAACCCGATGAACGTCTGCAGCTACCACCTGCAAGAGGCCGGGGCCACGCCGGAACAGGAGCTGGCCTTCGCGCTGGCCACCGCCTGCGCCGTGCTTGATGACCTGAAAGTGAAAGTCCCGGCCGCAGACTTCTCGGCAATGGCGGGCAGAATGTCCTTTTTCGTCAATGCCGGCATCCGCTTCGTGACCGAGCTCTGCAAGATGCGGGCCTTTACCGAGCTTTGGGATGAACTGCTCGAAACCCGCTATGGCATCACCGACCCCAAGCACCGCCGCTTCCGCTACGGGGTCCAGGTCAACTCGCTGGGCCTCACCGAACAGCAGCCGGAAAACAACGTCTACCGCATCCTTCTGGAAATGCTCGCCGTCACCCTCTCCAAGAACGCCCGGGCCCGGGCCGTCCAGCTTCCGGCCTGGAACGAGGCGCTTGGCCTGCCCCGGCCTTTCGACCAGCAATGGTCGCTTCGGATGCAGCAGATCCTGGCCTATGAAACCGATCTTCTGGAATATGACGACCTCTTTGACGGCAACCCTGCCGTGGACCGCAAGGTCACCGCGCTGAAGAAGGGCGCGCTTGAGGAACTGGCCCATATCGACGCCATGGGCGGGGCCGTTGCCGCTATCGCCTACATGAAATCCCGCCTGGTCGAGGCCAACGCCGAACGCCTGGCCAAGATCGAAACCGGCGAGACCACCGTCGTGGGCGTCAACAGGTTCACCACCACCGAACCCTCACCACTGGCCACGGGTGAAGGCGCGATCATGCAGGCCGACCCCAAGGCCGAAGCCGACCAATGCGCCCGGCTGGCCGAATGGCGCGGGCTCCGCGACCCCGCAAAGGTGCAGGACGCCCTCGCCGCGCTGCGGCAGGCGGCCCAGTCGGGCCAGAACATCATGCCCGCCTCGATCTCCTGCGCGAAAGCTGGCGTCACCACTGGCGAATGGGGCGGGGCCATGCGTGCGCTCTATGGCGAATACCGCGCGCCCACCGGCGTCTCGCAGCACCCATCGAACCGGACCGAGGGCCTGGAGCCCGTCCGCGACGCCGTTGCCAAGGCCGCCACAAAGCTTGGCCGTCCGTTCCGCCTTCTCCTTGGCAAACCCGGCCTTGACGGCCATTCCAACGGTGCCGAGCAGATCGCTGCCCGCGCCCGCGACTGCGGGATCGAGATCACCTATGACGGCATCCGCCTTACGCCGCAGGAAATCGTCACTGCCGCCGCCGAAAAGGCCCCCGACGTCATCGGCCTCTCCATCCTTTCGGGCAGCCACCTGGCTCTCATCGGCGAGACGCTGGACCTGATGCGCCAGCAGGGCCTGACGCAACCCTTGGTCGTCGGCGGCATCATCCCGGACGACGATGCAAGGACGCTCAAGGCGATGGGCGTGGCCCGCGTCTACACGCCCAAGGATTTCCAGCTGAACCGGATCATGCTGGACCTCGTGGCGCTGGCCGATCCTGCCCCGGTCGCGGCCGAATAGCCCGCGGCATCAGCCCGCGAGAACAGGCCGAAGACACAGGATCAAGGCCCCATACCAGGGCAGGTTTTCCTGCCTTCCCATGCCCCCATCCCGGGCCTAGCACTGGCGCAAGACCGTCAGAAAGGCCCCGACCCGATGCTTCGCCCCTTCGCATTCCTTCTTCTCACGCTCGCGCCCGTCCAGGCGCAAGAGCCCGCCTGGCCCCAGGAATTCGTCTCGATCATCGATGAGGCGAAAAGCTACTGCGAAGGTGAATTCTCGGTGGCCCCCGAGGCCGTCAGCCAGCGCGACCTCAACGGCGACGGTGCGTTGGATTGGGTCCTCGACTCCGCCGGCTTCGCCTGTTCGGACAGCTACGGCCTTTACTGCGGCACTGGCGGTTGCGGGGTCGAGACGCTGATCGACGGAACGCTCGGCTCACTCCTCCTCCACGAATGGGACACCGTGACCGAAGGCGGCACCACATACCTCACCGCTCCGAACAAGCAGGGCGAAACCGTCCGCTTCCTCTGGACCGGCAGCGAATGGCAGCTCCAATGAGCCGGGTCGCGTTTGCCCTTGCCGTCGCGGCCAGCCCGGCCCTGGCCGAAACCCCCTATCCCCCGGCGCTTTCGGCGCTGCTCGCCTATCATGCGGCCGCCTGCACTGCTCAGGGCGGCAGCCTGACCACCCAGCCAGATGCGGTGACTTCCGCGCATCTCCTTGGGCCTGAGGAGCCTGCGCTGATCCTCGACAGCCGCAAGCTCTCGTGCTCCGCCGCCCCCGCCATGTTCTGCGGCGAGGGGATCGGTTGCGAACTCAATGTCTTCGTGGGCGAAACCCAACACAGCCTTGTTGTGCTTGACTGGTCGCTGGAAGCCGACGACGACCGCCAGCTTCTGGTCGTCACCATCGCGGGCGAGCTTTTGAACAAGCCGGAACCGACGACCCACCGGATGACATGGGACAGCGCCACGGCGGCGCTGGTCGCCCTCGACTGAACGGCCCCCCTTGCCAAGGCCTGCGCGCGCCGCCTTAATGCGGCGGATGTCGGCTTTGCGTCCTTTCGCAAGGACGACGCGAGGAAGATCAAGAAAAACAGCAGGAAATCATGGGCTTGACCTGATTTCCGTGGAAGGGGGAATCATGACTGTCCATATCGGCGCCAAACCCGGCGACATTGCCGAAACCGTGCTTCTGCCCGGCGACCCCTACCGCGCCCGCTGGGCAGCCCAGACCTTCCTCAAGGATGCGGTCCTGGTGAACGAAGTCCGCGGCATGCTGGGCTTCACCGGCACCTGGAAGGGCCACCGGGTCACCATTCACGGCACCGGCATGGGCATGCCCTCGCTGTCGATCTACGCCAACGAGCTCATCCGCGACTACGGCGCCAAGACCCTGATCCGCGTCGGTTCCGCGGGCGCGTTGCCGGAACATGTTAAGGTCCGCGACGTCGTACTGGCGCAGACCTGTTCGACCGTCGGCTCGCCGTCGCGCTCGATCTTCAAGGAACTGAACTTCGCGCCCTGCGCCGATTTCGGCCTTCTGTCAAAGGCTTACACGGCCGCCACCGCCAAGGGCACGCCGGTCCATGTCGGCGGCATCTATTCCTCGGACACGTTCTATGACGAACGCCCGGACCTTGGAGCCGAGCTCAAGCGCCACGGCTGCCTTGGGGTCGAGATGGAAGCCGCCGAGCTTTACATGGTCGCCGCCCGCCACAAGGTCCGGGCACTGGCCATTCTCACCATCTCCGACCATATCACCACTGGCGAGGCCCTGCCCTCCGACCAGCGTGAGCGCAGCTTTGGCGCGATGATCGAGATCGCGCTCGAGGCCGCATTCTCCTGATGCCGCATCTCGCGCCCCGCCCCTGGGTCCCTGCGGCCTGCGAGACATATATCCAGGCGCTGGCCAAGGCGACCTCGGCTCCCAGCGCCGAGGTCGCATCAAGGATTGCGCAACTCTTTGACCGCAATCAGGAAATTCACGATCGCGACTGTTTCAACCTGAACCCCGCGACCAATGTGATGAACCCCCGCGCCGAGGCAGCGCTGGCCCGGGGCCTCGGTTCTCGCCCCTCGCTTGGCTATCCGGGCGACAAATACGAGATGGGGCTTGAGGCCATCGAGGAGATCGAGGTCATCACCGCCGAACTCGCGGCCGAGATTTTCAACGCACGCTACGCCGAGATCCGCGTCGGCTCGGGTGCGCTGGCCAATCTTTACGGTTTCATGGCGCTCGCACGCCCTGGTGATGCGATCATCGCGCCCCCCGCCAGCATCGGCGGCCATGTCACCCATCACGCCGATGGTTGCGCCGGGCTCTACGGGCTGACCACCCACCCGGCACCCATTGATGCGGACGGCTATACGATTGACCTGAAAAGCCTTCGCGATTTGGCCCATGCTGTCCGGCCCAAGATCATCACCGTGGGGGGCAGCCTGAACCTCTTCCCCCATCCGGTGGCCGAGGTGCGCAAGATCGCCGACCAGGTGGGCGCAAAGGTCCTTTTCGATGCGGCACACCAATGCGGGATCATCGCTGGCCGCGTCTGGGCCAATCCGCTGACCGAAGGCGCGCATCTGATGACGATGAGCACCTACAAATCGCTCGGCGGCCCGGCAGGCGGTCTGATCGTGACCAATGATGCCGAGATCGCCAAGGCGCTGGATGCCATTGCCTTCCCCGGCCTCACCGCCAATTTCGACGCCGCGAAGTCGGCCGCCCTTGCCCTGACGCTTCTGGACTGGCGCGACCATGGCGCGGCTTACGCCAAAGCCATGGTCGATCTCGCCCGCGCCCTGGCGCAAGAGCTGCTGAGCCTCGGCCTGCCAGTCTTCGCGGGTGACAAGGGCGCAACCACCTCGCACCAGTTTGCAATCGAGGCCCGCGCTTTCGGGGGTGGTCAGGCGGCGTCGAAGACGTTGCGGAAGGCCGGCTTCCTGGCTTGCGGCATCGGCCTGCCCCTGCCGGCTGTGGAAGGGGACCTCAACGGCCTGCGCATCGGCACGCCCGAGCTTGTCCGTCGCGGGGTCACCCCCGCCGATGCCCCCGCCTTGGCCGCCCTGATCACAGAGGCGCTGCGCTCCAACGCCCCTGAAACCGTCGCGCCCCGCACCAAGGCGCTCCGCGCCCGGTTCCAGGGCCTGCACTACGTGACGCCATGAGGACCCGCCGCCTTGGCCGCAACGGCCCGCAGGTCTCTGCCCTAGGTCTTGGCACCTTTTCCTTCGGCGGCGCCTATGGTCCAACCGATGAGGCCGAAGCCCTGCGCACGCTCGACGCGGCCTGGGACCACGGGATCACCTTTCTCGATACGGCCAATATCTATGGCAATGGCATCGCCGAGACCTTCATCGGCAAATGGCTCGCCACCCGGCCGCATCGACCCCATATTGCGACCAAGGCCTCGTTGACAGGCATCCCGGAACGCCGCGTCGACAATTCCCTTGCCTATCTTCGGGCCGAGCTTGAGAGCTCGCTCAAGCGGCTTGGCATGGATCATGTGGCGCTGTTCTACGCCCATCGCCACGACCCGAATGTCCCGGCTGAAGAGCTGGCCGGCTCGATGCAGCGCCTGCAGGCAGAGGGCAAGATCCTCGGCTACGGCCTGTCGGAGGTCGCACCCTATACGGTCGAACGTGCCCATGCCGTTCATCCGGTCAGCGCTGTTCAAAACGAATACTCGCTCTGGACCCGCCAGCCCGAACTTGGCCTGATCCAGCGCTGCGCGACCCTGGGCGTGGCTTTCGTGCCCTTCTCGCCCCTTGCCCGCGGCGCGTTCGGCACAACTCTCCCCGACCCCGCGCAGTTCGCTCCGGGCGAGTTCCGTACGCGGGTACCCCGTTTCAACGCCGAGAATTGGCCGCATAACCTGCTGAAACTGCAGGCGTTCCGTAACTACGCCCAGGATCGCGGCTGTTCTCCGGCGGCATTGGCCCTGGCCTGGATTCTGGACCGCGGCACCCATGTGATCCCGATCCCCGGCACCCGCTCGACCCGCCACCTTGCCGACTGGGTCACGGCCCCCGAGATCGACCTCAGCGACGAGGACCGAGAGGAAATCGAGCGTCTCCTGCCCATCGGCTGGGCCTGGGGCGACCGCTACGACGACGTCCAGACCACGCTTTCCGAACGCTACTGCTAGACGCCGTGGCTCCGGTCGTAGGGGTTCGGCCCCGGCTGCTGCCAGCCAAGCGGCGGAGCCAGGGGCCGGAACACCTGCACCAGAAGCGGGTGACAGGCAGCCACGTCCGAGGAATGCTCGGCCGAACAATCCCCACCCGGACAGGCCGACAGCGCCCCGAGAAGGTCGATTTCCGCCATGAATTCAATGTAGTCACCGGGCCGGACAGGTGATGCCTTCATGAAGTACTGCCCGGTGTCGCGGGTGAAGCCGGTGCACATGAAGACGTTCAGCACATCATGCACCTGCAGCTCGGCCGCCTGGAGAGGCAGGCCGGTCCGCTCGGCCACGGCCCGCGTCAGGTTGGAATGGCAACAGTGGTGATACTGCTCACCCCCCGACAGGAGCGCATGGGTATAGGGATCGCAGCGGGTGCCGATCACGTCATGGACCGACCCGCCGAAGGTGTCGAAGCCGTACCAGTCGAGCGTATCTTCGGTCACCGTCGCCATGGGGCGCATATGGGGCAGGCAAGACCACATCCTGTCCCCTGTAGACAGATGCGTGCCGTGCAGCGCCCGGGTCTTGCCAGAGAAAAACCGCTCGCCCGGGTTTCCGGCGGCAAAGAGATTCAGGTCGCCAACCTGCGGCCCCTCGACACTGACGATGCGGAAGAAATGCCCCGCCGGCACATCAAAACACCGCGCCTCGCGAGGGGGGACCAATACCTCGGACACCAGGGTCCAACCCTCTCGTGCAGATCGGTAGGCGGCAAGATCGGGTCGTGGCAGACCTTCGACCGGGTAGCAGATCACCGGTGCAACGGCCTTGCGGGCGGCACCGTCGGGCGGGGCGGGGTGGTCGGGATGATCGGGCTTCATGGCCCAAGGCTTGCCGGAATCTCCGCCTCTCGCAAGCGCCGATTTCTTCGAAGAAATCGGGCCGGAGCCTTCAAAGGCTCCGTTGCGGAGTTTTCGAAAACTCCGCGCCCCGGCCTAGCGCACGGGCCTCAGGCAGTCCCGTGGTTCTCTCCCCCGTGTTGTCGCGCCGCAGGCCGCGCAGCGCCAGGCATCAGGCGCCACCCGCCGGTCCAGTCGCCAGCGGCAACTGCGGGTCAGGGTGGAGTTCCGGCGGGAGAGCCAGAGATAGAGAAACACCGAAACGGCCAACAGAAGCAGCAGCACCGGCATCAGCGCACCAGCCGGTCCCTGAGTCGCACCAAAAGCGCGTCGACCTGCGCCGCATCGTCGAGCCGCGCCAAATGATGCGCATCTCCAAAGTCCGCCACAACATCAGGGTCGGTCAGCCCCTGCCGGAACTCCTCTCCGAGGGCGGCCAGAAGCTTGGCCACCAGCCAGACATGGCCGGATTCGTCCATCCAGATCCGGTTCTTCGCATGCAGCTTCGCCGCCAGCCACGCCATCAACTGGGCGAACTCCTCGCCCGAGTTGAAATCGGGGAAGATTGGTGTCTCAGACAAATTGTCTCTCCATCATCTTCTTGATCTCGGCAATAGCCTTCGCCGGGTTCAGCCCCTTCGGGCAGGTCTTGGCGCAGTTCTTGATCGTGTAGCAGCGGTAGAGCTTGACGACGATCAACGCACTTCGCCCGAATCGGGGGCAGCTTGAACCGTCTGGCATCAAAGGAGGACTGCAGATGCGGTGTTTCCACAGTCACCCGGTTCATTGGGCCTGGACCGTTTTGGCGCTGATCGCGCTGCTAACACTCACCGGGTGCTTTGCAAGTGATTCCCCGGTCATCACCACAAGTTCCGCACAGAACGTTGGGGACGTCCTCGAATACTGGATGCGCGCCGACGGCAATCCGAAATCGGACAAGATCCGGTTGGTACGGAAGTCCGGCAAGTCCTACCAAATGCAGATCCTGGACCCGGGCAACGCCGAAGAGCCTGTACGCCCGTTTGCGAACGGTCTGATGCTGCGCCGTCTTGGTACACGCGGCAACGCCATTATCTACCTCGTCCAGTTCGATCTCGCGCGTTTCGAACTGAACCCGAACATCAACGAGCAGTCGCAGGGCTTCCGCTATTTTTCTTACCTTGTGTCGATCAACAGGCAGGGCATCGGCAGCGTTGGAACGTTCACATGCAATCGCTCAAAGGTCCTTCAGCATGCCGCCGACCTCGGCCTCAAGGTGTCGTGCATGCAGAAAGATGTGAGCTTTCCCTACCTGGGCGGACGGTTTTCGGAAAGAACGGCCCTGTCCTTCCTGTCCGGCTTGCTACAGGACGGCCTGATCGACTGGGATGACAAGACTGGGGTCGGCGTGCTCGACTGGATCGACTGAGGCAAGCGCCGACACTGCACTCGACAGCGCCCCGCCCGCTGGTCATTAGACAACCCGCTCGACCATCATCTTCTTGATCTCGGCAATCGCCTTGGCCGGGTTCAGCCCCTTCGGGCAGGTCTTGGCGCAGTTCATGATCGTGTGGCAGCGATAAAGCTTGAACGGGTCTTCCAGCGCGTCCAGCCGCTCTCCCGTCGCCTCGTCCCGGCTGTCGATGATCCAGCGATAGGCATGCAGCAAAGCCGCCGGGCCCAGATAGCGGTCCGAGTTCCACCAGTAGCTCGGGCACGAGGTCGAGCAAGACGCGCACATCACGCATTCATAAAGCCCGTCGAGCTTCTTGCGATCCTCGATCGACTGGCGCCATTCCTTGGCCGGGCGGTTGGTCTTGGTCTCGAGCCACGGCATGATGCTGGCGTGCTGGGCGTAGAAGTGCGTGAGATCCGGGATCAGGTCCTTGATCACCGCCATGTGCGGCAGGGGATAGATCTTCACGTCGCCCTTGATCTCATCCAGGCCGTAGATGCAGGCCAGCGTGTTGATCCCGTCGATGTTCATCGCGCAAGAGCCGCAGATCCCCTCGCGGCAGGAGCGGCGAAAGGTCAGCGTAGGATCGATCTCGTTCTTGATCTTGATCAGCGCGTCCAGAACCATCGGGCCGCACTGGTCCATGTCGATGAAATAGGTGTCGACCCGCGGGTTCTCGCCGTCATCGGGGTTCCAGCGATAGATCTGGAACTTGCGGACGTTCTTCCCTTCCGGCTTCGGCCAGGTCTTGCCGGTCCGGATTTTGGAATTCTTGGGCAGCGTGAACTGGACCATGTCTCAGCCTCTCCAGTCAGGTCTTGCATAAAGCGGGATGCTCGGCGGTTCGCCGGCTTTCGACATCACGCAGCTTTCGTAAACGGCCGAGGGATCCTTCCCCAGAAGGAAATCCGAACTGACGTTCAGCTCCAGCCCCGCGGCCGTCTGGCCGTCGGAACTTGCGCCCACGGAAATCTCTCCACGCGGTTGCTGGGCAAGCCGCGCGCGTTCAAAGCATTGGCGCTCGGCTTCCTTCAAGGACATCGGGCCGCAGGCCACAAGCAGCAGGAGCGCGGGAAAGGTTACTTTCTTCATGATCTCACACTACCGGAGGCACGCCGTTGGCCGCATAGCAGGCCTGGGCCTCAGGCCGCACCGCAATGCTGCGGATCGTGGCCTTGGTGGCGGTTCCCGCCTCCACGCCCACATCGCGGGCAAGGAGCTGCAGCTCCTCCTGGCTGGCCGCGTCCAGAATGCAGTTTGTCGCCTTGCGGGCCGGTTCGGCGGGCATGTCGATGTTGACCACCGGGAAGACCACGGAATGCGCGGTACGCTTCAGGGCGCTGCTGACCAGCTCACCGGGATCACAGGCGGCAAGGCCAAGAACCGCCACCAGCAACAGACATCGCGTCCGATTTATCAGCAATATCCCGTTCCTCCCTGAAAAACGCCTCCGCCTCTTTCGCAGGCCGACCCAGTCGCAGGCGCAGCACTAACCGCTTCAACGGGAGCAGTGCCCATCACGCGCCCCTCGATGCACTGATTGATCCTGAAGACCTGATCCGGACTTACGTCGGGGCCGGGAAGGACGCGGCGGTCCATTCCGTCGGTGCGGAACACCTCTTCCACGGTGTATTGAGTCCCGTCCGGCAAGCCACTTGCACGCACGCAAGATGCGATCACCTCGTCAGACACTTTGACCGGTGCAAAGACCCCGACACAGGCAGTAAGGGTAAGGGCGCAAGCCAGTCCAAGTCCGACTTGCGCTGCAAAACCACTAATGAACTGCTTTTTCATCAGAACTTCCTTTCTGCTGGCGCGATCTTCGCCAATGCGATCCCGCCCTGGGCTTCCGTGGTCAGAGGGTCCGTGTGCACCGCCCGGTAGTCAAGCGTCACCTTTGCGCCATCGACCCAGGCCAGCGAATGCTTGCGCCAGTTGACGTCGTCGCGCTGGGGATGGTCCTCGTGCGCATGCGCCCCCCGGCTTTCGGTCCGGGCATGTGCGCCATAGATCGTGGCCAGCGCGTTCGGCATCAGGTTCGCCAGTTCCAGCGTCTCCATCAGGTCGCTGTTCCAGACAAGGCTGCGGTCGGTGACCTTGAGGTCGCCCATCTTGCCCGCGATGGCCGTCATCTTCTTCTCGCCCGCCGCCAGCGTCTCTTCCGCCCGGAAGACCGCCGCGTCGGCCTGCATCGTGCGCTGCATCTCCAACCGCAGGTCGGCCGTCGGCACGGCGCCCTTGGCATGGCGCAGGTCGTCGAAGCGGGCCAGGGCCTTGTCCACCTCGGCGGCATTGGTGGCGGGGACCGAAGCCCCCCGGTCAACCACCTGCCCCGCCCGGATCGCAGCCGCGCGACCGAAGACCACGAGGTCAATCAGCGAGTTTGACCCCAACCGGTTCGCACCATGCACCGAGGCACAACCCGCTTCGCCCACCGCCATCAGGCCCGGGAAGACCGCATCCGGGTCTTTTGCCGTCGGGTTCAGCACTTCGCCCCAATAGTTCGTCGGCACCCCGCCCATGTTGTAATGGACCGTGGGCAGCACCGGGATCGGCTCCTTGTGCAGATCGACGCCCGCAAAGATCCGCGCCGATTCCGTGATCCCCGGCAGGCGGGCCTCCAGCGTCTCACGCGGGAGGTGGTTCAGGTGCAGGTGGATGTGGTCGGCATTCGCCCCCACCCCGCGCCCCTCGCGGATTTCCAGCGTCATGCAGCGGCTGACATAGTCGCGCGGCGCCAGATCCTTGTAGTGCGGCGCATAGCGCTCCATAAACCGCTCGCCGGCAGAGTTGGTCAGATAACCGCCCTCGCCCCGCGCGCCCTCGGTGATCAGGCAGCCCGAGCCGTAGATGCCGGTCGGGTGGAACTGCACGAATTCCATGTCCTGAAGCGGCAACCCCGCACGCGCCACCATGCCGCCGCCGTCGCCGGTGCAGGTATGGGCCGAGGTCGCGCTGAAATAGGCCCGGCCATAGCCGCCGGTCGCCAGCACCACCATCTTGGCGTTGAAGACATGGATCGTCCCGTCGTCCAGCTTCCAGGCCACGACCCCGGTGCAGGCTCCGTCAGTGATGATCAGGTCCAGCGCGAAATACTCGATGTAGAATTCCGCGTTGTTCTTCAGGCTTTGGCCGTAAAGCGTATGCAGGATCGCGTGTCCCGTCCGGTCGGCGGCGGCACAGGTCCGCTGCACCGGCGGGCCGTTCCCGAACTCGGTCGTATGGCCGCCAAAGGGGCGCTGATAGATCTTGCCCTCTTCCGTCCGGCTGAAAGGCACCCCGTAATGCTCCAGCTCGTAGACCGCTTTCGGGGCCTCCCGGGCCAGATACTCCATTGCATCGGTGTCACCCAGCCAGTCCGATCCCTTGACCGTGTCGTACATGTGCCATTGCCAATGGTCGGGACCCATGTTCCCAAGCGAAGCGGCAATGCCCCCTTGCGCGGCCACGGTATGCGACCGGGTCGGGAAGACCTTGGTCACGCAGGCCGTGCGCAGGCCCTGCTCGGCCATGCCCAGCGTGGCGCGCAGGCCCGCACCTCCGGCACCGACCACGACAACATCATATTCATGCGTCTCATAGGGATAGGCAGTCATGTTCCGTCCTTCAAAGCGCGATGCGGGCCAGGGCGAAAAGCCCCGTCGCGGCGACAACCCAGGAAAGCGAGATCGCGAAGATGATCAGCATCTTGCGCGACGTGCCGCGGGCATAATCCTCGATCATGCCGGTGGCGCCCATTGCGAAGTGCCGCATGCCGACGACCAGGACCAGCGCGGTAAGGATCGCCGGGAACGGCCGGGCGAAGGTCTCCAGCACCACCTCGCGCGGCTGGCCCAGGGTCGAGCCCAGGATGTACAGCCAGACCGGCACCAGGAAGGCCAGACCGACAGCTGAAACCGTCATCGACCAGTGGTGTTCCGTACCGCTATGGGCGGCACCCCGGCCCTCGGCGCGTTTGCGGGGAGTGATGTAACGCATGGTCCCCTCACTGAACCAGAAGAATTGTGATCACAGTCAGCACGACCGAGCCGATGATGCAGGCCCAGCCCAGCTTTTCTGCCGTCGGAATGTCCAGGCCGCGGCCGGCATCGTAGTAAAGGTGCCGCAGGCCAGCCAGATAGTGATACCAGACCGCCCAGAGCGAGCCGGTGAACACAAGGTCGCCGAACCAGCTGGTTGCGACCGCGTTTGCAGTGGCGAAATAGGCGTCCGAGGTGGCTGCAGCCAATAGCCACCAGACCGCCAGAACCACGCCCGCGACCAGCGCATGCCCGGTGATCCGGGTCAGGATCGACGTCAGCATCGGCACTTGCCAGCGATAGATCTGCAGGTGCGGCGATAGGGGGCGCTCAATCGGCGCAGCGCGCTTTGCGTCTGCCATGCTCGGTCCTCACGTCTGGCGGCGCGGCCTTCGGGCGGCGCAGGCTATCGTTCTAGACCTTCAATAGCGCGGATTTCGCCCATGTCACGCGGGGAATGCCGCAACTGCAAGATGTTGCCGCTATCGGCGCATGATTTCTGAGGTTTGTGATCACGGCTTGAAAATCCGTGATCACAAGATGATGATCTGCCCGGCTCACCCGCCGAAAGGCATCGAATCCCAGGTCAGGCTCAGCCTGACACAGCCGCCCGGACACTCGGACCCGACGCCTTCCACATAATGGGCTCCGCAGTTGCCCGCGACCTCCCGCTTGTCTCTGGCGGCTATCCGTCCGGTCAACCGTTGAACGGGCCGGGAACCGCCTTACCGCAGGTTTGCCATGACCTCGTCCAGATCGGTGTTGAGCGAGAATGACACGACCTTGTAATCCCCGCCCGAAGGCGTCGCCAGCCAGTAGCCGAACAGCGGCCCGACCTTGGCCTCGAACATGACCACGTTCTGAACCATGCCGCCCAGATCCTTGCGCTGCGCAATCGTGGCACAGCTTACAAAGCCTTCCGTAAAGATATCGGCGACCGACTTGACGCCATCCGCGATGTCGATGCCGACCTCGTCCTTGATCGCGCGCGCAAACCCCTCAAAGTCCATGTCCAGAACCATCTGGTTCATCGCCTCGATCTTTGCGATCTCGATTCCGCCTTCAGGCGCGCAGCCCGCCGCGTGTGCCTGCCCTGCAAGCAACGCCAGAAGCCCCGTTATCGTCGCAGCCTTGAACATCCGATCCTCCCTCGGGAAACCCTTCGTGAGCCGCGGGCCATCTGGCGCCCGGGCAGGTTCAGATCAGACCGGAGCCAGCGCCCAGTAGTCCAGGTCAAGCAATACGTCGGGCAGGTACTTCCCGTCTTCCCCCTTCAGGTTGCCGGCCTCACCCCGCGTCGCGACAAGCCGCAGCCGCAGCGCACCCACCCCGGGCGCCGTGGTCGTGGCCTTGTCCAGCACTTCCGACCAGGCCCGGACCGTATCGCCCGCGAAACAGGGGTTGGCATGCGCGCCCCCGTTCAGGGCCACGATCATCTGCGCATTGGCGAGCCCGTTGAACGACAGCGCCCGGGCCAGACTGATCACATGCCCGCCATAGATGAGCCGCCTGCCATCCTCGCGCTGGGTCACGTCAAAATGCACTTTCGACGTGTTCTGCCACAGGCGCGTGGCCAGCATGTGCTCGGCCTCTTCCACCGTCACCGCATCGACGTGGTCGATGATCTCGCCCACCGCATAGTCGCCCCAGCGGTGCGGCTCGCCCGCCAGGGAAAAATCGTACCGGGTGAAGTCCAGCCCCTCCGGCACGACAAGCGCCGCAGGATCAACCGCCGGGGCCAGCACCGGCACTGCAACCGGCACCGCGACCTCGCGCCGCCGCTTGCGCACCATGACCCACCGGACATACTCCAGAACCACCTCGCCGCGCTGGTTCAGGCCGCGCGTGCGCACCCAGACCACCCCCGTCGCCCCAGACGAGGTTTCCTTCAGCCCGATCACCTCGGATTCCGCCCGCAGCGTATCGCCCGGCCAGACCGCCTTGAGCCAGCGCCCCTCGGCATAGCCGAGGTTCGCCACCGCATTCAGGCTGATGTCCGGGACGGTCTTGCCGAAAACCGTGTGGAAAGCGATCAGATCGTCCAGCGGCGAGGCGGCAAGCCCCACGCTTCTTGCAAACTCGTCCGAGGAATAAAGCGCCCCCCGCGCGGGATACAGCGCATGGTAAAGCGCCCGCTCGCCCGCCCCGACGGTGCGCGGCACCGCATGGGAAATCACCTCGCCCAGACGATAATCCTCGAAGAACCGCCCGGGATTGGTCTTGGTCGGCTGGGCCAATGCGTCCACCCTACATCTCTCCCAGCTTGACATCCGGGTGATAATCGCCCGGTGCCTCCTTCACCACGGCCTGCCCGCAGCGCATCACCCCATTGGCGGCGTCAAAGGCATAGGTCGGGCCGCCATGAAGCTCCCACCCCTTGTTCAGGGCCGCCGTCACCTTGTGACAGAATGCCGACGTGTCATCCGCGCTCAAGAATCTGTAAAGCTTCATCTTTCACCCGAAAGGCCAGTAGCCAAGCCAGTTGTGGATCCAGCCGATGACCGCAAAGACGGCCAGAGCCGCGCCGGCGTAGATCACGTCGTTCACCGCCGGCCCCGGTTCCGGGCGCTTCCAGTCCGGCTCCATCCGGTTGATCAGGATCACGTCCAGGACCGCCCAGGCCAGGATGCCCCCGAAAAGGACCACCGACGCCAGATCCCCGTTTACCAGCAAGTGCGCGATGGCCCAGGTCTTGACGGCGGTCAGCATCGGGTGGCGCATCCTGGTGCGCATGATCCCGCGCGAATAGCCAAGGTTCACCAGATAGACCGCGACCAGCATCAGAAGGTTGTTCACATGCGTGAGGAACGCAGGCGGATTCCACAGCACGACGACCTCGGCCCCGCGATAGCCGATGACCATCAGGACGATCGCCACGACCGACAGCGCTGTTGCGACCAGCTTTCCCGTCGTGTCGCCCAGACCTGCGCGAAAGCCCGGGGTTACACGTTTCATCAGATGCGAATAGGCCCAAAGAAGGACCCCGGCAATCAGCAGATACATCGTGTTTCCCTCATACCATTGCTGCAATCTGCGCTGCCTTTGCCAGCAGCGCCTCTGCAGTCACAATATGCAGGTTTTCCACAATCTTGCCATCCACCACGGCCACGCCCTCGCCCCGGGCCCGCGCTGCGTCGAACGCCTCGATCTGGCGGCGCGCAAGCGTGATTTCCGCCTCGGAGGGCGCAAAGACTTCGTTCGCGATTGCCAGTTGCGCCGGATGGATCAGCGTCTTGCCGTCAAACCCCATGTCGCGGCCCTGTTCGCACTCGGCCCTCAGGCCCGCCTCGTCCTTGAAGGCGTTGAAGACCCCGTCGATGATGACCTTCCCCTCCGCCCGCGCGGCCAGTACCGATGCGCCAAGCCCGGCCAACAGCGGCAACCGGTCAGCCCGGAACCGCGCGCCCAGCTCCTTGGCCAGATCGTTCGTGCCCATGACCATGCCTTCCAGCCGCCCGTGCGCCGCGATTGCGCCCGCGTTGAGGCAGCCCTTCGCCGTCTCCATCATCGCCCAAAGCGGGCCCGCGACCCGCGCAGCCACCGCATTCAGATCGGCCGGAGTGTTGACCTTCGGCACCAGAACGGCATCCACGCCTGGATGACCCTGGAAGGCGGCAAGGTCAGCTTCGCCCCAGTCCGTCTCCAGCCCGTTGACCCGCACGATCCGGCGGCGCGGCCCGAAGTCCTGCTGCCCCAACTCCTGGGCCAACAAGACGCGCGCCTTGACCTTTTCGTCCGGGGCAACCGCATCCTCGAGATCGAAGATGATCGCGTCCGCTTCCAGCCCACGCGCCTTCTCCAGGGCCCGCGCGTTCGAGGCCGGGATATACAAGACTGACCGATAGGGACGGACCCCACTCTTCGCCATCGACTCACCTCTGCGCAACATTCTTGCGCTTGAAAGCACAGATCAGACATAAACGGCAAGCCAGAAAATGCCGCATTGCAGCGAAATTCCCGGCGACCGCCGCCTTAACCGCTTGTCAGCCGGGCCCATGCAGCCTTTCCGCTGTCTCTCCGGCAGAAAGGCTCCAAGATGAACCAGACGATGTTTGCCCTCTCGCTCGGCCTCGGCGGCATGGTCGCTGCTGCCGACATCGCGAACGGCGCCACCCAATGCGACGCCCGCGAGCGCATTCTGAACCTTCTCTCCGAAACCTATGGCGAGACCCGGCGCTCGGTTGGCATCGCCGGAGAGGCCGCGATCATGGAGCTTTTCGCTGCCGAGACCAGCGGCACCTGGACTATCACCATCACCCTTCCCGATGGCCAGATGTGTCTCATGGCCTCCGGCTCAAACTTTGAATCCGTCAGCGAAGAGCTTCCGGCAAAAGGGGAACCGGCCTGACGGCTTCTGGCTTGCACCGCTTGCAGGCCCGGAAACCGGCGGCCCGGCAGTCGTCGGCCGTCGCGCGAAAAATCACGTTCCGCTGCAGCGGTGTGCGGGCCGGGCAGGTCAGGCGACAAAAGATCCCCGTCGTCGTCACGCAGACGAAGGCCTGCCCGTCGAAACGACCGTCACGCGCGGCCAGACTGTCATAAAGCGCCTCTGCGTCGGGCAACATCTTCGCGACCTCCGGTCTCTTGCACAGCGCCCCCCGGCCCCCCCCCATCGGGGGTCAAGGCAAGGGGGCGCCGCCAGTCTTGCACAAGCGCCTGACCAGATCACTCCTGCCCGGCACGATCCCGCAAGATCCGGGTCACATGAGCCCGCTCAGCCCGTCCCAGACCAGCTTTACCGAGATCAGCAGCAGCGCCCAGGTGACCAGCCGGAAGAACAGCCGCTCGGGCATCCGGCGCACGAGGCGTACCCCCGCGAAGACGGCCAGCGCCGCGGGCAGCGACAAAAGCGCCGCCAGTTTCAGGTTGCCCGCATTCAACTGCCCCAACGCATAATAGGGGATCAGCTTCACCGCGTTGATGATCGCGAAGGCAATGGTCGAGGTTCCGGCAAAGACCGCCTTCGTCATGCCAAGCGGCAGG
>JAEULQ010000042.1 GCA_016792685.1 Tabrizicola sp. | reverse complement strand
GCTGCCGGAAGGCACCGAGATGGTGATGCCGGGCGACAACCTGAAGTTCGTGGTCGAGCTGATCGCCCCGATCGCGATGGAAGAGAAGCTGCGCTTCGCCATCCGCGAAGGCGGCCGCACCGTCGGCGCAGGCGTCGTCTCCAAAATCATCGCCTGATCAAACGCGAACCTCATGATTGGAAAGGCCGCCCCGCCGGGCGGCCTTTTTCTTTCCGATTGCTCAAGCCAGGGCCTGAGCCCCTTGGTGTGGTGGTGACGGGCTGCCGGAAACCGCATGGAACGAACTGCCCGAGGCCGCTCATATCTGCCCCGGCCCCTCCTTTGGCGTCTGGTCTTCCACCAGAGATTTCAGCCGCTGCAGCGATTGCTCCCATCCTGCGCCGATCTCCTCCAACGCGTGGCGTGCAACGGCCAGGCCTGCTGGCCGACAGTGCCAGATCACCTCGCGTCCGCGCCGTTCGCTGCGGATCAGCCCCCCGGCCTCAAGCACCTTCAGGTGCTTCGTCACGCCCTGCCGCGTGATCGTCAGCCCGCGGGTGAGGTCCGAGATTGACTGGCCGTCCGGCCCGAGCGACGCTACCAGGGTCAACCGGACCGGATCGCCCAGGGCCGCAAAGACCCGTGCCGCTTCACCCGACATGGGATTTCAACTGTGCCAGCTGGAATTCCCAGCCTTCGGTATTCTCTCGCAACAGCCGTGCGCCAAGACTTGGCGTGAATCCGGCAAATCCGCTTTCCGTCACGGTGACCCGCGTGCCCTCTGCCACAGGTTCCAGCGTGAATTCGACCCGGGTCCAGGGGGCCTCGTCCTCGAGATTGCGATTGGCTTCGAAATCCCATTGCGGCCAGTCGAAGGCAAATCGTCCAGGCGGCTCCAGCGCCACGGTCCGGGCCTTGAACGGCAGGCCAGCGACCTGATGCATGGTCATCGCCCCTTTGGTCAGATCGCCAACCCGGAACGGCCCTTCGAGCCGCACCTGGAACCAGGTCCCGAATTCTTCCGTCAGGGCCCGGAAAACTCGGTCCGGGGAACCCGATATGACGATGCTGCGCGACACGCTGTCAGTCTGGTCTTTACTCATTTGTGCAACCTCCGGGTTGCTAATTGACACGCGGTCTCCAGAAATGCAACTGAATAGTTGCATAATGTCCTTCCGGAAGCTTGATTTGATGAGTCGTCTTAACCAGTCCAATTGAGCGTGTGTCCACATGGGGACAGGCCAGCGATGTGTCAGTTGTTCGCTGGGCGGGGTTGGAACGTGGCGAGGTGCTGTGCAAGCCCGGCTCGGCCAAGCCGCACACCAAGTTCGAAGACAAAGCCTACATCCTGACCAAGGAAGAGGGGCCGCCGCACCGTCGGCGCAGGCGGCGTCTCAAAGATCATCGCCTGACAAGATCGGAACCGGCATCTGCTGTCCGGGCGCGCGGTACACAGCGCGCCCCGTTTATTTTCGCCCCGGCCCCTCGCGCCCGGCCGTATGGCGCCCTGCGTTGACGCAAATCAAGGGCAACACCCGGACTTGGGCGGATGCTTCATGCACCTGCTCGTTCCGGGCAGCGCGGGAGGGGAGAGATCACAATGACCAGAATCGGGTTTGCAGCGCTTGTCGCCATGGCCAGTAGCGCGGGTTCTGCCGTAGCGCAGGATGCGATGAGCATCGGTCAGTTCGAATTCGCAAACAGTTGTGTTCAATGTCACGGTACCGCGGGCAAGGGCGACGGTCCGCTCGTGTCCTTCCTGACGGGCTCGATGCCGGACATCACCCAGCTGCAAAAGAGCAACGGCGGTGTCTTCCCGGTCACCCGTGTGTTCAACACCATCGACGGCAGCGCCAGGATCGGGGCGCATGGAACCTCGGAGATGCCCGCCTGGGGGCAGCGCTACCGGGCCGATGCCGCCGAATGGCTGAGCTACCAGGGCGCCCCCGGAGAGGCAGAGGCTCTGGCTCAACTGCGGGTCCTGGCGCTTGTCGAATATGTCGCGAGCCTGCAGGAGCAATAGGCCGCCTTCGGGCCGACGTGGCCGGGATTGTTATTTGACGACTCGAGTCCTGCGGCCCACACTGGTCCCCTGAACACACGGGGGAGGCCAGGGATGTGTCAGATGTTTGCCGGGCAAGACCCGGCCCGCTATGAATATGTCACTCGGCGCCTGCGACTGAACGGACAGTCGACCAGCATCCGGCTGGAACGGGCCTTCTGGGGCATCGTCGACCAGATGGCCGATAAGGACGGGTCCTCGACGCCCGCCTTCCTGTCGAAGCTGCATGCCGAGGTGCTGGAACAACATGGCGAGGCCACGAACTTCACCTCGCTTCTGCGCTGTGCCTGCACAATCCATCTGGGCGAGCTTGACCAGATTCCGCAACCCGGCACCCGGATCGCGGCAGAGTAGAAAACTGCACCTGTAGTACACCGCTACTACCAAACCCCGAAATTGGTCCGGTAATCTTACCAGATCGATGCCAAATTCGGGGGAGCAATGGCAAAACTGATTCACTCCATGGTGCGCGTGCTGGACGAGGTGCGCGCCGTAGCCTTTTACGACGCGGCCTTCGGGCTGAAAGTGGCGGACCGGCTCGACTTCGAGACTTTTACCCTGATCTACCTGTCGAACGCCGAACAGACGTTCGAGCTTGAGCTGACCGTGAACAAGGGCCGGGCCGAAGCCTATGACCTTGGCAACGGCTACGGCCACATCGCGGTCAGCGTTCCGGATGTCGAGGCCGAGCACGCCCGGTTGACTGCCGCCGGCCTTGCACCGCGCAAGATTGTCGACTTCCGAAATGGCGACGTGCAGGTCGCCAAATTCTTCTTCATCGCTGACCCCGATGGCTACCAGATCGAGGTCATCCAGAGGGGCGGTCGCTTCCTCTGAGGGAGCGCCGACCCAAGCCAATCGCCAAGGGAGGAACCCACATGACGAAACACGAACTCAGAGGGCTGACCCGGCGCCAGCTCCTCTCACGCAGCTTCGCGGCCGGCGCGCTGGCGGTGACCGGGGCAGGCTTCATTGCCGCCCCGAATGCCGCCTGGGCGGTCGAGGTGACCACGATCACGCCGGAACAGATGGCGACGCTGCTGCAGATGGCGCGCGACATCTACCCGCATGATCAGGTGCCGGACCAGCACTACGCCGTGGCCGTAAAGGGCTATGACACCGAAGAGCAGAAGGCGCTGGTTGCCGAAGGTGTGGCAGCACTGGACGCCGCCGCCAAGGCTGCTGGTTTCAACAGCTATGTCGCTGCGGGCTGGGAGGAAGACCGGGTCAAGCTGTTGCAGGGCATCGAGAAGACGCCCTTCTTCCAGACGGTCCGTTCGGGCCTGGTGACCGGGCTCTATAACCAAAAAGAGGTCTGGCCGATCTTTGGCTACCAGGGGGAAAGCTTCTCCCAGGGTGGCTACATCGAGCGCGGCTTCAACGACATCGACTGGCTTTGAGGGGGGACGGCAATGGCACCGTTTGACAAGAACGACGACCAGGTTGTCGTCATCATCGGCACTGGCGCAGGCGGCGGGGTTCTCGCCAACGAATTGGCGCAGAAGGGCGTCAAGGTCGTGGCGCTGGAGGCCGGCGGGCGTTACCTGCCCGAGGACTATATCAACGACGAATGGGAAAGCTTCGGCCAGCTGGCCTGGCTGGACGCCCGCACCACCAGCGGCTCGTGGCGTGTGGCCAAGGATTTCGGGGGACTTCCGGCCTGGATCGTCAAGGCCGTGGGCGGCACGACAACCCACTGGGCCGGAGCCTCGATCCGCTTCCAGGACCACGAATGGAAGGCGCTGACGAATTATGGTGCGGTCGAGGGCGCGAACTTGCTCGACTGGCCGATCGACGGGGCCGAAATGGCACCCTGGTACGAAAAGGCCGAAACCAAGCTTGGCGTAACGCGCACCGGTGACCGGCAAGGCTTGCCGGGGAACAACAACTACCTTGTGTTCGAAAAGGGCGCGAAAGCCCTTGGCTACAAGGAAGTCCACACCGGGCGGATGGCGATCAACTCCAAGGACTACGATGGCCGCATGGCATGCCAGCAGACCGGCTTCTGCTTCCAGGGCTGCAAATGGGGCGCCAAGTGGTCTGCCGCCTACACCGATATCCCCGCGGGCGAAGCGACGGGGAACCTCGAAGTGCGAGAACGCGCCCACGTCGCGCGCATCCTGCACGACGAGAGCGGGAAGGTGACCGGTGTCGAGTATTTCGACAAGGACGGCGCGCTTCAATTGCAGAAAGCGCGGATCGTTTGCGTGGCGGGCAACAGCTTTGAAAGCCCGCGCCTCCTGCTCAACTCGGCCTCCTCGATGTTCCCGAATGGCCTTGCCAATTCCTCCGACCAGGTCGGGCGCAACTACATGCGCCACACCACCGGATCCGTCTATGCCGTCTTTGACAAGCCGGTGCGGATGTGGCGTGGCACGACAATGGCCGGGATCATCCAGGACGAAGCGCGCCACGACCCTTCGCGCGGTTTCGTCGGCGGCTACGAGCTCGAAACCCTTTCGCTCGGCCTTCCGTTCATGGCTGCCTTCCTCAACCCCGGCGGCTGGGGGCGCAGCTTCACCACGGCGCTTGACCACTACGAGAACATGGCCGGCATGTGGATCGTGGGCGAGGACATGCCCCAGTCGACGAACCGCGTCACCCTGAATGCCGACGTCAAGGACCAGTGGGGCCTGCCGGTCGCGAACGTCAACTTCTCGGACCACGCCAACGATGTGGCCATGCGCAACCACGCCTATGCGCAGGGCGAGGCGATCTACAAGGCGGTGGGGGCGACCCGGACTTTCCCGACGCCGCCCTATCCCTCGACCCACAACCTCGGTACCAACCGCATG
>JAEULQ010000118.1 GCA_016792685.1 Tabrizicola sp. | reverse complement strand
CTTTCGCGCAGTCCGGCCATGCCGTTCCCAATCTGCCTATAATTTGATGTTGACTTCAAAAATGAACGAACTCAATTATTTTCTCAAGCGCCGTCGAGAGGCCCCACCAACACGGAGATCGCCATGCCGCATGCCCGCCTTCCTGCCACCGCACTCGCCCTGCTTTTCGCGGCGACCCCCGGCCTTGCGCAGGAGTTGAACGCGCTCGTCTGGTGCGACCACACCGACCCGGCGCTCATCCAGCCCTTCGAAGAGAAGTTCGGGGTCAAAGTGAACCTGAAGGAATTCGAAGGCACGGCGGCTGGGCTGGCGATCCTTGACCAGTCGCAGCCGGGGGATTGGGATGTGCTGGTGATCGATTCGGTGGATGTGGCCCGCGCCGTCGAAGCCGGGCACCTGGCCGAACTTCCGGCCGACAAGCTGGCAACCGCCGATTTCTTTCCGGAACTCGTGATGGCCGAGAACAACACCGTCGACGGCAAGACCTACGCCGTGACTGAGAAGTTCGGCTACAACACCATTTCCTACGACAAGTCCAAGGTCGATCCGGCGGACATGGAGGACATGGCGGCCCTGACCAGTGGCAAGTATGACGGCCGGATCGGCATCTACGACTACTACCTGCCGGTCCTTGGTCTTGTGGCGCTGGGACAAGGGATCAAGACGGCGGACATCACGGCCGACAACCTTGGCAGCCTGAAAGACCCGCTGATGGCGCTCCGCAAAGCCTCCAAGCAGGTGTCGGACGTGGTCTCGGCCCAGACGGCGCTGGCGACGGGCGAGGTCGACATCGTCGTCGGCGGGGGCGAGTGGCTGACAGCGGTGCTTGCGACCGAGAATCCCAACCTCGACTGGACCATCCCGAAACAGGGTGGCCTGCGCTGGGCGCAGTCGATCGGCGTGGTGGCGGGGTCGACCCAGCCCGATCTGGCGCTGGAATTCGTCAACTACATCACCTCGCCCGAAGGTCAGGCGCGGCTGGCGACAAGCGCCTGCTACTGGGGCATGCCGGCGAATGCCAAGGCGGGCGATCTGCTGACGCCGGAACAGAAGGCGACCCTGCGCTGGGATCAGCAGCCGGAATTCCTGGCCCGCGCGCAATTGTATCCGATCCCGGATGCAGCACTCGACACTGCGATGCAGGATCTCTGGACCGAGATGCTGGCGCAGTAAGGTGAGCCTCGGCGCCCGAGATCGCCGCCAGGCCTGGGGTCTTCTGGCCCCGGCCCTGGTCTGGACAATGGGGTTCTTCGTCCTGCCTTTCCTGGGGATGATCGCGCTGTCCTTCGCCCATATGGACGGGCGCGAGATCGTTCACGGTCTTGATCCCGGCAACTACACCCGCATCTTCACCGACCCGACGATGCTGGGCGCCCTTTGGAACAGCCTTGAGATCACCGTGGTCGTCACGGTGATCTCGGTCGTTCTGGCCTATCCGTTGGCAGCGATCATCGCCTTCCGGGTGCCCGCCCGTTGGCAGCGGTTGGCGCTGCTCCTCGCGGTCCTGCCGTTCTGGACGTCCTATGTCGTCAGGTCCTATTCCTGGCTGCTGGTGCTTGGGCAGAACGGGGTGGTGAACAAGGCGCTTCTCGGGCTTGGCCTGATCGCCGAACCACTTGAAATCGCCTCGACCCGGTCGGCCACCGTGATCGGCTTCGTCCATTTCTTCGTGATGCTATTGACGCTGACGATCTACGCGAACCTGATCCAGCTTTCCCCGAACTACGCCCGCGCCGCGCAGGATCTTGGCGCCAACCGCTGGCAGACCTTTGCCCATGTCATCCTGCCCCTGACTCTGCCGGGGGTCGTCACCGGCGCCTTCCTGACCTTTGTCCTCTGCATCGGCGACTACATCACGCCGCAGATCCTGGGCGGCAACACCGAGCTGACCCTGCCGCAGCTCATCATGCTGCAACTGGGCCGCAGCGGGAATTTCCCCTTGGCCTCGGCCCTGTCGGTGGTGCTGATGGCGGTGGTGACGCTGGCCTTTTTCGCCTCAAGCCGCTGGCTGCGGCTGGATCGGGTGTGATGGCTTTCCCTTGCCGGCCCCCCACCCCCATCCCCTCCCCACGCGGGGGAGGGGAGGCGCCTTTCAACAACCCGTTTCGTTCGTCGACCCGTGTCGCAGGACCGTCACGCCGACTCCACCCGAGCCTCCCCTCCCCCTGCGTGGGGAGGGGATGGGGGTGGGGGACACCCGGCCGGAAAGGCAGCGAATGATGCGCTTCCTCTCCTGGGCCTACCTTGCCGCCGCCTATGCCTTCATCTTCCTGCCGGTCGCCGTGCTGGTCGCTTTCAGCTTTCAGGCCGGCCGCCTCCCGGTGCCGCCCTTCAAGGGCGTGACGCTGGACTGGTACGCCAAGGTGCTCGGCAACGACGACCTGACCGCGGCTTTGCTCAACTCCCTCCTTGTCGCGGCGGTGTCCTCGCTCGTCGCGCTGATCCTCGGCTTCCTTGCCGCCCATGCGCTGGCCCGGGTCCGGCTGCCCGGCTCGGCCCTGATGCGCGGCCTCTTCATCGCGCCGATGACGGTCAGCTACCTGATCATCGCTCTGGGCCTCTTGAACCTCTTCAACCTCACCGGCCTGCGCCTTTCCCTCTGGACCGTCGGGATCGGCCATGTCGTCATCAACCTGCCGCTCTGT
>JAEULQ010000053.1 GCA_016792685.1 Tabrizicola sp. | reverse complement strand
ACGACGATCAGCCGCCAGTCCGGGCCATAAGTCCGGATGATGTCCCAGGTCGGGGTCTGAGCGTCCCAGCGGCGGCGGTTGTCGCGCCAGAGGCCTTCGTAGACGCAGTTGTGGAAATAGAAGACCTCAAGATGCCGGAACTCAGCCTTCGCAGCGGTAAAGAGCTCCTCCATCACCTTGACATGCGGGTCCATCGAGCCGCCGATGTCGAGGAAGAGCAATACCTTGACCGCGTTCCGCTTCTCGGGACGGGTATGGACATCCAGCCAGCCCTGCGCGGCCGTGGCCCGGATCGTGCCGTCGAGGTCAAGCTCTTCCGCCGCACCCTCCCGCGCCCAGCGACGCAGGCGGCGGAGCGCCAGCTTGATCGTGCGGGTGCCGATCTCGGCGTCGCCATCGAGGTTGCGGAATTCGCGCTTGTCCCAGACCTTCACGGCCCGCTGGTGGCGGCTGCCCTCTTGCCCGATCCGCACGCCCTCGGGATTGTACCCGTAGGCGCCGAAGGGTGAGGTGCCGGCGGTGCCGATCCATTTCGAGCCGCCCTGATGGCGGCCCTTCTGTTCGGCCAGCCGCTGGCGCAGCGTCTCCATCAGCTTGTCGAACCCGCCCAAGGCCTGGATCGCCGCGCGTTCTTCGGCCGAAAGATGCCGCTCTGCCAGCTTCTCAAGCCAATCCTTCGGCAGGTCCATCGCCTCCAGCACCTGTTCGACCGTCACGCTTTCCAGTCCCGCGAAAGCCCGGGCAAAGGCGCGGTCGAACCGGTCGATGTGACGTTCGTCCTTGACCATGGTCAGCCGCGCGAGGTGATAGAACCCCTCAGGGTCGTAGATCACGATCCCCGCAGCCATCGCCTCCAGAAAGCCCAGGAACTCCCGCAGGGAGACCGGCACCCCTTCTTCCCGCAAGCTCTGGAAGAACGGGAGGAACATCACTCAGCCGCGCAGCATCCGGTCGAGGTAGATCGTGATGAAAAGGCCGATCAGCGCAAAGAGGATGCCATAGACCGCCGCATATTGTGCGATGTCGGCCCGCTTGCCGCCCCGGGCCTTCGCCCGAAGACCTCCGCCCAATGCTCCCAGAACCAGACCGCCGATCACGAACATCCCGCCCCATTTCCGGGGCAGCGCCGCCCCTTCAGCCTTTGGCTGCGCGATCTGCCACGGCTGCGATGTCGCGGATCCGGGCCTTGACCACACTGTCAGAGCCGAAGCCATACCGCGCGTAAGGCGCACTGTCCATGCGCAGCGCCGCCGCAGCGCCGGGGTTGCCAAGCTCTTCCAGCGCTTCAGCCTTGACCAGCATCAGCGTGGCCAGAAGGGCCGCATTCTCGTGCTGCCGCACCACCGGGATCGCCCGATCCGTCAGCCGCACGGCCTCTTCGGCCAGCCCGCCGGCAAGGGCCATTGCGGCAAGCTGCATGTCGACATGGGCCACCTGCAACGCGCCGCCGGGCTGGCGCGCATAGACATCGGCCGCATGTTCAAAGGCGTCAAAGGCGCGATCGGGCTCGCTGCCGGCCATAAGCCTGCCGACCGCGAAATAGCTGAAGGCCATCCGGCTGTCGGTCCAGCCCGAGGCCAGCGCGATCGAAAGGGCACGCTCGGCGGCGGCCTTCCGTGCGGGAAGCGACCCGTTCCGACCAAGCGCGGTTTCGATGGCGCGGGTCCAGTCAGGCGGCGTGGAACCAAGGCCAATCATGCCGACAGAAGCCCCAAGTCGTGCCGCCACCTCATCCCGGCTCATCCCGCTTACCAGACGCGGGGAATAGGTGAGCCGCAGGATTTCCATGTCGAAGCCGGTCAGGACGGAATGGAAGTTGTCGTCGTTGAAGACGCTGTCGGGCAACCGGTAAAGGTCGTTCAACGGTCCAAGCGCCTGGGCCAGTTCCTCATGCAGGCAGTCACGTACTTCCTGCGGGCTGGTATCAGCCGGAATGAAGATGGCCGCCCGTTCGCGCTGCGTTACCTGCGCCCAGTCAACTGCGTCGGTGCCGCGCTTCTTGCGGTACTCGGCCAGCGAGCTCACGTTCGGGACGACGAAGCAGGCTGCTGTCGGTGCCAGTCGACGAAGCTCTGACCTTGGGGCGAATTCCACGGTGATCGTGGCCGAACCCGATGCCGGTGAAATGTCGATCCCGGCCTCCCTACGCAGCCTTTCGATCAGCACCGCCAGGTCCCGCCCGGCCTGCGCGGGGACCTTGCCAGACAAGGCCACGGTGACCGGACCTTCAAAGCGGCTGAAAGTCTCAAGCCCGCGGCCGCTTTCCATGGCGAAGGTCAGGTCAAGAAAATCGCGAGTAAGGGATGAGCCCGTGGATAGCCCTGCCGACACCGGTGCCGTTCCGGGCTGTCCGAAGCCGATACCGACCTCGTATGTCGGGCGGTTCTTCGACACCTGTGCCGTGGGGGCACAGGCCGACAGCGCGACGAGCGCGGCGAAAATCAGGGGCAGTCGCATTTCAGGACCGGTCTGGCAGCGCCCCGGCAGCTGGGGCAGGGCAAGTGTCCGGCCCAGGGACCCGTTGAGTCAATTCGCGAAAAACCAAGAATTTTCCGCCCACTATCCATCGTGGTTGAAGTAGTCGGTGCCGCCAGATTTATCCGGACTCATCACGGAATGTTACAAATCACGCATTTCTTGCGCACGATTCCAGCGTGACGGCGTGTGAAAGCCCGATTCGGCCTAGCGCTGCGAACGCGCCATGAAGGCCAGCCGTTCGAAAAGCTGCACGTCCTGCTCGTTCTTCAGAAGCGCGCCATGCAGGCGCGGCAGGGCGTTCTTCGGGTCCTTCCGCAGATCCTCCGGCGCCAGATCCTCGGCCAGCAGAAGCCGCAGCCAGTCCAGTACTTCGGACGTCGAGGGCTTCTTCTTCAGGCCCGGCACATCACGCAGCTCGTAGAACTGGGTCAGCGCGGCCGTCAGCAGTTGGTCCTTGATGTCCGGAAAGTGCACCCGCACGATCGCTGCAAGCGTTTCGGCATCTGGAAACCGGATGTAGTGGAAGAAGCACCGGCGCAAGAAGGCATCCGGCAGTTCCTTTTCGTTGTTCGAGGTGATGATCACCACCGGTCGATGCGTCGCGCGGATGGTCTCGCCCGTCTCATAGACGTGGAATTCCATCCGGTCGAGTTCCTGCAAAAGGTCGTTCGGGAACTCGATATCCGCCTTGTCAATCTCGTCGATCAGAAGGACCACCCGGGTGTCGGCCTCGAAGGCCTGCCAGAGCTTGCCCTTCCGGATGTAATTGCGCACCTCATGCACCCGCGCCTCGCCAAGCTGGCTGTCACGCAGACGGCTCACAGCGTCGTATTCGTAAAGCCCCTGCTGCGCCTTGGTTGTGGACTTCACATGCCATTCAATCATCGGCAGTCCAAGGCTCGCGGCGACCTGGCGGGCCAGCTCGGTTTTGCCGGTCCCGGGCTCGCCCTTGACCAGCAGCGGGCGCTGCAGGGTAACCGCGGCATTGACCGCAATCGCCAGATCATCTGACGCAACGTAAGTTGCGGTCGAGGTGAATTTCATCGCAGTTTCAACACCCTGTTTCCCGGCCTTTCACAAACCCTACCTGTGCCCAGAAAATGTCGCAACCGCTAGTGACAATCCCGAAGCGTTGGGATACATGCCCGCCAACAGGAGCGCGTCAATGACAGAAGCCCACCTGTCGGAGCGATCCGGCGTGAAGGAGAGTTTTTCGATGAAGGCCGAAGTTTTCCTGCCTGACGACTATCGTCCCGCCGAGGACGAGCCGTTCATGAACTACCGACCGCTTGAATACTTTCGCCGAAAGCTGATCGTCTGGAAGCAGGAACTTCTCGACCAGTCCGCCGAGACCATTGACAGCCTTCAGGAAAGCGCCCGCAACGTCCCGGACATCGCCGACCGCGCCTCGGAAGAAACCGACCGCGCGCTTGAGCTTCGCACCCGCGACCGGCAGCGCAAGCTCGTGGCCAAGATCGACTCGGCCTTGCGCCGGATCGAGAATGGCGAATTCGGCTATTGCGAAGTCACGGGTGAGCCGATCAGCCTCAAGCGGCTGGATGCACGCCCCATCGCCACCATGACCCTGGAAGCCCAGGAAAAGCACGAGCGCCGCGAGAAAGTGCACCGCGACGACTGATGTTTCCCGGCGAAAGGTTGCCGTATGCGCCGGGCCTATGGTCCGGCGTTTTTATTTCGGAGGAAAGCCATGAGCCTGATCGGCCAATCCGTCACGGTCCTCGGGGCAGGGGTCGCAGGCCTTGCCGTGGCACGGGTGCTGGCACTGCGCGGGGCCTCGGTCACCGTGCTGGAACAGGCCGACGCGATCCGTGAGGTTGGCGCGGGTCTGCAGATCTCGCCGAACGGGGCTGCGGTCCTGCGTGCTCTAGGCTTGCAGGCGGCACTGGATGCGGCCTCGATGCGGGCCGAGGCGGTGGAACTGATCGACGGCCCAACGGGCGAGGGCGTCGCCCGGCTAGACCTTGCCCGCCTGCGCCCGGGTCAAGGGTATCACTTCGTGCACCGGGCCGATCTGATCGCCCTTCTTCTGCAGGCCGCGACCGAGGCGGGGGTCACCCTTCGCCTGCTCGCACGCTGCCGCGACATATCGCTGACAGGCGCGCGCCCCATGATCACGCTGGAGACCGGCGAGGCTATCGAGACGCCGCTTCTGATCGGGGCGGACGGCCTGCATTCCCGCCTTCGTGCCGCGCTTAACGGGACCGAGACCCCCTTCTTCACCCGCCAGGTCGCCTGGCGCGCGGTGATCCCCTGCGAGGCCGATGCCCGCCCTGTGGCCGAGGTCCACATGGGACCGGGCCGCCATCTGGTAAGCTATCCCTTGCGCAACGGCACCCTGCGCAACATCGTGGCGGTCGAAGAGCGGCAGCGTTGGGCCGAGGAAAGCTGGACCCTTCGGGATGACAGCATGGATCTGCGGCTGGCCTTCGCAGGATTTGCCCCGCGCGTGACGGCCTGGCTAGAGAGGGTCGAAGACCCCTGGCTCTGGGGGCTGTTCCGCCACCCGGTGGCGGGCAGCTGGACGAAGGCTTTGCCGGACGGCGCCGTGGCGATCCTCGGCGACGCCGCACATCCGACCTTGCCGTTTCTTGCACAAGGCGCCTCCATGGGGCTTGAGGACGCCTGGGTCCTGGCAACTGCATTGGCCAGCCACGATACGACCGCTGCTGCGTTGACTGCCTATCAGGCATTGCGGAAACCCAGGACCAGTCGGATCGTGGCGGCAGCAAATGCCAATGCGCGGGCCTACCATCTATCGGGCGTATCACGGCTTGTGGGTCATGCCGGATTGCGAGTCCTCGGCCGTCTGTCGCCGGGGGCGATGCTGTCGCGGTTTGACTGGCTTTATGGCCATGACGTAACCCTCTGACGCCCTTGGCGAAGTAGTCAATCGGGTTTGTCCAGCCACTCAAGGATCGCCGCCCTGTCGCCATCAAGCCTTGGGGCAGGGGGCAGGCCCCGCACTTCCGGTAAGGTCGACATCTTGATCGGATTGCCGGTCGCCACAAAGGCCGGACCGCCAGGATGCGGTGCCACTGGAAGAACCATGTTGCGGGCCAGAATTTGCGGATCGCGCAGGACTTCCCCCATGTCCTGCACCCGGGCCGTCGGCAGGCCCGCCGCCTCTAGCACCTGGATCCAGTGCGCCATGGGGGCGCCAAGCGTCACGGTCTCGATCAACCGCTTCAGAAGCGCGTGGTTGTCGCACCGCGCTGCATTGCTGGCAAAGCGGGAGTCCTCGGCAATGGTAAGTCCCAAAACGGTGCAGAGACGCGCAAACATCGCGTCATTGCCAGCAGCGATCACGATGAAACCGTCTTCGGCCCGGTAGGTGGCAAACGGGGTAATAGTCGGATGCCGGGCCCCGGTTCGACCGGGCGGAACGCCGGTCGCCGAGGCGATGGCAACGGCATGTTCCTGAATGGCCAGTTGTGAATCCAGCATGGCCACATCGATGAAGGCGCCTTCCCCGGTCCGCTCACGCTGGAAGAGAGCCGCGAGGATGCCCTGGGTCAGGTACATCCCCGCCACGATGTCGCCGATCGACGCGCCCACCCGCACTGGCGGCCCGTTGCTTTCGCCTGTGATCGACATCACGCCGCCCCGGGCCTGAACAACCATGTCATAGGCAGGCTTGTCGGCATCAGGCCCGGTCTGCCCGAAACCCGACACCGCGGCATAGATCAGGCCCGGCTGACGGGCATGCAAGGTTTCCCAGCCGTAGCCCAGCCGCGCCATCACGCCCGGCCGGAAGTTCTCGATCAGGACATCCGACCGGGCCAACAGCCGCTCAAAGATCGCCCGGTCGCCTTCGGCCTTGAGGTCCAGCGCGATCGACTGCTTGCCGGCGTTCAATGTCGCGAAATAAGCGCTTTCCCCCTGCACGAAAGGCGGGAAGGCCCGGGTATCGTCGCCAGTGCCGGGTCGTTCGACCTTGATGATGCGCGCGCCCAGGTCCTGCAGGGTCTGGCTGGCGAAGGGGCCGGCAAGCACATGCGTCAGGTCGAGGATCGTGATGCCGCTCAGGGGGACCATGGCGTTTCTCCGACAGTTTCACACTTCCTGCCATGACATGTGTGACCAAACGTTGACGCGGGTCAAATCCGCCTCTACGTCGCGCCCATGGCACGCGCACCCCTTCTTCAGCTTTCCGACATATCACTCACCTTCGGCGGCAATCCGGTCTTTGACGCGCTTTCGCTGACCGTCCAGCCCGGCGACCGCATCGCCCTGGTGGGCCGAAACGGATCGGGCAAGTCGACGCTGATGAAAGTCATGGCCGGGCTGGTCGAACCCGACCGCGGCACCCGGACAGTGCCTCCCGGTGTGACAGTGGGCTATATGGAACAGGAACCCGATCTGTCCCGCTTCACCACGCTTGGCGATTTCGCCGCCTCGGCTTTGCCCGAGGGTCAGGACTACCGCCTCGCCGTTGTCGCGGAGGGGCTGAAGTTCAACCCTGCAACCCCGGTCGCCACGGCCAGCGGGGGTGAACGGCGCCGGGCCGCGCTCGCCAAGCTGCTGGCCGAGGCGCCGGAACTCATGCTTCTTGACGAACCCACCAACCATCTC
>JAEULQ010000058.1 GCA_016792685.1 Tabrizicola sp. | reverse complement strand
TCATGCCGTGGCGCTTGCCGGCGGGACCGGCCTTCACCCGACCGGAGGCCGTGAAGCTGAAGCGCTTCTTCGCCGCCGACTTGGTCTTCATCTTGGGCATTTCCATCTCCGTGGTTTCAGGCACGACTCGGCATGCCACTTAGGCCGGCCGTGCGGGTATCGAAGCCGCCCCTATAGGGGCAGGCTTGAAAAGGTGCAAGGGGTTACGATCAGTTGAACCAGCGCGAGAACACGCCGACCATCACGCCTGGAACGTCGTTGAAGGCATATCCGCCAGGTTTGACCATCAAGGCCGTCACGATCAGGGCCGCAGAAGCCACGACCATCAGCGCCCCGATTCTGGGCGCTCGGCCTTCGACCCATGCCGCCAAGAGCGAGGGGACAGACAGGATCAAAAGCACGATCCCGATCGTCAGAGCCAGATCCGTATCCATCATGCTACCGGCCATGTTCCAGTTTGCAGCAGGTCGATCTCTTCTGATGACGATACCCGCTGTCCGGGACCCATATCAACAGGTCTTCGTCGCGGGTATCGAGCTCATTCTGGCAGTGCGTGCATTTCCGCCTGTCGCATCACTCCGGATCGGTGTTCACGATCAGGCGCGGATCGCAGGGGGCGACGCGCAGGATGTTCGTCGTGCCCTTGACGTTGAACGGAACGCCAGCCGTGACCACGATCTGGTCTTCTTCCCTGGCGAAGCCATCTGCCCGGGCCGCGCTGACCGCTGCCAGCACCGCACCCTTGAACCGGTCTTGCGGCGGGGTGATCACGCAATGCGCCCCCCAGGTCAGCGCCATCCGCCGTGCCGTCGACAGAAGCGGCGTCAGGGCGATGATCGGGACATGCGGGCGTTCGCGGGCAACAAGGCTTGCGGTCGTCCCGGTCTGGCTGAAGCAGCAGATCGCCTTGATGTTCGTCGCTTCCGCGATCTCGCGTGCGGCGGCCACGATCCCGTCGGCCACCGATTCGCGGCGCACCACGCGGCTTGCCTCGATCACCGAACGGTAGGTCGGGTCCTTCTCGACGCTCATCGCCACGTCGTTCATCGTGCGGACTGCCTCGATCGGATACTTGCCCGCCGCGGATTCCGCGGAAAGCATCACCGCATCCGCGCCCTCGTAGATCGCGGTCGCGACGTCCGAAACTTCGGCGCGGGTCGGCACCGGGCTTTCGATCATCGATTCCAGCATCTGGGTCGCCACGATTACCGGCTTGGCCGCAGCGCGGGCCCCCCGCACCAGCCGCTTCTGGATCGGCGGCACCGAAGTCACCGGCAGTTCGACCCCAAGGTCGCCCCGCGCCACCATGATGCCATCGCTGACCTGCAGGATCGCGTCATAGGCCTTGACCGCTGCGGGCTTCTCGATCTTCGACAGGATCGCCGCGCGGCCCTTGGCCAGGCTTCGCGCCTCGATCACGTCCTCGGGCCGCTGCACGAAGGACAGCGCCAGCCAGTCGACGCCCAGCTCGCAGGCAAACTCCAGGTCGCCCCGGTCCTTCTGCGATAGGGCCGCCAGCGGCAGCACCACGTCCGGCACGTTCACGCCCTTGCGGTTGGAAATCGTGCCGCCGACGACGACCGCGCAATCGGCGAAATCCTTGCCGCAGGCCTCGACCTTCAGGCGGATCTTGCCGTCATTGACCAGCAGCGTCGCGCCGGGCTCCAGCGCTGCAAAAATCTCTGGGTGCGGCAGGTTCACGCGCTTGGCGTCGCCCGGGGCGCTGGAAAGGTCCATCCGGAACGATGCACCTTCGGACAGTTCCTCCTCGCCATTGGCGAAGACACCCACCCGCAGCTTCGGTCCCTGCAGGTCGGCGAGGATGCCGATCGGGCGACCCATGTCCTTCTCGACCTGGCGAATGATCTCGTGCCGCTTGCGGATGTCGTCATGGACACCATGGCTCATGTTCAGGCGGAACACGTCGGCCCCTGCCTCAAAGAGCGCACGGATCATCTCGTAGCTCGAAGATGCCGGGCCAAGCGTGGCCACAATCTTCACGTTGCGGTGGCGGCGCATCGCCATCCTCCTGCTTCAAATTTCGGTTCATGTGGGCCGCGTGCCTTATGGCGCAATCTGTTGCGGCCCGCAACGCCCGGTTTGCGAAGGATCACTCTTCCGGCGGTCCTTGCGCGCACATCGCTGGCGCCGCTGCGAAAACGCCCGTAAATGAAGCAAAGCAGGTGACAGAGGGCGGCGGTTTGGCGTTCAGGATTGACGGAGAACATCGCGACGGTCGCTGGCTGGTGACCTGTGACCATGCCTCCAATCATGTGCCCGATTGGGTGGGCGGCGGCGATCTGGGCATCCCTGCCGAAGACATGGCCCGCCACATTGCCTGGGATGTGGGTGCAGCAGGGGTCGCGCGGGAACTGGGGCGGCTCCTGAACAGCCCGGTCCTGCTGTCGGATTTCTCGCGCCTCGTCATCGACCCGAACCGGGGCGAGGATGACCCGACGCTCGTCATGCGCCTTTATGATGGCACCATCATACCCGCGAACCGCCACGCCGATGCGGCCGAGGTGGAACGCCGCCTCGACCGGCTTTATCGCCCCTATCATGCGGCCTACTCCCGGCTTGCGGCCCTGCGGCCCGACCGGGTGATCGTGGCAATCCACTCCTTCACCCCCTGCCTGCGCGGCCGCGCCCCACGTCCCTGGCATGTGGGTGTGCTCTATTCACATCTGGACGAGCGGCTCTCGAAGCCCTTGATCGCCCGCCTTCAGCGTGAGACCGACCTCTGCATCGGCGACAACGAGCCCTATTCCGGCCATCTGCCTGGCGATGCCATCGATCGGCACGCCTTGCGTTTGGGGCGGCACAACACACTTATCGAAGTGCGAAACGACCTCATCGGATCGCCCGAGCAGCAGGCCCACTGGGCGGCCCGCCTTGCCCCGATCCTGACCGAAGTGCTGAAAGGACTTTGACCATGGACGACCAGACCCGGCTGGAACTGGAGGCTGCCACCTTCCGCGCGCTGGTGCATCACCTGATGGATAAGCGTCCCGATGTGCAGAACATCGACCTGATGAACCTGGGCGGCTTCTGCCGGAACTGCCTGTCGCGCTGGTATCAGGAAGCCGCGGCCGAACGTGGGGTCGACCTGACAAAGGACGCCGCGCGCGAGATCGTCTATGGCATGCCTTACGCGGAATGGGTGTCCCGGCACCAGACCGAGGCTGACGAAGGCAAAACGGCCGCCTTCCGCAAGGCCTTTGCCGAGAATGTCGGCAAGAAGGACTAGCTCTGCTCCAGCGCCAAGGCCGGAAGCGACCCGCCGCCCTAGACGCCCATCCAGCGCAACGCCGCAACCAACGCCACGCCCAGAAGTGCTGCCGCCACATCGCTGCCGATCAGCCGGGTCAGGACGACGACCACCCCAAGAGCCAGCGCTTCGGCCGGACCGCCCTGTGCCAGGGCAAGGGCGGCGATCCCTGCCATCACCGCCAGCGGCGTGGCCCGCAAGGCGGCCTCGACACGGGCCGAGACCGGAACCAGCCGCATCAGCGTGAACCCTGCCGCCCGGCAAAGGAATGCGGCCGCCGCCATGACCAGAAGAAGGACCGGAAAACCGTCACTCATCTGGGGCCCGATGCAAAGCTGCCGCAACCGCTCCTCCGGCAAGGCCCGCGCCGATGATCGCAAGGGCCGGGCCCGCGACTGGCGCCAGAGCCAACGCCGCGGCTGCTCCGACGACGACGGGCAGAAGGTCGATCCGCTGCCTGACCATCGCGGCCGTCATGGCCGTGGCAAAGGCCGGAAGCATCAGGTCAAAGCCCATGGTCTCGGGTGCGGGCAGTATGCTGACGGCACCGGCCCCCAAGGCTGTACCGGACAGCCAGCCCGCCAGCATCGGGGCCCCGGTACCAGCCAGATAGGCCCGGTCGACCTCTCCCTGGCGAATGGCCCGCATTGTCATCATCCAGTTCGCGTCACCCAGCAGCAGCAGGCTGCCATAAGCACGCAGGGCCCCTGCCTGCCACAGCCAGGGCTGCAGGGCCGCGCCAAACAACAGATAGCGGGCGTTGATCACCAAGATCGTGGCAAACAGCGCCCAAAGCGTGGCCGAACCTGTCTGCAAGAGGTTCACCGCTGCAAGCTGGGCCGACCCGGAATAGATCGCCGCGCTGGTGGCCACGGCCTTGGCGATCCCGAACCCGGCCTGCGCCGCGACCAGCCCGAACCCAAGCCCATAGGCAAAGATGCTTATGCCCAACGGCACCCCGTCCCGCATCCCGCGACGGAAACCGTCAGCCGAGAACGGAGCGCCGCTCATCCGCACAGATCGGGGCTTGCCCCGCCTCCGGCCTTTGGCCAGCAGTGCCGTTTCAACTGTCCAGACCGCAATTCTTCATCTCGATCAGCCGGGCTGAATAATTCGACGCCTTGTTCTTCACCATCACGCCCAAGGACCCGGTTTCGAAATACTCATCCGGATAACGGTTGTCGCCCACCGGCCCTGCCATCACGGCAAAGCCTTTGCCCTGCGCCACGGTCTTGCTGGCGATCTTCTGGTCCGCGCCGTCCGAGTTCCGGTAGCGGTAGGTACAGGTGCCCACCACGTCGAAGCAGCTGTAGGGGCTGAAGCTCTCCCAGTTGCCGTCAGCCCAGTCCTTGCGGATCATGCGCCCCTCGGCATCATAGGTCGTCTGTCGGACCAGCACCTTGCCATCGGTGACCTTGGTCTTGTGCTTGCCTCCCTTGCGGCCAAGGTAGGTCTCGGTCAGCACCTGCCCGTCGGAATAGCGCGTGGTCCAGCTGCACCCCTTCGGCATCGCGGCAAAGTCGATCTGGGCCAGCGTCGGGCTTGCCAGGGACAGAACCAGCAACCCCGCCAATACCGCATTCCCTAGCCGCATGTCTTGACCTCATCGCTCTGGCATCGCGGGCAGACTGCCCGCCTCCCCGGACGGATGCAACCGGAAGTGGCTTAACGCGTGCTTTGCGCCGCCTGCCGCAACACCCGGTCGAGGACGTCCAGGAACCGGCTGCGGTCAGCTTTCGAAAACATCTTCCCGCCCCCCTGCCGGAACGGGTCGGCGGAACGCAAATCCTGCATCAGGTCCCGCGTGGCCAGCGCCATCCCGACATTCGCCGAGGTCAGCTCCTCACCGTTGTGCTTCACCACCCGCGCCCCGGCCGCCACGCATTTCGCGGCCAGAGGGATATCTCCGGTGACCACGACATCCCCGAGCCCGCAGGCTTCGGCGATCCACTTGTCGGCCTCGTCCGGGCCGCTGGAGACGAAGACGCTTTCCACCAGAGGGTTCTGCGAGGGCCTTATGCCGCCGTTCGACACGACGATCATCCGCACCTTGTGGCGCGTGGCGACCGTCTCGGCTTCGGCCTTCACCGGGCAGGCATCGGCGTCGATGTAAAGCGTCATGCGGCCCCCAAAGGTGCAAAGACAGGCCTTAAGAAACCCCTAACGCGAGTGGCCAAACACTTGATTCCATTTGGAATCCCAAGATTGTCCACTGTGGACGCCTCAGATCGCGGCCTTCCGCATCTCTTCCAGATAGATCTCCCGCAGCCGGGTCGCCACCGGCCCCGGCTTGCCGGTGCCCACCGGTTTCCCGTCGACCTCCACGACCGGCATGACGAAGATCGAGGCTGCCGTCGAAAAGGCCTCATCGGCCGCCTGAGCTTCAGCCGGAGTGAAGGCCCGCTCCTCGACTTCAAACTGGGCCTCCGCCGCGAAGCGCAGCACCGCCGCCCGGGTGATCCCATGCAGGATGTCGTTCCCCAGGGCCCGGGTGATGATCCGGTTCCCCTTCACGATATAGGCATTGTTCGAGGTCCCCTCGGTCACCGCCCCGTCTTCATCGGTGAACCAGCTGTCATCCACCCCGGCCTTCTTCGCCGCCATCTTGCCCATCGAGGGGTAGAGTAGCTGGACCGTCTTGATATCCACCCGGCTCCACCGCAGGTCGGGGACCGTGATGATCCTGAACCCGGTCTTCGCGGCAGGGGCGTCGGCCAGGTTCGGGATGTTCTGGGTGAAGGCCACCACCGTCCCCGCCACGGACGCGTCGGGGAACAGGAACGAGCGGTCCCCCGGATTGCCCCGCGTGACCTGCAGGTAGATCATCCCCTGGTCGATCCCGTTCCGCGCCACCAACTCGCGATGCATCGCCAAAAGCTCGCCGGCCGAGATCGGGCAGCTCATCTCCAGCTCCCGCAGCGACCGCTCCAGCCGCCGGATATGGCCGTCAAAGTCGATCAGCTTGCCATCCAGGACCGAGGTCACCTCATAGACCGCGTCGGCCATCAGGAACCCCCGGTCGAAGATCGAGACCTTCGCCTCGGTTTCAGGCAGGTAGTCGCCGTTCACATAGACAGTGCGGGTCATTCGATCATCCCCAGAGGTTTGCATCGGGTGGGTGAGCCCCGGCAGCATCGTAGTGCAGCGGGTTGGGGCGGTCTTCGGACAGAAGCAGGGGGCCGTCAAGGTCTGTCCATTCGGCCCCCTGGGCCAGAAGGACGGCAGGCGCCATGGCAAGCGAGGAGCCGACCATGCAGCCGACCATGATCTTGAACCCCATCTCGCGGGCAAGGTCGCGGGTCGCCAGCGCTTCGGTCAGCCCGCCGGTCTTGTCGAGCTTCAGGTTCACCGCGTCGTATTTGCCAGCAAGACCGCCCAGCGAGGCCCGATCAAAGCAGCTTTCATCCGCGCAGACCGGGAGGGGGTGTGCGATTTCTGCCAGCATCTCGTCCTGCCCGGCGGGGAGGGGCTGTTCGACCAGTTCCACGCCAAGGCGTACCAGATGCGGCGCGAGGTCGGAATAGACCTCGGGGGTCCAGCCTTCATTGGCGTCGACGATGATCCTGGACCGGGGGGCACCGGCGCGGACGGCCTCCAGCCGGGGCATGTCGCTCGCTGTGCCAAGCTTGATCTTGAGGATCGGGCGGTGGGCGTTCGCGGCCGCTGCGGCCCGCATTTCCTCAGGGGCGGCGAGCGAGAGCGTGTAGGCGGTCAGGACCGGTCCCGGAGACGGTAGGCCGGCAAGCTGCCACGCCCTCTTGCCCGAAAGCTTGGCCTCAAGATCCCAAAGCGCGCAGTCGAGCGCATTCCGGGCCGCGCCGGGGGGCAGGGCTGTCTGAAGGGACTGGCGCGTGATCGCGGCGGGCAGGCCCTCGATCTGCGTGCGGACGCTCTCTGCCGTCTCGCCGTAGCGGGCATAGGGCACGCATTCGCCCCAACCGGTCAGGCCGTTCCGGGTCACCCGGACGGTCAGCACCTGGGCTTCGGTCTTCGAGCCCCGGCTGATGGTAAAGGTCTGGGCGAGGCGGAAGCTCTCTGCGGTCACGCTGATCATGCAGTTTTCTTGCCGGGTTGGTGGTTGCGCGCAAGCCTGAAAGCCATCGAATGCGAGGCTCGGGCGCAATGCTGCAGATGCGAAATGGACTTGCGATCCTGTGCGCAAGAATATATCGCGCATGGAGTAATCCTTGAAACTTGATTGCCCGAAGGTCCGCGACATGAGCTTCCGCCTGCAACCTCCAGCGCCCCCCCGACCGAACCGTTGCCAGTTGTTTGGCCCGGGCTCGCGGCCGGAGTTGTTCGCGAAAATGGCAGCCAGTTCGGCCGATGTGATCAACCTTGATCTGGAAGATTCGGTCGCGCCCGCCGACAAGCCGAAGGCGCGGGCGAATATCATCAAGGCAATCAGCGAGATCGATTGGGGGAAGAAGACGCTCTCGGTCAGGATCAATGGGCTGGATACTCCCTTTTGGTATCGCGACGTGGTGGATTTGCTGGAACAAGCGGGCGAGAGGCTTGACCAGATCATGATCCCCAAGGTCGGCTGCGCGGCGGATGTCTACGCGGTCGATGCGCTCGTCACCGCCTGCGAGGCAGCGGCAGGGCGGAAGAAGCGGATCAGCCTGGAAGTGATCATCGAGACGGCGGCGGGGATCGCCCATGTCGAGGAGATCGCGGCCTCGAGCCCCAGGCTGCAGGCGATGAGCCTTGGCGCGGCGGATTTTGCGGCCTCGATGGGGATGCAGACGACCGGCATCGGGGGAACCCAGGAAAACTACTACATGCACCGCGAGGGGCAGAAGTACTGGTCCGATCCCTGGCATTGGGCACAAGCCGCGATTGTGGCGGCCTGCCGCACCCATGGGGTGCTGCCGGTCGACGGGCCCTTCGGCGACTTCAGCGATGACGAGGGCTTCCGCGCCCAGGCGCGCCGATCCGCGACCCTGGGTATGGTGGGCAAGTGGGCAATTCATCCCAAGCAGGTGGCGCTGGCGAACGAGGTCTTCACACCCTCCGAAACCGCAGTGACGGAAGCGCGCGAGATCCTGGCCGCAATGGAGGCGGCAAAAGCCGCAGGCCAGGGCGCGGCCACCTACAAGGGGCGGCTGGTGGACATCGCCAGCATGCGTCAGGCCGAAGTCATCGTGCGTCAGGCCGAGATCATCGCCAGCGGGACATGAATCGTTGACAAATTGCCCAGGACGCGGGCAGGGTCACGCCGCGTCAGCCTGTTTGCCAGGCAGACCCGAGATACCGGCGCCGCGCACCTGGGGAGGGGTGGCCCCGCGCGGCAAACGGGAGGAAGCGCGCCCCGTGGCCCAGCCACGGGGCGCCGCCATTTTCGGGC
>JAEULQ010000046.1 GCA_016792685.1 Tabrizicola sp. | reverse complement strand
CTGACTGGACGAGCTTTTCCAGGTGAAGGGGTCGCGTTCATAGCGCGCGATGGATCCCACAAGGAACACCGTCAGCGCGACATAGGGCATGACCCCGAAGATGACGAAGTTGATGTCGAAGCTTTCGAACATGTCATGCGCTCCTGTTCATTGGGGCGGGGGCCGGTTTCAGGGAGGGTGCGGGTGTGTCCATCAGTGCCAGCATGTCGCGGACCTGTGGGCATCCCGCGTTCGGGTCGGGGCCGAAGGTGACTTCGGTCTCTTCCCAAACGGCGTCCAGCGCCTCGAGGTCGGTGGGATCATCGTCCGGTTGCGCCAGCATTCCGGCCAGCGCGTCAACATCCACCTGCCCGTTGGCCAACTGGGAAAGGGCGGCGAACGCGGCGTCATACCTGCTTTCGCGCCGCACCAGACGGGTGCCAAGCGCGTCGAAGATATGCGCCGCGTCCGCCAAGGTTTCCTGCGCTTCGGCGAAGGGACGCGTCGACAGGAATTCCAGCAGCACCGGCAGGTGGTCGGGCAGTTCCGTGGTGGCAGGCTCAAAACCCGCCGCCCGGTAGGTTTCGATCAGGCTGACCATCGCACCGCCACGGTCCCGGCTTTCGCCGTGGACATGTTCGAAGAGGTTCAATGACAGCGTGCGTGAGCGGTCGAACAGCATGACATAGCTTTCCTGCACGTCGAACAGGTCACCCAGTCCGAGGTTGCTGGTCAGCCGTTGCAACGCCGCACGGGTTGCGGGCTTCAACCGGGGATCGGCGGCGAGGATGGCCCCAATCTCGGGCATGGCCTCCTGCAGTTCCGCCGTTGGATAGCTGAGGATCAGTGACAGTGCCTTGAGTGTGCGGTCCATCAGAATGACTCCAGCGGAAGGGCGAAGGACTTCTTCTTGCCGCCGAACAGGCTGGTCTTGCCGGTGTCGCCCGAGGAACAGCCGTTGCCGTCGGTGAACCCGCAGCCGCCCCGGATGTCGGCCCCCGCTTCGTTCTGTTCGCGGTGCGCGGTGGGGATGGCGAAGCGGTCCTCGTAGTCGGCGATGGCCATGATCTTGTACATGTCCTCGATCATCCGGCCCGACATGCCGACGCGGGCCGCGATGCCTTCGTCGCGGACGCCGTCCACCGTCAGCGCCCGCATGTAGAGGCGCATGGCTGACATGCGCTCCAGCGCGTGAACGATGGGTTCTTCGTCGCCTGCAGTAAGCATGTTGGCCAGATACTGCACGGGAATACGCAAGCTGCGCACATCGGGCATCTGGTCGCTCATCGCGATCTGACCCGCTTGTGCTGCGTTCTGGATCGGCGACAGCGGCGGGATGTACCAGACCATCGGCAGGGTGCGGTATTCGGGATGCAGCGGGAAGGCGACCTTCCATTCCATCGCCATTTTCCAGATCGGGCTGACCTTGGCGGATTCGATCCAGTCCTCCGGCACGCCATCACGGCGGGCGGTGGCGATCACTTCGGGATCGTTCGGGTCCAGGAACACGTCAAGCTGAGCGCCATAAAGGTCGGTCTCTCGTTCGCTGCTGGCAGCCGCCTCGATCTTGTCGGCGTCGTAAAGGATGACGCCCAGATAGCGGATGCGCCCGACGCAGGTTTCCGAACAGACGGTGGGCTGGCCGGACTCAATCCGCGGATAGCAGAAGGTGCATTTCTCGGATTTGCCGGATTCCCAGTTGTAATAGACCTTCTTGTAGGGGCAGCCGGTGATGCACATCCGCCAGCCCCGGCACTTTTCCTGGTCGATCAGCACGATGCCGTCTTCCTCGCGCTTGTAGATCGCGCCCGAGGGGCACGAAGCGGCGCAGGTCGGGTTCAGGCAGTGTTCGCACAGCCTGGGCAGATACATCATGAAGGTATTCTCATACTCTCCATAGATCTGCTTCTGGATGTTCTCGAAGTTGTAATCCTTGGACCGTTTCGAGAATTCGCCGCCCAGGATTTCCTCCCAGTTCGGGCCCTTTTCGATCTTCTCCATCCTTCCGCCCGTGATCTTGGAGCGGGGGCGCGCGGTGGGGAAGGCGTTCATGTCGGGGGCAGATTTCAGGTGGTCATAGTCGAAATCGAACGGCTCGTAGTAGTCGTCGATTTCCGGCATCGAGGGGTTGGCGAAGATGTTCGCCAGAATCCGCCATTTCGAGCCCTGCTTGGGGTGCAACTTGCCCGATTTCGACCGCGACCACCCGCCGTTCCAACGCTTCTGGTTTTCCCAGTCGGTCGGATAGCCGGTGCCGGGCTTGGTTTCGACGTTGTTGAACCAGGCGTATTCAACGCCTTCGCGGCTGGTCCAGACGTTCTTGCAGGTGACGGAACAGGTGTGACAGCCGATGCACTTGTCCAGGTTCAGAACTTTGCCGATTTGCGCACGAACTTTCATTCCGCTGCCTCCAGGCCTTTGGTTGCGGGACGGTCGAGCCAATCGACCTTCTTCATCTTGCGGACGATCACGAATTCGTCCCGGTTCGAGCCGACGGTGCCGTAGTAGTTGAACCCGTAGGAAAGCTGCGCGTAGCCGCCGATCATGTGGGTGGGCTTCAGCGTGGCGCGGGTGACCGAGTTGTGGATGCCGCCCCGGTTGCCGGTCTTTTCCGACCCGGGCGTGTTCACGATCTTTTCCTGCGCGTGATACATGAACAGCGTGCCCTGCTTGATCCGCTGGGACACCACCACCCGCGCGGTCAGTGCGCCGTTGACGTTGTAGGCCTCGACCCAGTCGTTATCGACGAGCCCCGCCTTCTGCGCATCCACCTCGGACATCCAGACCACCGGGCCGCCGCGGTTCAGCGTCAGCATCAGGAGGTTGTCGGTGTAGGTGGAATGGATGCCCCATTTCTGGTGCGGCGTGATGAAGTTCAGCACGACATGCGGGTTGCCTTCAGCCGCGTCGTTGTTGACGGCCTTGGTGATGGTCTTGAGGTCCACCGGCGGGCGGTAGCTGACGAAACCTTCGCCAAAAGCCCGCATCCAGAGGTGGTCCTGATAGAGCTGCTGCCGTCCCGTCAGCGTCCGCCACGGGATCAACTCGTGGACGTTGGTGTAGCCCGCGTTGTAGCAGACCGTTTCGGATTCAATCCCGGACCAGGTGGGCGAGGAGATGATCTTGCGCGGTTGCGCCGCGATGTCGCGGAAGCGGATCTTGGTGTGATGCGCGCCCTCGGCGAGATGGGTGTGGTGCTGGCCTGTGGGCTTCTCCAGTTCCTCCCAAGCCTTGACTGCGACCTCACCATTGGTCTCAGGTGCCAGCATGAGGATCATTTCGGCCGCGTCGATGGCGGTGTTCAGTTTGGCAAGGCCCTTCGATACGCCCTCGTCCTGCACCACCCCGTTCAGGTCGCGCAAGTGGCCGACTTCGTCCTTGGTGTCCCAGTTGATCCCCTTGCCGCCGTTGCCGAGTTTTTCCAGCAAGGGCCCGACCGAGGTGAACTTCTTGTAGAGGTTCGGATAATCCCGTTCGACCGCGATATAATTGGGCGCGGTCTTGCCGGGGATCAGGTCACATTCGCCCTTCTTCCAGTCGCGGACATGCGCCTGCGCCAACTCGCCGGGGGTGTCGTGCAGCAGGGGAAGCTGGACGATGTCGGTCTCAACCCCCAGCACTTCCGGGGCGACTTCGCTGAACTTCTTCGCGATGGACTTGAAGATTTCCCAGTCCGACTTCGATTCATAGGCCGGGTCCACCGCTGCCTGAAGCGGGTGGATGAACGGGTGCATGTCGGACGTGTTCAGGTCGTCCTTTTCATACCAGGACGCGGTGGGCAGAACGATGTCGGAATAGACCGCCGTCGTCGACATGCGGAAGTCGATGCAGACCAGCAGGTCCAGCTTGCCCTTCGGTGCCTCGTCATGCCAGACGGCCTCCACGGGCTTGGCATGACCTTCCTCGCCCAGGTCCTTTCCCATGACGCCGTGGTCGGTGCCCAGAAGGTGCTTGAGGAAATACTCATGCCCCTTGCCCGAAGACCCCAGCAGGTTGGACCGCCAGACAAAGAGGTTGCGCGGCCAGTTTTCCGGGGCGTCGGGGTCTTCGCAGGACATCTGCAGACGCCCCGCCTTCAATTCTTCGGCCACATAGGCCGGAATGGCCTTGCCTGCCGCCTTGGCCGCTTTCGACACCTCCAGCGGGTTGGTCTTCAGTTGCGGGGCGGAGGGGAGCCAGCCCATCCGCTCGGCGCGGATGTTGTAGTCGATCAGGGAGATATCCCAGTCGCCCTTGGGCGCGGTCGGCGATAAGATTTCGCCCGCGCGCAGGGTCTCGTACCTCCACTGGTCGGTATGGGCATACCAGGCAGAGGTCGAGTTCATGTGCCGCGGCGGGCGGTTCCAGTCCAGCGCGAAAGCCAGCGGTGCCCAGCCGGTCTGCGGGCGGAGTTTTTCCTGTCCCACATAATGCGACCAGCCGCCGCCTTCCTG
>JAEULQ010000106.1 GCA_016792685.1 Tabrizicola sp. | reverse complement strand
GCGACGGGGCGCTGGCGGAGGGCGAGTTCCACGAGGCGATGAACCTAGCCGCGCTCTGGAAGCTGCCGGTCCTTTTCGCGATGGAAAACAACCTCTACGCCATGGGCACCGCAGTCGCGCGGGTCCAGGCGAATACCGATTTCACCGCCCGCGCAGCGAGTTATGGCATGCCGGCCGAAAAGGTTGACGGCAATGATGTGGTCGCAGTCGAGGCCGCCGCCCGCCGTCTGGTCGAAGCGATGCGCACCGGTTCCGGCCCGCAGTTTCTGGAGTGCCAGACCTATCGCACCCGGCCACATTCCATGTTCGACGCCGAGAAATACCGCGACAAGGCCGAGGTCGCGGAATGGCGCAAGCGCGCGCCCATCACGCGCTTCCAAAGCTGGCTTCTGGACAACAACCTGCTGCATCAGGCCGAGGTCGATGCCATCGAGGCCGAGGTCGAGGCGCAGCTTCGAAACGCCGTCGCCGCCTGTGAACAGGCGCCGCTCGAGCCAGTCGAGGACCTCTATCGCCATGTGGTGGCCGAAACCCGGCCTGCAGCGCCCGAGCCTGTAGTGCCGTCTGCGCTCGTAGAAAGCACTTACCGCGAGTGTTGCCGGCAGGCGATCATCGAGGCGCTTCTGCGCGATGACCGCGTCTTCATGATGGGGGAGGATATCGGTGCCTATGGCGGCTGCTATGCGGTGTCGCTCGGCCTTCTGAAGGAGTTCGGCCCCGAGCGCATCCGCGACACGCCGCTGTCCGAATCCGCCTTCACCGGGGCGGGAATCGGGGCGGCACTGGTCGGCATGCGCCCAATTGTCGAGATCATGACCGTCAACTTCTCGCTTCTGGCGCTGGACCAGATCATGAATACCGCTGCCACCATCCGCCACATGTCGGGCGGACAGTTCGGCGTGCCCCTGGTCATCCGCATGGCGACAGGCGCAGGACGGCAACTGGCGGCGCAGCATTCCCACTCGCTGGAGGCGTTCTTCGCCCATATCCCCGGTCTGCGGGTCGTTGCCCCTGCTACACTGGAAGACGCGCGCGGGATGCTGGCAACCGCATTGCAGGAGCCTGACCCCGTCATCATCCTGGAGCATGTCATGCTTTACAACATGGCCGGGACGATCGCCGGGAACGCGGGCGCGGTAGACATCGACCGGGCAGTCGTGCGGCGAGCGGGGCGCGATGTGACGCTGGTCTCATGGTCCAATTCTGTTTGGAAGGCCCTCGAGGCTGCCGAGGAGTTGGCCAAGGACGGGATCGAGGCCGAGGTCATTGACCTGCGCAGCTTGCGCCCGCTGGATGACGCGACGATCATGGCCTCTGTCGCGCGGACCCGCCGCGCTGTGGTTGTGGATGAGGGCTGGCGCACCGGGTCCCTGTCGGCCGAGATCGCCGCGCGGGTGCAAGAGGCCTGTTTCTTCAACCTCGATGCTCCTGTCGCACGGGTCTGTTCCGCTGAAGTGCCGGTGCCTTACCCAAAGCACCTTGAAACAGCCGCCCTGCCGCAAGTCGCCGACATCATAGCTGCCGTGAAGGCCTTGCCGGGGGTGACGCCATGAGCATCTTCACAATGCCGTCGCTCGGCGCGGACATGGAGGAAGGCAAGCTCGTCGAATGGCTGGTAAAGCCGGGCGACAAGGTCAAGAAGGGCGATATCGTCGCTGTGGTCGAGACCCAGAAGGGCGCGATCGAGATCGAGATTTTCGAGGCGGGCGAAATCAGCGCGCTCCTCGCCGAGCCGGGCCAGACGCTGCCGGTCGGAGCACCGCTGGCGCGGCTTGGCGCTGCGGAGGAGGCTGAGGTCAGTGCTGCAGTTGCGGCGCCCGAACCCGCCGTCGAGGCACCCAAGGCTGTCGTGCCGCCAACCCCAGCCCCAGCGTCGGCGGCAAGGCCAGTTCCGCCCCCGGCCCTTGGTGGTGCTGTGCTCGCCTCGCCAGCTGCTCGCGCCCGTGCTGCTGAGCTTGGGACGGCGCTTGAGGCGATCGCGGGATCTGGTCCGGGCGGCGCGATCCTGCTGTCGGATGTCGAGCGCTATGTCCCGTCTGCACCTCAGCCCGCCGCAGAGCCAGTCGCGGAGGACCGTCCGAAGGGCAAGCCTGGCCTCGACATGACCGAGATGCGCCGCGCCATTGCCGCCGCAATGAGCCGCGCCAAGCGCGAAATCCCGCACTATTACCTGACCCATGAGATCGACCTCCAATCGGCCCAGGAACGGCTGACCGCGCTAAACCGTGACCGCACGCCTGACCGGCGACTGTTGATGGGGGCGCTTCTCGTCCATGCCACAGTCACGGCGCTGGCGAAGGTGCCGGAACTTAACGGCCGCTATGAGGCCGAACCTTACGCCCCTTCCGGTCCGGTGCATTGCGGCATGGCTGTCGCGATGCGTGGCGGGGGGCTGATTGCGCCCGCGATCCTGGAGGCGCAGGTGAAAGATCCAGACGCCATTATGGCGGCGATGCGCGACATCGTGGCCCGCACCCGCGCAGGGCGCTTGCGCAACAGCGAAATCACCCAAGGCACCATCACCATCTCCTCCCTCGGTGAAAACGGCGTGGATGCCCTGATCGGCGTGATCTACCCGCCGCAGGTGGCACTGGTTGGCTTCGGTGCCCCTCGCGTCAGGCCAATGGTCCAGGACGGCGCGGTCCAGCCACGCCTCGCCGTGACTGTCAGCCTGGCCGCCGACCACAGGGTCAGCGACGGCCGCCGCGGCGCGCTGTTCCTGGCCGAGATCGACCGCCTCTTGCAGGAGCCCGCAATCCCATGACCCCGACCAACCTTCGCGCTGCCTTCATCGCTGAACTGACCGCCGTCGCACCTGACCTCGACCCCGAGACCATCGGCGACAACGATCACATGCAGAATGACCTCGGTCTTGACTCGATGGATTTCCTGAACCTCGTGAGTGCGCTTCACAAGCGCTTCGGCCTGCCCATTCCGGAGGCCGATTACCCCCAACTGGCTACCACAGCTCTGGCCGTGGCCTATCTGGATCAGGCGCTCGCGGGCTAGTGGATCTTTCAGGCCAGCAGACGCGGGGCAAGCGTTGCGCCTGTCGCACGACCCTTCCGGCGGAGCCGACAGGAAATAGTTCGGCAGCACGGGCCTGTGCGACATGATCACAAGGCAATCCACCTGATTGGCCACGCACCATTCCAGGATCGTCTGGCCCGGTGTTGTCAGAGGAACGTCGGCTGCCGCCGGGCCGGCAGGCCGACAGCTTTACCCGATGTCCAAACCTTCTTCACTTTGCCATTTCAAGACCAGCCCAGGGATCATCCCATTGGTGGGTAAGCTCTACATCCGGTTCCCGCTGTCGATCCGAAACGTCGAGGACCAACTGCACGAGCGTCGCATCGATATCAGCCACGAAACAGAGAGGTTCTGGCGGAACCGGTTCGCATTCGTCCGACAGCACCGCTGAACCGCGTCAGGCCGCTGTCGACCTGATTTCGTAGACCGACCGGATCCGCTCTCGTGCCGCCGTCTTCTCTGCCTGTTGTGCTCCCGCAGCTGGGATGAGTCGATCGAACTGAAAGTCCATGTGCGCAAGGGCCGCTTCGCGGTCCAGACCACCGGTTTGCAGCCCGGCGGCAAGCCAGATCCCGTCAATCATCGAACGAATTGCAAAGGCGATCTGGGCTTGATCTGCGGCGGGCGCCAGCTGGCGCAGTGGCGGCAAAAGGTTGCTCATCATCCGGCGGTGGATGACGGTCTGAAGCCGCTGGTATTGCAGATTGTAGGGCACCTCGGCGCAGAGGGCGAGCCAGGCGTGACACAGGGACGGCCGGAACACCTTGTCAGAGAAATTGCCCTCGATCACAGCATAGAGCCGTTCCCAGGGCGTACGGGCGTGGCGCAGAAGTCCCACGACCTCTTGCCTCGTGACGGTGTTCGACTGGCGGACCGCCGCTTCCATCAGGGCTTCCTTGGTCTTGAAGTAGTGCAGCACGACACTTTTTGACAGATCGGCCTTTTCGGCGACGCGCAGTAGCGACGTCCCCTTCAACCCGTGCTCGGCAAGGGTCTCGAAGGCCGCGCGCGACAGTTGTTCGCGGCGGATATGCTCAAGCGAGCGGCGCGGCATGAAGGGCTCCTCGGTTTCGAAAAACACTTGCCATGCAGGCTGCAGTCTGTCTACTGTCCGCATGATCCATTTATCGACCGTACGGTCTATCTATCAACCGAGGAGGTTAGAATGCTGCGTACTTCCGGATTTGCGCTCCTTGCAATAGTGCTTCCCCTTGCCAGCCCGTGCTGGAGCCAAGAGCTTGAGACATGCACCTCTGTGCACTTCGCCGAAACCGGCTGGACTGATCTGGCACTGACGACTGAGACCGCACGCCATGTGCTGACCGCTCTCGGCTATGAGACGCAAAGCGACATGCTTGGACTTGGCATTATCTACGAGTCGCTTGAATCCGGCAGCATCGACGCATTCCTTGGAAATTGGCCGTTGGCGCAGGTCGAGTTCCAGCCCTACTACGACCGCAATGCGGCGATTGTGCTGGGCGACAATCTGGAAAACACCAAGTTCACTCTGGCAGTTCCGACCTATGTGGCCGAAGCGGGTGTCAAATCCTTCGATGACCTTGCAGCCCACGCTGAAAAGTTTGGCTCGAAGATCTATGGGATCGAACCGGGCTCCAACAGCTACATCCTCGATATGGTCGCGGCAGGCGGGCATGGGACGCAAGGCTGGGAAGTGGTCGAGAGCAGCGAACAGGGCATGCTCGCACAAGTAGAGAGTGCCGTTGACCAGAAAGACTGGATCGTATTTCTCGGTTGGGCGCCGCATCCCATGAACACGCGTTTCGACATGACTTATCTGTCAGGTGGCGACGATGTCTTCGGTCCGAACTATGGCTCCGATACCGTTCGTACCGTCGCGCGGCCGAAGTTTGACAGCGATTGCCCGAATGCCGCAAAGCTGCTGGCCAACATCAAGTTCACCATGGACTACGAGAACACCGGCATGGCCCGGATCCTGAATGACGAGATTCCGGCCAGCGATGCTGCGCTGGAGATGATGCGCAAGAACCCGGATTTGGTTTACAGTTGGCTTGATGGGGTCACGACCCGTGATGGTCAGCCTGCACGCGCCGCCGTTGAGGCGCTCGTGAAGTAGAGCCGCGCCTTTGGCTTGGTCAATCGATCCGGGTGCCGATCACTGGCACCCGGAAGTCCGGAATCTGGTTCCAAACATGACGCTTCACTCCGTTGCCACCGAAGACGGTCTCGCACTGGCGGCGCAGATTGCCCGCAAGGAGATCTCGGTTCGTGAGGCCGCCGATGCGGCCATAGGCGCAATCGAGCGTCTGAATCCGTTGCTGAATGCCGTCGTGGCCGAGCGTTTCGATGCTGCAAGGGCCGAAGCCGACCAAATGGATCGTGCGCGCCCCGAGCGGCCCGGCCCGCTATGGGGCGTGCCCTTCCTGCTCAAGGATGTGAACCTATATTCTTCGGTCCTTCCCACCCGTTTCGCATCGCGCTTCTTCGCCGAGGCGCAGCCGAAAGGCGACAGTACTCTGGTGCGTCGTTGGCGGGACGGGGGGCTGCTCATTCTGGGCACCAGCAATACGCCGGAATTTGCCGGCGACTTCACCACGGAACCGCTGGCATATGGACCTTGCCGAAACCCATGGAACCCCGAAATCACGGTTGGCGGCTCCAGCGGCGGCGCGGCGGCGGCCGTGGCGTCCGGGATGGTGCCATTGGCCCACGGCACTGACCTGGGTGGGTCAATCCGTATTCCCGCCGCCTGCTGTGGCGTCTTCGGTTTCAAACCCTCAGTCGGCCTCAATCCCCTTGGTCCTTGGTGGGAGGAAATCGCAGGGGGGCTCGACTCGGATCACGTCCTGACGCGAAGCGTGCGGGACAGCGCGGTGGCGCTCGACCTTACTGCAGGACCGGACCTCGGAACACGGACCGGATGGGTCCCCCCGCAAGGTGGCTATCTGGCGGCTTTGGAAAAGCGCCTGCCTTCCCTTCGGATCGGTGTGACGGTCAGCGATGCTTACGGGCGAAAGGCAGGTCCGGCACAGGTTGCGAGCGTCGAAAGAGTTGCCAGGCTGCTGGAAGAGTTGGGCCATCACATTGAGCCATATGCCTATCCATTGGCCGTCCAGTCCGGGACCTGGTTCGAGTCGCTCTGGATCGTCGACATCTTGCATCTTGTGACAGAGCGCTCCGCCGAACTCGGCCGGGACCCTGAAACCGAAGAGCTGGAACCGATGACCTGGGCCTTCCTGGAAAAAGCCCGTGCTCAGACTGCACTGGATCACCTTCAAGCCCGGCAGCTTATGGTTGCCGCGGCGCATGCGATTGGAAAGAGCATGGAGCATCTTGATCTGATCCTGTCTCCCGCGCTTTCAGAAGACCCGCCACGGATCGGCACCCTGACCTTTGGGGCCAACGGCCACGATCTCGACCGTTGGGCGGAGCGTGGCTATGCCTTTGCCCCCTTCGCCACGCCTGCAAACCTTGCGGGGCAGCCGTCGGCGGTCTTGCCCGTGGCTTCGACGGCTCAAGGCTTGCCCCTTGCGGTGCAGATCACGGGGCGGCCTGGAAACGACGCGCTTGTCCTGCGTGCGTCGCAGCTTCTGGAAACGCTTAACTTCAAGAGCAAGGTTGCAGATTAACTTGATCGCGTTGCGCACAGGTCTCGTGTGCCGTTCAGGCCCTTGGAGGTTTGGGCGCAGCGCGCCGAAAGCCGCTCAGGCTCGTCGGTGTTGTCAGGGGAACTTCGCGTGAGCCGGGGCGGTGTGTCCGATTGACCTTCGGGCAAGCCAGGCCCAGACCTCACCGCACCTTCAAGACGAGCCCCGAGATCGCGCGCCTGGCGGTGATGCACTACCTCCGGCTTCCACTTTCGCGTCGTAGCGTCGAGGGCCTGCTGCACGAGCTTGACATCGAGATCGGCCGCGAGGCCGTGCAATACGCTTGGGGCAGGGTTCCACCTGATCGTCCGTCAGCCCGAAGAGGTTGCTCATCAACAACCCCGTCAGATCAGGAGCTTCAATCACGCAGGTCGCGAAGTCTCATGCGGATCAATGGGTCCTGACCCTAGTTCGTAGTTGCCGGAACAAGACACCACAATCAGGTCTTCCCCGGCGAAAGAAGTTTCGTCCGAGGCGACCGATGCTCGGACAATGATCGCCGGCATCGCGACGACGGCTGAAGCAGAAGCGAGAAAGTTGCGGCGTGTCCGGGCAGGTTTGCGGATCGTTTTCATCCTATGTGCCTCCGTCTTGTTGGTGTTGCGGCTCTAGCCGTACCCTCTTCCTGTTGCCCGGGCTGGTCCCCGCCAGGCAGGGTCTTGCCAATGGCGGGCAGTGGAAGTCTTCAGCGCCAAATCGAATTCGCTTTCTGCGAAGGCATTATAGCGTGGGCTCATCTGTCCAGGCTCGAAACGGCAAGATGCGTAGCGCGATGACAGAAGGCGCTCACCCTCAGGCGGAAAAATTTCTCTATTTACGAAACAGTGCGCTTTCGACATTGTCCCTGGCCATGGCAGGTACGCCCATCCCAACGGAACCCCAAGTTGACCGGGCACGGGAACCAGATGTTGAAGACCTCTTTTGCGAAGACCCTGGCTCAGCCCTATTGGCTGGAGGATGCGCCGCTTTCAGCCAATGGCACCGACCCTTTGCCGGCGTCTGTTGATCTGGTGGTCGTGGGTTCGGGCTATACCGGCCTTTCCGCTGCGATCGAAGCCGCACGGGGTGGTATGTCGGTTCTGGTGCTGGATCGTGGCCCAATCGGCGCGGGATGCTCCACCCGGAACGGCGGGCAGGTCAGCTCCAGCATCAAGCCGGAACTTGGCAAGCTGACAGCCCGGCATGGTGCGGATCTGGCCCGGAGGATCCGGGATGAGGGCTATGCGGCTCTGGCCCATACCGAGGCGATTATTGCCTCGAACCGGATCGACTGCGACTGGAAAAGGACCGGGCGCTACATCGCGGCGCATAGCCCAAAGGCGTTCGAAGGGCTGGCCCGGCTGGCCGAAGCCCGTGCCCGCGCAGGCGAGCCGGAGATGACGCTGGTGCCGCAGTCCGAACAGCTGCGCGAACTGGGGTCCGAGCGCTATTTCGGCGGGGCGGTGACGGCCCAGAACGCAGCGGTACAACCGGCCAAGCTGCATGCGGGCCTTCTGGGTCTAGCCCAGCGGCTGGGCGTCACGGTGCAGGGCGGGCGAGACGTAACGGGCATCCGACGCGACGGGGCGGGCTTTTCCGTCAAGGCCGGGGATCAGACCATCGCCGCGCGTCAGGTGCTGATCGCCACCAACGGCTATTCCGGCCCCCTGTCGCCCTGGCTGCGGCGCCGAGTCATCCCCATAGGCAGCTACATGCTGGCGACCGACCCGCTGCCGCCCGATGTCGCGGCCCGACTGATCCCGCAAGGGCGGATGGTGGTCGATACCCGCAAGGTCGTCATCTATTTCCGCATGTCGCCCGATGGCCGTCGCTTGATCTTTGGCGGACGGGCGGCGCTGGCCGAAACCGATCCGATGCGCAGCCTGCCCCGGCTTTACGACATGATGCTGGAGGTTTTTCCGCAGCTTGCGGGCACGCCGGTCAGTCATGCCTGGAACGGCTTTGTCGCCTATACCTTTGACGAGTTGCCCCACACCGGCGTTCAGGACGGGGTGCATTATGCGATGGGCTATTGCGGTTCCGGTGTCTCGCTGTCGCTGTACTACGGGATGCGGGCTGGCCAGAAGATCCTTGGCCAGGCGGAAGGGGTGACGGCGCTGGATGGCTTGCGGTTCCAGACCCGGCCGCTTTACTTTGGCAAGCCGTGGTTCCTTGCCGCCTCGGTTGCCTGGTACCGCCTTGCCGATCGACTGTTCTCCTGACCCGTGGAAGGCATGACATGACGCCAGCCGATCTTCCTTCGACCGTCCTTCCATCAGGCGAGCCTGCGCCCACCGTGACCACCACGCATCAGATCGGCCCGATGCTGCGTCAGCGCCGCAAAGAGCTGAACCTGACACTGGCGCAGGTGGCCGAACAGGTCGGCATCGCCACAGGGTTTCTCAGCGAGATCGAGCGCGATCAGGCCTCGCCTTCGGTGGCCACGCTGATCCGGCTTTGCGACGCGCTGGGGGTTCCTGTGGGTTCGCTTTTCACCAGCAATCAACCGCTTCTTGTGCGGGCGGGCGCGCGGGAAAAGATGCGCTATGGTGGCCAGATGATCACCTACGAGCTTCTGACCTCGCGCACGGCGCACCAGATGGCGTCGATCATGAGCCAGCTGTTGCCGGGTGGAATGTCGGGGCCTGAACAGCACAGTCTGAACGCCGAGGAAGAATTCGTTCTGGTGCTGAACGGCGAGCTGATCATGGAGATCGGCGCGCAGCAGTTCCACTTGTTCGAGGGCGATGCTCTGACCTTCGACCCGCGCCAGAAGCACCGGTATCTGAACCCCAGCAAAAGCCAGGTCTGCCGGACGCTGTGTGTGATCACCCCGCAGCCGCGTTGAGTGGGCCCCTGAACGGGCTTGACAGACCGGACCTGTCGGCTCAGATTTCGCTTTAAGCGAATTTTTTTCGCTTAGCAAGAATATGCGGGGTGGGCGGATGCGGGATGTTGCGGTGATTGGGGCGGGGCTTGCCGGGGCTGCGGCGGCCTTGCGGCTGCGCGATGCCGGACTGTCCGTCACCGTGATCGAAGCCCGGGGTCGGTTGGGCGGGCGGACCTATACGCGCAACTTCGGGGACATTTCCGACCGCTTGGAATTCGGCGGCGGCTGGATTTGCGAGCGGCATGCCCGCATGAAAGCCCTTGCCGCCCGCTTTGGCATCGGCCTGCGCCCGACCTTGCCGATTGCCGAACGGCGTTGGCATGACGGACAGGTCCTGCGGACCGACGCGCCGGTCGCGGCAGACAAGCTGGCCGCCCATCTGCGGGGACTGCAGGCCGTGCAGGCGGATTCGCTGGCGATGCTGGGCGGCTCTGGCCGGTGGGAAACGGGCAGCCCCTGGGCGGCCATGTCCTTCGCCGAATACATGGACGCCAGGGGCCTGCCTGAGACCGTCCGGCGCGAGTTCATCGCCTGGTGGACCCTCAGTGGGTCGGGCGACATCACCAAGGTCAATGTGCTGGATGCGCTGCTTTCTGCGTCCTACTGCGGCGGGACGATGGAGGCGACCTTGGAAGAGCTGACCCATACGTTCGAGGGGGGCGTCGGAAACCTGGTCGAGCGGATGATTGCGGAAAGCGGAGCCGAGGTGATCCTCGGCGATGCCGTGGTCGAGGCGAGCGACCGCGACGGCCAGGCAAGCCTGCGCCTTTCCAGCGGGCGCGAAGTCACGGCGGGTCAGGTCGTTGTGGCAGTGCCGGTCAACGCGATCGGCACCATCCGCTTTGATCCAGCCCTGCGCCCCGCACAGGCGCGCCTGTCTGCCGAACGGCATTGGGGCCGGGCCATCAAGGTGCTGTTCCGCGTACAGGGTGTGAAACCCGGCATCCTGGTCACCGGAGAAGCCGAGGGCCTGCGCTGGATGTTCTCGGAGCGGGAGCTGTCAGACGGAAGCACAGCGATCATTGGATTTGGACTCTATGACGAGGTGCCTGACACCTCCCACGCAGCCATGCTGAGTGCCGTTCAGCGGTTCTTCCCCGAAGCGACATTGCTGGGGCATGACTGGCACGACTGGATCCGTGATCCATGGTCGTCGGGCACATGGGTGTCGCATGGTCTGGGGCAAAGCCCGCTTTTTGCCGGCCCGGAATGGGCCCCGATGGGCCGGTTCCATTTCGCCACCAGTGACATTGCGGCCGAGGCCTCCGGCTGGTTCGAAGGCGCGGTTCTGTCCGGCGAGGCCGCTGCCGATGCGATCCTGACCACCCATCGCCCCTGACCCAAGAGGTAACCCATGACGAACGCAGAATTGACCCCGGTTGACGTCGCCATCATCGGCGCGGGTATGGCCGGCCTGTCAGCCGCCCATGCCTTGCGGGCGGGCGGGGCAAATGTCCTGCTTCTGGAGGCGCAGGAACAGGCGGGTGGGCGGGTGAAGACGATCCAGCACGCCGATGGCCACGCCTATGACAAGGGCGGGCAGTTCTATTGCCGGGACATGACCCATATCTGCGCGACGGTCGAAAAGTTCGGCCTGACGCGCGGTGAGGTGCGCAAGGTGCCGGGGGTCGTTGCCATGCTTGGGGGCAAGCGAAAGGTTCTGGAGACGGATTTCCTGGAGCATGGCTTCTTCGAGCAGATATTCGAAGCCGATCCGCACCGTCCGGGCAGCCTATTGGACTGGGTCATGTCGCTGGGGCTGGATGCAGAAGGCGTGGCGATGATCAAGTCGGGCTGCGAAGAGGTGATGGGCCGTCCGATCGAAGAGCTGTCCTTTCGGTCGGTACTCGACTGCCTGAGCAGGTTCGAAAGCTTTGAAAATACGATGGAATACGCTTGCGCCGAAGGGATGGGAACCCTGGCCGGACGAATGGCGGCTGACCTTGGCGAGGCTTTCCGTGCCAGTTCCCCGGTGACTGCGGTCGAACGGCGGGGCGGGCTCTTCCACCTGACTACCCCCGGCGGCATGGTCACCACCCGAAAGGTGGTCTATGCCGCCAGCCCGGCCGTTCTGCGCCAGATCGACTGGAAGGCCCCGCAGGACCAGTGGCTGAAGGAGCTGCCCGACCAATTCGTCGCGGGCAAGATGATCAAGATCGTGATGCGCTATGAAAGCGCCTTCTGGCTGGGCAGCGACTATGGCTGGCTGGGCCAGACCGACAACCCCTCGGGCCTTTCTGTGATGGATGCCTCGGACCCTGCGGGCGGGCTGGACGTGCTGGCCGTCTTTTGCGGCGGCACGGCGGCCATGGCGCTGGCGGGGTTGACCGAAGACCAGACGCTTGCCCGTGTGATGGACATCATCGAGCCGATGTTGGGCCCCAAGGTCCGTCACCCGCTGACCGTGGTGCAGACGGTCTGGACCGATCACCCTTGGGTCGGCGGCGGCTATGCCACCTGGCCCAAACCCTGGGACAGTGCCGACCCGCAGGCACCGCTGCGCCAAGCCCATGACGGGCTTTACTTCACCGGCTCGGAGCTTGCCCCCTCATTCCCCGGCTTCATCGAAGGTGCCCTGCGCGCAGGTGACGAGATTGCCGGCCGCATCCTTGCCGCAGACTGAACCCCAAACCCCAAGGATCCGATCATGACCGTCATTTCCCGTCGCCGCACGCTGGGCCTTCTTGGGGTCGCCGCTTTTCCCATGCCCTTTGTCCGCCGTGCGCATGCCGAAGAACCGGTGATCCACATCTACAACTGGGCTGATTACATCGGCGAGACCACACTTGCCGATTTTACCGCCGAGACCGGAATCGAAGTTGTCTATGACCTGATGAGTTCGAACGAAGAAGCCGAGGCGAAGCTTCTGACAGGACAGTCCGGCTATGACCTTGTGCTGCTGACAGGATCCAGCCTGCCCCGGCTGGTTCCGGCAGGCACTGTACAACCGATTGATCGCAAGGCGCTGCCGCTTTGGGGTAACCTTGATCCGGAAATCCTGCGCCTTGGGGCGTCCTGGGACCCAGGCAATGCCCATGGCTTTCCCTATACCTGGGGCACGGCGGGCATTACCTACAACGCCGATCTGGTCAAGGAACGGCTGCCCGATGCCGATCTGACCTCGCTTGACCTGATCCTGAAGCCCGAGAATGCCGAGAAACTGGCCGATTGCGGCATCACGCTTCTGGACACACCCGAGGCCGTGCTGGGCATGACCATGGCCCATCTTGGCCTTGATCCTGCGGCACTGACGGCCGAGAACATCGATGCCGCCGTGGCCGCGATCCTGGCGGTCCGGTCCTCCATCCAGACCTTCGACAACACCAACTTCCTGAACACCCTGCCCACGTCCGAGGTTTGCGTCGCCAATACTTTTGCGGGGGACTATGCGGCGGCACTGGGTCGGGCGATGGAAGCCGGGATCGAGGTAAATCTGGGCTCCTTCAGTCCCAGAACCGGCGCGCCGATCTGGGTGGCCCATTTCTGCATCCCCTCCGATGCCGCCCATGTCGGCAACGCGCATGTCTTCCTGAACTACCTGCTGCGTCCGGAGGTGATCGCCTCAACGTCCAACTATACCTACTACGCCAACGCCAACCTTGCCTCGCGAGCCTTTGTGGCTCCTGAGATTTTGGCCGATCCGGCAATCTATCCCGATGCCGAGCTGATGGCGCGGCTTTACGCCCAGCCGACGCCGACCGACGACCAGATGCGTCTGATCACCGACGCATGGCGCAAGATCCGGAACGGATAACCCTATACCGGTCGCCTTTTTACCAGATTGGGCACGAGAACGGTCTGGAAGGGCCTGGTAGAGGCATGTTCCGGCAAGCCACTTCCCCAGCTGCGCGTACCGGGACGGGAGAGTGCCCAACCTTGTCTAGCGGCGGTGGGCAATGCGCAGAAGCTTGTGGATCGCATGGACACCCATCCGGCGCAGAGGCTCCGGCCCCCAGTGCCGGGGGCGGCGATTGACCCAGGGAAGGGTTGTCACTTCGCGGTCACATCCCAACGCACGATCGACCAGTGTCCGATCCTACGGCGCAGCCATGAAGGAGCTCGGTCGCGACGACGACCGTAAGATGGAGCGCTGGCTCAATAACCGGGCCGGGAACTCGTGCATCCGTTCCGACGACACGAAAAGGCGATGCTGCGGTTTCGGCGCATGCGAACGCTGCAAGGGTTCGCGTCGGTCCAAAACCATTATGCGACAGAGCGCTACCTGCAGGACCCCTACACCTACAAGCAGACGCGCCCCTCCGCTCTCGCAGAGTGGCGCGGCCTTCTCGCCGACCAATCGATAAGTGGGGCTGCCCTTCCCCGACCATCCGGCAGAGATGCAATGGTTGGGCCGATCAGTCCTCGTCGCCCGCGATCTGGGCAAGGACAGCGCCCTTGCCACGCCAGCGCAGGAAGGCCGGAACAACCAGCGCCAGCAGCGCGACGAGCAGCAGTCCGGCCGAAAGCGGCGTGCTGACCAAAGTCGTCCAATCTCCTTGCGAGATCGACAGGGCACGGCGGAGTTGCTGCTCGGCCATGGGTCCGAGGATCAGCCCGACGACAACCGGCGCGATCGGATAGCCATGCAGACGCATGAAGTACCCCATGAGGCCGAAGACCATCAGCATCGAGAGCTCGACCGGCGAGGGGTTCACGCCGATGGTGCCCAGCGTGGCAAAGAGCAGGATGCCGGCATAGAGCCAGGGGCGCGGAATGGTCAGCAGTTTCACCCAGAGCCGGATCAAAGGCAGGTTCAGCACGAGCAGCATGAAATTTGCGATCAACAGGCTGGCGATCAGGCCCCAGACCAGTTGGGGCGCGGTGGCAAAGAGCAGGGGCCCCGGCTGCAGGCCGAACTGCTGAAATCCCGCCAGCATGATGGCGGCCGTGGCCGTTGTGGGCAGGCCCAGTGTCAGAAGAGGCACCAGGGTCCCGGCCGCCGCCGCGTTGTTGGCAGCCTCGGGCCCCGCCACCCCTTCGATGGCCCCATGGCCGAATTCCTCGGGGTGACGGGTCATGCGCTTTTCCGTGCCGTAGGACAGGAAGCTGGCAATGTCGGCCCCGCCCGCGGGCATTGCCCCGATGGGAAAGCCGATGGCAGTTCCGCGCAGCCAGGGTTTCCACGAGCGCGCCCAATCCGCGCGGGTCATTGCGACCGAGCCCTTGATGGCGTGGACCTTTTCCTGGCCACCTGCCCCCTGGGCGGCAACGAAGAGCGCCTCGCCGACAGCGAACATGGCCACGGCCAGCGTGGTGACTTCGATCCCATCCAGAAGTTGCGGCACGCCGAACGACAGCCGCGCCTGACCGGTCAACCCGTCGATGCCGACAACAGCCAACGCGAGGCCGACGAAAAGCGACGTCAGTCCTTTCATCGTGCTGTCGCCGAAAGCGGCCGAGACGGTCACGAACGCCAGCACCATCAGCGCAAAGTATTCGCGCGGACCGAAGACGAGGGCGAGCTTGACGATATGAGGAGCAAGGAAGGCGAGTGCCAGCGTCGCCAGCAACCCGGCGACGAAAGACCCGATGGCAGCCGTGGCCAGCGCCGGACCGCCGCGCCCGGCGCGCGCCATCTGGTTGCCTTCCAGGGCCGTGACGATCGATGCGCTCTCACCGGGCGTGTTCAGCAGGATCGAAGTGGTCGATCCCCCGTACATGCCGCCATAGTAGATGCCCGCGAACATGATCAGTGAGCCCGCCGGGTCCAGTCCATAGGTCACGGGCAGGAGAAGAGCCACGGTCAGCGCAGGGCCGATGCCGGGCAACACGCCGACGGCGGTGCCAAGGGTCACGCCGATCAGTGCATAAAGCAGGATCATCGGGTCGAGGGCCGTGCCAAGCCCTTGGAGCAGGAAGTCGAACGTCGTCATCTCAGCCCCCGAAGATCAGGTTTTCAAGAACTCCCGCAGGCAGGTTCAACTGCAAGAGCCGGTCAAAGACACCATAGACCACCAGGGCAAAACCGATCCCGATGGGCAGGCTGATATGGATGCGGCGTTTGCCGAAAGCGGCTGCGGTGCAGGCGAAGAGCAAACCCGAGGCAATCGAGAAGCCAAGCGGCTTCAGCAAGATGAGCTGCATGGCCAGCCCGCCGACGATGAAGAGAACCGGAAGGGGTTCCTGCCGAGGCAGCCGGTGCGAACCCTCGCGCATCCCCTTCCAGACATGCGCTGCCGCCAGAAGCCAAAGGCAGATGGCGATGAAGATCGGAAGATCGCCCGAGCCGATGCCCGCGTAGCCGCCCTTGTCAGGAATGGACAGCCCCTGCCAAAGCAGAAGGCAGCCAAGCGCGGCCAGAAGCGCCGCGACAAAGAACGCCGCCCCACCGGGGCGACGTCCATCTGCGTTTTTCTGATCGCTCATTTGACCAGGCCGATGTCCTTCAGGACAGCGGTCGTTGCCTCGATTTCCTTGGCCAGTTGGGCGTCGAAATCTGCGCCGGCCAGATAGGTGTTTGCCCAGCCCTTGGATTCCAGCATCGCCTTCCAGCCGGCCGAGTTCACCAGCTTTTCAATGTCGGCAGCGACGGCGGCTTTCTGTTCGTCGCTCAGGCCCGGCGCGGCGGCCACCATGCGCCAGTTCTGTACGTTCACGTCATAGCCCGATTCCATCAGCGTCGGGGCATCGGTGCCCGGCCATTTCTCGGCGGTCGACACGGCCAGCATCCGCATGGTGCCAGCTTCGACCTGCGGCAGGAACTCACCCACGCCCGAGATGCCCACGGTCACCTGGTTGCCCAGGATTGCCGCCAGGGCTTCGCCGCCACCCGAGAAGGCAACGTAGTTGATCTTGGTCGGATCGATGCCTGCCGCCTTGGCCAGAAGGCCAACGGTGATGTGGTCCACACCACCCGCAGAACCGCCCGCCCAGGACACCGAGCCGGGGTCGGCTTTCATCATCTCGACCAGTTCATTGATGTTCTGGATCGGGCTTGCAGCAGAAACCGCGATCCCGACCGCTTCGCCGGTCAGGCGCGCAATCGGCGTGACATCGGCCAGCGAGACGGGCGATTCATTGGTCAGGATCGCGCCCACCATCACATAGCCGCCGACGATCAGCTGGCTTGCATCACCCGACGTGGTCGAGGCGAATTGCGCCAGACCGACAGTGCCGCCCGCGCCGGGAACGTTCTGCACCTGGACCGAGGCCGAGATGCCTTCGGCCTGCATGACTTCCTGCATCGCGCGGGCCGTGCCGTCCCAGCCGCCGCCGGGGGCCGCCGGGGCCATGATCATATAGTCATTCGCTACAGCGGGCACCGCCAGTGCAGCCGCAAGAGCAACGCCAAGAAGCGTGTGTTTCATCGTGATTCTCCTCCCAAGGCACGGATTATTGTGCCGGTTTTGCAAGGCGGCACCTCCTCGTGCCGTCCTTGCCCACGAGTTCAGCACAACAAGCTGTCAGGAAGCTGACATGGTCATTGCCGCCCCAGGGCGTCACGCCAGAGCCGCAAGAGCCGATGTCGCTTGGCCTGGTCGAGATAGACAAGCACACCCGGGCTGACAGCTACGGGGCGCAACTGATCGCCGAGAGCGGCCTGCATCGCCGCGCCGCTGCCGGCGCCCGAAACCTCAAGGCTGACCGAAGGCAGGCGCAGCTTTTCCGACAGGATCCGCTGGCCTTCGGCGCTCATCAGAAAGGCAAGGAAAGCACTGCCGAGATCGGGCGAGGCCGCGCCGCGCGGCACGAGGGCCACGCGCGAGACGACGACAGTATAGTCGCGCAGAAGCACCATCCCAAGGTCAGGCGCCAAGCGGGCGCGATCGGCGGCATAGGATCCCAGGATGTTGTATCCCAGGACCAAGCGCCCATCGGCCACCCGGTCGATGATGTCCTGCGAGGTCGGAAAGGTCTGCAACCCTGCCCTGCCCATGGCCGCGAGCATTGACCAGATGTCGGGAAAATGCTCGGCGTCACGGGCCAGGAACAGATAACCCACGGCGGACTTCTCGATGTCATAGGTGCCGATGCGCCCGGTCATCGACTCCGGGGCGTTGGAAAGCCACTCCAAAAGCTCCAGCCGTGACTGCGGTGCCCCGTCCGGGAAGGCGGGCTTGTGGTAGACCAGAACCGCCGGTTCAAAGGTCAAGGCAAACGCGGTGTCCTGCCACTTGGCCCACGCGGGCCAGCCCTGCGCGAGCGGGACCGAGACGGGTTGGCCATATCCGTCATTGGCCAGTTTCAGCTGCACATCCATTGCCGCCGAAAAGATGAAATCGGCCGTAGGCTGGCCCGCATCGGTTTCCGCAATGACGCGGTCCGAAAGCTCGCCCGACAGAAGATCCTCATAGCGCACTGCCACATCGGGCCTGCCCGCCTGAAAGGCCTCGATCAGGGGCGCGGCCAAATGGTTGTCGAGTGTCGAATAGATCGACAGTACCGGTCCGCCGTCCTGCTGCGCCGGATAGACCGCCACATCGGCCAAGGCCGGTGCGGCCGAAAAGGTCAGGACAGCCAGGGTTCCGACAAGGGCATGCATGCGCAAAAGGCTGCCCGATGCAGGGGCAGTTCACAACCATTGAGTTGCAGCCTAACGTGCCGGATGGGGGGACAGGATGCGTCTGCTTCTGGTCGAAGATGATCTGCCACTGGCCGAAGCGCTGACCGCGCTTCTGGTTTCGTCGGGCTATGCGGTCGACTGCGTGCATGACGGCGAAGCAGCGCGCACCCTTGTCGCGGCCGAGCAATTCGATCTGATGATCCTTGACCTGAACCTGCCTGAACTGGACGGCCTTTCGGTCCTGCGCGCAATGCGGGCGCAGGGCAACCGCGCCGCCGTGATGATCCTGACAGCGCGCGGGGCGGCAGAGGACAGGGTGCGGGGACTGGATCTCGGGGCAGACGACTACATGGCCAAGCCCTTCGACATCCGGGAGTTCGAGGCACGGGTCCGCTCGCTTTTGCGACGGCAAGCCGGGTTGCGATCCGCGACGGTCAGTCTCGGCCCGGTGACACTGGACCTGAACACACGCCAATTCTCGGCCCATGGCCAGACGCTCGACCTGCCACCACGGGAACGCGCACTTTTGGAGTTGCTGCTGACGCGGGCGGGAAAGGTCGTTGGCAAAGAGGCCATCGTGCAGTCCCTGACCTCGCTTGAGGACATTCTGTCCGACAACGCGATCGAGCAATACGTCTCGCGCCTGCGCCGCCGATTGCAGCCTTTCGACCTGACACTCCGGACCGTCCGTGGCATCGGCTATCTGCTGGAAAAGCCGGTCGATCCGTCATGAAGCCCTATTCGCTGCGCCGCCGCCTGCTGCTTTGGCTCTTGCTGGCCACGGTGAGTTTGGGCCTGATCGCGCTGATGGATACCTGGCGGGAAGCCTTGCGCACGGCGCAAAGCGTTTCGGACCGGGTCTTGATCGGCTCGGCCTTGGCCATCGCCGAGCGGGTGACCGTCGACGAGACCGGCGGTCTCGAGGTCGATATCCCCTATTCGTCGCTTGAGATGCTGACATCGACGGCCCAGGACAAGGTGTTCTACCGCGTCGACGGCCCGGTCGGCCGCTTCCTGACCGGATATGACGACCTTGCGGTGGTTCCGGCCCCTGCGGGCGGTGTCGCCTTTGCCGATGGGGTATACGGTGACGTCGGCATCCGCAGTGCAACCCTGAGGCGGGAAATCTCGACTGGTGCGACGTCCATTCCCTTTGCCGTCACAGTGGCCGAGTCGACGCGGGCGCGTACCGCACTTGCGCGGGCCATCCTGTGGCGCTCGGCCCTGCGGCTTGCGGTCCTTATCCTTGGGGTCAGCGCTCTGGTTTGGGTTGCGGTCACGGTGGCCCTTCGCCCGCTTGAACGTCTGGGAGATGCGATTGCCTTGCGTTCACCCGGTGATCTACGGCCCGTGACCGCCGATACGCCGGAAGAGGTCGAGCCGCTGGTCGCGGCGATCAATTCGTTCATGCTGCGGCTTGAAACAGCGCTCGATGCGCTGCGGAACTTCACCGGCAATGCCAGCCATCAGCTGCGTACGCCCCTTTCGGTCGTTCGCACCCAATTGGCCCTGATGGACCGCAGCTCCGAGCCAGGCGACGCCGCTATGGCGCGCGAAAAGGCAAGGATCGCCCTTGAGCGGGCGGAACGGGTTCTTGCGCAGCTTCTGGTCCTGGCGCGTGTCGATGCGAGCTCTGGTGCGGGGGTCCTTCAACCGGTGGACATTGCCGCCGTCGCCAAGGAAGTCACGGTCGAAATGGTGCCGGTCGCGCTGCAGCAAGAGATCGACCTGGGATACGAAGGCCAGGATGAAGCCAGCGCGATCGCCGACGCCGTCCTTCTGGCCGAGCTTCTCAAGAACCTGGTTGCAAATGCGATCCGCTACGCCGGTCGCGGGGCCGTCGTGACCGTCCGGGTAAAGCGCGACGATGATGCCATTGCACTTGAGGTCGAGGACAATGGCCCTGGCCTTTCGCCCGAACAGCGGGCCCTGGCGGATCGCGCCCGCAGCGGGACCGGCCGACCCTTGCCATCCCTGGCCAGAAGCCAGACCTCGGGGACCGGACTTGGTCTGGCGATCGCCGCCGAAATCTCGGCGCTGTTTGGTGCCCGGTTGTCGCTTGAGACGGCCCGCGGCGGTTCGGGCCTTCTGGCGCGGGTGATCTTCGAAAACACCAGGTAGGGCGGCCAGGACCGCCCTACCCCTTCAGCCGCTTCGAGCCCTATCGCCCGTCAGGCGACCTCATGCCCCTGGGCGAGCGTCAGGAGCTCGAACCAGGTCTGGCGGTCCATTGGCACGCGCAGCGCGTCCGAGATGGTGGCGATGCGCGACAGGGTGTTGGTGCCCAGAACGGGAATTATCTTGGACGGGTGGTGCAAAAGCCAGGCCACGGCAACGGCGGTCCAGTCGGTGCCCGCCGCCTTGCCCAGTTGGTCCAGTCTGGCGCTGAGGCCGCCGTTGGCCTCGGCCCGCAGATGGCCCCCGGCCAGCGGGCTCCAGGCCATCGGTGCGACCCCCCGTTCCTGCAAGTACGCGATGTCGCCGTTGGTGAAAGGATCGCGGCAGTTGAGCGACAGCTCGATCTGGTTGGTGACGAGCGGAGTGTTCATCGCCGATTGCAGCAGCGAGAAATCCCAGGGCCGGAAGTTCGACACGCCGACCGCCCGCACCTTGCCGCTGGCGACCAGGCCATCCAGAGCCCGGCCCGTCTCGTGGTGGTCCATCAGGGGGTCGGGGCGGTGGATCAGCAAGAGGTCGATCCGGTCCGTCGACATTTCGCGCAGGCTGGTCTCGACCGAGGCGGTGATATGTTTGGCCGATGTGTCGTAGTACTTCACCCGAGCGGCAGAATGCCGGCCGACCGGGGCGACGATGTCGCATTTCGTGACGATCTCGATCCGGTCCCGCAAATGCGGCGCCGATTTGAGCGCCGCGCCCAGCAAGGCCTCGGCCGTGTAGCCACCGTAGATGTCGGCCTGGTCCATCGTCGTGATGCCCTGCGCCAGGCAAGTCTCGATCTTGGCCTGGACATGCGAGGGTGACGTGTCGGGGTCATCGCCCAGCCGCCACATGCCGTAGACCAGCCGGGACATCGTGATCGGCCCCAGCGTGATACGTTCCATCGTCATTCGCAGCGCACTCCAATTCCCAAGTTCAAGCATTTCATCTTTCCCAAATTCCCTCTCCTGGGGAAGTGTTTGGGGGCGTGGAGTTAGGCCATGGGCCGCAGATCCAGTCAAGCCCTTGCTTCCCCTTCGCAACTTTCGGCGTCGCCTGCCCGTCCGTGGACCCGTGCTGCCGAAGGGCATGCTCTGGGTCGCTCGGATCGCCTGGCATCAGATCGGCCAATTCACCTATTGATCTTCAAACCTTTGAAGCTATATAGCTATAGATCTATCAAAAATGGACCCGAGTCGCATGCTCCGCAATTCCGCCGCGCTTCTGATTGCCACCCTTCTGTTGATGGCTGCGAACCCTTCCTTCGCCGAGGATGTGGCTGTGGTCTCAACCGAAGTCACCGAATGGAAAGCGGTCTACGGCACGGTCGAGGCGCGCGATCGCATTCCCGCGCGGGCGCGGCTTGGGGGAACCCTGGTCGAGTTGTCGGTGACGGAAGGCGATCTGGTGATTGCGGGGCAAGCCCTTGCACGGATCGTCGACGACAAGCTCGACTTCCAGCTCGACGCCCTTTCCGCCCAGCGCGGTGCACTCGACGCCCGTCTTGCCAACGCGCAAGCGGACCTCTCGCGCGGCGAGGAGCTTCTGAAGGACGGGGTCACCACAACCCAACGGGTTGATGCTCTGCGCACACAAGTTGACGTCCTGCGGGGCGAGATCGCCGCACTGGATGCTCAGGCCGAGGTCATCCGGCAGCAGGCCAGTGAAGGGACCGTCCTTGCCCCGGTTGCGGGCCGGGTGCTGGAGGTTCCTGTGACCAAGGGCGCTGTCGTCATGCCGGGCGAAGTCGCCGCAGTCATCGGGGGCGGCGGGACATTCCTGCGGCTCTCGGTTCCGGAACGCCACGCCATAGCCTTGAACGAAGGCGACGCGATCCGGATTTCGGACGCGACCGGCGACCATGAGGGCAGCCTTGCCCGGATCTATCCGCTCATCGAAGGCGGACGTGTCGTCGCCGATGTCGAAATCGACGGCCTGCCCGACCGCTTTGTGGGTGCGCGAATGCTGGTCCGCCTGCCGGTCGGCGAACGCGCGGCGCTGCTGGTGCCGAAGGCGAGCGTCCTGACCCGATCCGGCCTGGATTTCGTCGGCCTTCAGACCGCCGGCAAGGTCGGCCTTCGCAGTGTCGTTCTGGGGGAACTGCACCTCATCGACGGCGTCGAGATGGTCGAGGTGATCAGCGGCCTTTCCGAAGGCGATGTGGTGGTTCCCGCCGCCGAGGTGAGCCATGACTGACCGCAAGCATCCTCTGGGCATTGCCGGGGGGCTGACCACGGCCTTCATCAACTCGGCGCTCACACCGCTCTTCATCCTTGCCGCACTCGCGGCCGGCATTGTCGCCCTCGTCTCGCTCCCGCGTGAGGAAGAACCCCAGATCTCCGTGCCTCTGGTCGACATCCATGTGCAGGCCCAGGGGTTGAAGGCCGAGGATGCTGTCAAGCTGGTGACCGAACCGCTGGAAGTCATCGTCAAGGGGATCAACGACGTTGAACATGTCTATTCGTCCACGCGGGACGATGCCGCCATGGTCACGGCGCGCTTCGAAGTGGGCACCCGCTCGGAAGACGCGATCCTGCGCGTGCATGACAAGGTCAGGGCGAACATCGGTTCCATCCCGGTCGGGATCCCCGAGCCGCTGATCGTCGGCCGGGGCATTGACGATGTGGCCATCCTGACGCTGACGTTGTCGGCCGAAGACCTGACCGCGACCGATCTGACACGAATTGCACGCACGCTGCAGACCGAAGTCGCGAAGACCGAAGATGTGGGCCTGACCTATCTTGTGGGCGATGCACAGGATGCGATCAGGATCGAGCCCGACCCCGACCGGCTGGCGCTTTACGGCGTTACCCTGCAGCAGTTGGCAGGGAAAGTCGCCCAGGCGAACCGGACCCTGAATACCGGCAAGCTGCGCGACCAGGGTCAGATGATCGACCTGGTGGCCGGAGAGACGCTGACGGCTCCATCCGAAGTGGCAAACCTCTTGCTTACGACGCGCGACGGCCGACCGGTCTATGTCTCGGACGTGGCCCGCGTGGCCTATGTCGCGAACACCCGCCAGTCGATCGTCTCACATCTGGCGAAGGCTGAGGATGGCAGCGCGACTGGCGGCCCGGCGGTTACACTGGCCATTGCCAAACGTGCCGGCGCCAATGCGGTCGTGGTGGCGGAAGACGTTCTGCACCGTGTCCACGCGCTGGAAGACAAGCTGATCCCGGAGGGGGTCGAGATCACCGTCACCCGTGACTACGGCGAGACCGCGAACGAGAAGGCCAACGAACTCCTGTTCCACCTCGGCCTTGCGACTGTCTCGATCATTGCGCTGGTCCTCTTTGCCATCGGCTGGCGCGAGTCGATGGTGGTGGCGATCGTGATCCCGGTGACGATCCTGCTTACGCTCTTCGCGGCCTGGGTCATGGGCTACACGCTCAACCGGGTGTCGCTTTTTGCGCTCATCTTCTCGATCGGCATCCTTGTCGACGACGCCATCGTGGTGATCGAGAACATCGACCGCCACTGGGGCATGAACAAGCGCCGGTCGCGCATCCAGGCGGCGATCGATGCGGTGGCCGAGGTCGGCAATCCCACCATCGTCGCCACGCTGACTGTGGTCGCGGCCCTGCTGCCCATGTTGTTCGTCAGTGGCTTGATGGGCCCCTACATGTCCCCGATCCCGGCCAATGCCTCGGCCGCGATGATCTTTTCCTTCTTCGTCGCGGTCATCATCACCCCTTGGCTGATGGTCAAGATTGCCGGTCGGGCGGACATGCATGATCATGCCGGGGATGACGTGCACGGCGGGCATCACGGTGGCAGACTCGAGCGCGCCTATGCAGCGGTCGCACGCCCGATCCTTGCCTCCAAGACCCGCAGTCTTGGGTTCCTGCTGGTCACGGCAGCCTTGTCCTTTGGCTCGCTCACAGCACTTTTCACCCGCGACGTGACGGTCAAGCTCCTGCCCTTCGACAACAAGTCCGAACTGTCGGTCGTCATCGACCTGCTCGAAGGCGCATCGGTCGAGGCCACCGACCGTGTCGCGCGCGACGTGGCAGATGTGGTGCTGGAACTGCCCGAGGTCACCTCGCTCCAGACCTATGCCGGGACGCCCGCGCCCTTCAATTTCAACGGGCTCGTCCGTCACTACTACCTGCGTTCGGAACCCCAGCTTGGCGAAGTCGCCATCAACCTGACCCCAAAGTCGGATCGCGACCGGGCAAGCCATGACATTGCGCTGGACCTGCGCGAGCGCCTGGCCGCCCTGACCGTGCCGGAGGGCACCAGCCTCAAGGTCGTGGAGCCCCCTCCCGGCCCGCCGGTCATCGCCACCCTTCTGGCCGAGGTCTATGGGCCGGATGCCGAAACCCGCCGGACAGCGGCCACGATGATCCGCCAGGCCTTCGAGGCCGTGCCGTTCATCGTCGATGTCGATGACAGTTTCGGCACGCAGGCGCGGCGCCTCCGTGCGACCATCTCGACCGACGATCTCGACTTCTATGCCGTGCAGGAACAGGACGTCTTTGACACGCTTGCGCTCCTGAACGGCGGCCAGACAGTGGGCTATTCCCACCGTGGCGAAGGGCGCCTGCCGATCCCGCTTGTCGTGGAACGCGACAAGTCCGACCGTGTCATGGACGAACGCTTCCTGACCACGCCGATCCCCGCCAATGCCCTTCCCGGAGCGCGTGGCGTGGTTGAGCTGGGTGATGTCCTGCGCATCGAGGAAGAGGCCGCCAGCTTCCCGATCTTCCGTCACAATGGCCGCGATGCCGAGATGGTGACGGCCGAGCTTGCCGGGGCCTTCGAGGCGCCGCTTTACGGCATGCTGGCCGTGGCTGACCAGATCGAGAAGATGGACTGGCCGGAAGGGACGAAGCCGGAAATCGATTTCCACGGTCAGCCTGAAGACGAGGGGAAGGTCACCCTTCTTTGGGATGGCGAGTGGGAAGTCACCTTTGTCACCTTCCGTGACATGGGGGCGGCCTTTGGAATCGCGCTGCTGGGCATCTACATTCTGGTCGTGGCCCAGTTCGGATCGTTCAAGCTGCCGCTCGTCATCCTGACACCGATCCCGCTCACCTTCCTGGGAATCATGGTCGGCCACTGGCTTTTCAACGCGCCGTTTTCGGCAACGTCGATGATCGGCTTCATCGCGCTGGCCGGGATCATCGTGCGCAACTCGATCCTTCTGGTGGACTTCATTCGCCACGGGCAAGGCCCCGTCACCACCGAGCTGCTGATCGAGGCCGGGGCGATTCGCTTCAAACCCATCCTGCTGACCGCCATCGCCGCCATGATCGGCGCAGTGGTGATCCTGGCGGACCCGATTTTCCAGGGTCTCGCGATCTCGCTTCTGTTCGGTCTGCTGAGTTCCACCCTGCTGACCGTTCTTGTCATCCCGGCCATCTACCGCGTGTTCCGCACATGACCGGCAAACCCACCTGACCTGAGAGGGAGACTGAAATGGCACATGTCGTTGTACTGGGCGCCGGTTTGGGTGGCGCCATCATGGCCTACGAGCTGAAAGACCAACTGAGGCCCGAGGACAAGGTGACAGTCGTCACGAAGGACCCGAAGTATCACTTCGTGCCTTCGAACCCCTGGATCGCCGTCGGTTGGCGGGATCGCGAGGACATCACGGTGGACCTGGCCCCCACGATGGCGAAGAAGGGGATCGGCTTCATCCCGGTGGCAGCCGAGAAGCTGGTACCCGAGGAAAACCGGATCGCGCTCGTCGACGGGACGTCGGTTTCCTACGACTATCTCGTGATCGCAACGGGGCCGGAGCTTGCCTTCGACGAGGTTCCCGGGCTTGGGCCGCAGGGACACACACAGTCGATCTGCCACATCGACCACGCAGAAGCCGCGAAATCGGTGTTCGAGAAGCTGGTCGCAAACCCCGGCCCAGTGGTGATCGGCGCGGCGCAGGGGGCAAGCTGCTTCGGCCCGGCCTATGAGTTCCTGTTCATCCTGGAAACCGCTTTGCGCCGGGCCAAGGTGCGGGACCGCGTGCCGATGACCTTCGTCACACCGGAACCCTATATCGGCCACCTGGGTCTGGACGGCGTGGGCGATACCAAGGGTCTTCTGGAAAGCCAGATGCGCGAGAAGCACATCAAATGGATGACCAACACCCGGATCAAGCGCGTGGAAGAGGGCCACATGTTTGTCGAGGAGGTGGGCGAAGACGGCCAACCCAAGGCCGAGAAGGACTTGCCTTTCGCCTTCTCGATGATGCTTCCGGCCTTCCGGGGGATCAAGCCGGTCTCGGGCATCGAGGGCCTTTCAAACCCGCGCGGTTTCACCATCGTCGACAAGCACCAGCGGAACCCGAAATTCCCCAATGTCTTCGCCGTCGGCGTCTGCGTCGCGATCCCGCCGATGGGGCCGACGCCAGTGCCGTGTGGCGTGCCGAAGACCGGCTTCATGATCGAAAGCATGGTCACGGCGACCTCCCATAACATCGGGGCGCTGGTCCGTGGCAAGGCGCCCGAAAGCATAGGCACCTGGAATGCGGTCTGCCTTGCCGATTTCGGCGATGGGGGCATCGCCTTTGTCGCTCAACCCCAGATTCCGCCGCGAAACGTCAACTGGTCGTCCAGCGGAAAATGGGTCCATCTCGCGAAGGCGGGGTTCGAGAAATACTTCCTGCGGAAGCTTCGCAAGGGCACGTCCGAGCCCTTCTACGAAAGCCTGGCTCTCAAGGTGCTGGGCATCGACAAACTCAAGGAAACCACAAAAGGATGAGGTCCGAAATGTCGCTTGATGTTGCTGTACTGCGTTTTGCCGGGGCAATGGTCCTTCTCAGCGTCCTGCTGACGGTCTATGTTTCGCCGCTGTTCGTCTGGTTCACCGTCTTCATCGGTCTGAATCTGATCCAGTCGTCCTTAACCGGCTTCTGCCCGGCGGCGATGGTGTTCCGGGCAATGGGTGTGAAGAAGGGTAGCGCCTTCAAATAGGTTGGGACGGTCATGGCAGATATGCTCCAAGGCTTCGGTGGCACGCCTGAACAGGCGGCCCGGGCGGTAGCGCTTCTGAAGACGCTTTCTCACGAAGGGCGGCTGCAGATCCTGTGTCTGCTCATCGACGGAGACCTGAATGTCACTCAGCTCGCCGCTGCGCTGGGAACCAATCCTGTCAGCGTGTCACAGCAACTGATGCGACTGCGCGCCGAGGGGATTGTCCAGGCGCAGCGCAACGGGAAAAGCGTGATCTACCACCTGGCGCGCGAGGAAGTGACCGCCATCGTGACGGCGCTGCGCGACACCTACTGCAAGCGCGCATGACCGCTCGACCGGGCCAAGGGGGCTGGCTCAACACCTTCTGACGGGGTGTTGCTGCCGGCCCTGCCCTGCCTCGCGCTTTAGGGCGCCGCTGCCGTGACCTCGACCTCGACCAGGAACTCTGGCCGGGTAAATCCTGACACGATGACGAGCGTGGAGGCGGGAAGGCGCGTGAGGCCTGCCAGCCATTCGTCCCGGGCGCGCATGTAGCCTTGCATATGCGCCCGGTCGGTCACGAAGGCATTGATGCGCATGACATCGGCCGGGGTCATCCCGGCCTCGGCAAGGATTGCCAAGCAATTGGCAAAACATTGTACGGCCTGGCCATAGGCCGTGTCCGGCAGAGTGTCGTCCCGCGCTAGGCCAAGCTGGCCGGAAGAGCAGACCCAGCGCAAGCCAGGCGGCACCTCGACCCCATGGGAATAGGCGGCAAAGGGCGGACGAATCGACGGCGGTATCAACGGGCGCATTCCGGGCTCCGGCAGTGGACGCGGCATCTAGTGCATGAAGCCTGCACATTGGCAAATCGCTGGCCCGACAAACGCCTGCCGGTTGGGCATTTCATCCTCAACGTGCAGCGGGACCAGCCAAAAACTCTGGCGAGGCGACTTGAGGTCTGCAAGGATCAGCCAACGTCACGCAGCGGACGATCCTGCGCGCCGGACAGGTCAACCAACAGGAGAGCCGAACCATGCATCCCATTTCGCGTCCCTTGCTTGCCTCAGTCACCGCCGCAGTCTTGGCCCTGCCCGCCTCGGCCCAGAATGTCGCTGTCACCTTCGGCACGAATTGGGTCGCCCAGGCAGAACACGGCGGCTATTACCAGGCCGTGGCGGACGGGACCTACGCCGCCTGCGGACTGGATGTGACCATTCTTCCGGGCGGCCCGCAGGTGAACAACCGCGCGCTGATGCTGGCGGGTCAGGTCGATTTCAACATGGGCGGCTCGACGCTCGACACGATCAACGCGGTGATCGAAGGCCTGCCGATCGTGACGGTCGCCGCGACGTTCCAGAAGGATCCGCAGGTCATCGTCACCCATCCCGGAGCCGCCGCGTCCTTTGCCGATCTGGCCAAACTGGACAAGGTCCTGATCTCGGATGGTGGGGTCACGACCTTCTGGGCCTGGATGATCAGCGCCTATGGCTTCAAGCCCGAGCAGCGCGAGGTCTATACCTTCAGCGCTGCCCCCCTCATCGCCAACCCGACCTGGGGGATGCAGGGATATCTCACCTCCGAGCCCTACTTCGTCGAGAAGGAGACAGGCTGGAAACCGGATGCCTGGCTGATGGCGGACGCCGGATACGATGCCTATTCCACCATCATCGAAACCATGGCGGACACGGTCGCCAATCGCCCTGAGGTCGTGCAGTGCTTTGTCGATGGCTCGGCCATCGGCTGGTACAACTTCCTTTACGGCGACAACACGAAGGCCGTGGAAATGATCAAGGCCGACAATCCGGAGATGTCGGACGAAGCCATCGCCTTCTCGATCGGGGCCTTGAAGGAATATGGGATTGTCGACAGCGGCGACGCGTTGACGATGGGGATCGGCGCCATGACCGACGCCCACATGGACGCCTTCTACGCGTCCATGGTCAAGGCCGGCGTGCTGCCGGAGGGCGTGGATATCCGCAAGGGCTATACCTTGCAGTTCGTCAACAAGAAGGTCGGCCTCGACCTCCGTCCGGCCGAGTAGGCAGGGCAGGCGACGGGGCATCCGGACGCGTTCCGGTTGCTCCGTCCCTTCGGGATCTGCACATGACCGAACTTGCACAACGCACCATTCGACCACTGGGCGAACGTCCCCGGCTTCTGGAGATGCAGGGCGTCGCCAAGGTGTTCAATGGCACCGTCACAGCCCTGCAGGGCATGAACCTGGCATTGAACGAGGGGGATTTTCTGTCGCTCCTTGGCCCTTCGGGTTGTGGCAAATCCACCGCTTTGCGCTTGATCGCCGGTTTGATGCAGCCGACGGCGGGCCGCATCCTTTGGTCCGGCGGCCAGCAGAAGGGCGACCTCGGCGTCGTCTTTCAGGAACCCACACTGATGCCCTGGGCCACGGTGGCTCAGAATGTCCATCTGCCATTCCGCCTGCGCGGCCAGGGCTTTGCCTCTGTGCGCAGCCGCGTGGACGAGGCGCTGGACCTTGTCGGCCTGTCGAACTTTCACGACGCCTACCCGCGAGAGCTTTCGGGCGGCATGAAGATGCGGGTCTCGATCGCAAGGGCGCTGGTCACCGGCCCGCGCCTGATCCTGATGGATGAACCCTTCGCGGCCCTGGACGAAATCACCCGGCAAAAGCTGAACAACGACCTTCTCGCCATGCGCGGCAAGATCGGCTGCACGGTGATCTTCGTTACCCATTCGGTCTTCGAAAGCGTCTTCCTGTCCGACCGGATCATCGTCATGGCGCCGCGCCCCGGCCGGGTGGTTGAGGAACTTCAGGTCGACGCGCCCTATCCCCGCAGGATGGAGTTCCGCACTTCGACAACCTATGCCGCCCATGCGCAGGTGGTGTCCCGGGCACTGGCGCAAGCGATGGGAGAGCCGGCATGACCCTCGCCGATGACCGCGCCGCCGCCGTCTGGGATGCCGAGGAAGCACGCCGGGCCCGCAGCGCGCGGATCGAGACCGTGGCGCGTTGGGTGATCCCGGTTCTGGTGGTCTGCGCGACACTTGGGCTTTGGCAATGGTACGTCATTGCCTACGAGGTGCCGCACTATCTGCTTCCTGCGCCAACCCGCATCTGGGAACAGCTGGTCACCGACCGTCTGATCCTGGCCGACGCGCTTTGGGTGACCCTGAAGATCACGATCATGGCGCTGGCCGTGGCCGTGTTGGGCGGAGTGCTGCTGGCCATCCTTTTCAACCAGAGCCGGTTTGCCGAACTGGTCTTCTACCCCTACGCGGTGATCCTGCAGGTCACACCCATCGTGTCGATCGCGCCCCTGATCTTCATCTATGTCAAGGAACCGACGGCCCGTGTCCTGATCTGCGCCTGGATCGTGGCCTTCTTCCCGATCCTTTCGAACACCACGCTGGGCCTGAAATCCACAGATCACAACCTGCGCGACCTTTTCGCGATCTATGGGGCCAGTCGCTGGCAGCGGCTGATCTTCCTGCAACTGCCCTCGGCGCTCCCGTACTTTCTGGGCGGCCTGCGCATCGCCGGAGGGCTGGCGCTGATCGGTGCCATCGTGGCGGAATATGTCGTGGGCACGGGCGGCGCGGGTTCGGGCCTGGCCTTCCGTATCCTTGAAGCCTCGTACCGGCTGAACATTCCCCGGATGTTTGCCGCCCTTGCCCTGATTGCCGTCGTCGGCGTGGCAATCTTTGCCCTCACCAGTTTCGTGTCGTGGTTTGCCCTGCGCAAATGGCACGAAAGCGCGATCCGGCGCGAAACATGACAGTCATTTTGCCAGAAGACCCTGTACGCCTTAGGAACGCTACGGTTCCGGCCTGCCTCTTGGGCCAGTCCGGAGATCTGGTTCGGGGTGATATCGCCCTGGCCGATGGCCACATCGCCGCCGCGACACCCGGCATGGCCGAAGTCGACCTGAAGGGCGCGCTGGTGCTGCCCTGCCTCATCGACATGCACACCCATCTCGACAAAGGCCATATCTGGGGCCGGAGTCCAAATCCCGACGGCACCTTCCCGGGCGCGCTCGCCGCGGCCGGGGCGGATCGCGAACTGCACTGGTCCGCCGCCGACCTGCGCCGCCGGATGGAGTTCGGCCTGCGGTCCGCTTTCGCGCATGGCACTAGGGCGATCCGTACGCATCTCGACAGCATCGGGCCGCAGGACGAAATCTCGTGGCCGATCTTTTCGGAACTGCGGCAGGAATGGGCGGGGCGGGTCGACTTGCAGGCCGCCTCGCTTGCGGGATGCGATCTGGTCTTGGACCCGGCATTTGTGTCCCTTGCCGACCGGGTCGCAGCGCATCGGGGCATTCTGGGTCTTTTCACTTTCCCCATGCCCGACATGCCCACACGTCTGCGGCGTTTCTTCCAGCTGGCGGGCGACAGGGGCTTGGACACCGATTTCCACGCCGATGAAACGATGGATCCCTCGGTCAACACGCTGGCACAGATCGCCCAGGCCGCGCTGGATACGGGGTTCAAGGGCAGGATCGTCGCCGGGCATTGCTGTTCGCTTTCCACCATGCCCGAGGCCGAGGCTCTGCAAACCCTCGATCTTTGCGCAAAGGCGGGGGTCGGCATCGTTAGCCTGCCGATGTGCAACCTATACCTGCAGGATCGCCAGGCAGCCCGCACGCCCCGCGCCCGCGGGGTGACGCTGGTCCACGAGGCTCGCGCTCTCGGCATTCCGGTGGCCTTCGCCAGCGACAACACCCGTGACCCGTTCTATGCCTATGGCGATCTCGACATGGTCGAGGTTCTGCGCGAGGCCACGCGGATCGCTCATCTTGATCATTCCGCCGAAGACTGGGTTCAGGCGGTCCTGGGCACGCCGGCCGCACTTTGCGGCTTTGCTCCGCCTTCGCTCACGCCAGGGGCGCCAGCCGACCTGATGATCTTCCGCGCCCGGACCTGGAATGAGCTTTTCGCCCGGCCCCAGCACGACCGCATACTCTTGCGGTCCGGTCGGGCCGTAGATCGCAACCTGCCCGACTATTCGGAACTGGATGACCTGATGAGGACCGCATGAGCGTCGCAGCCCTGAGATCCGCCCTGGGCCATCTCGATATTGACGAGAACCCGATCTCGGTCCGGGCCAAGTCGCGCGATTTCTTCTGGTACTCTCCGGTCCTCAAGGCCCGGATGGACCATCTGACCGCCGATTTCGTCGTGGCGCCCCGCAGCGAAGCCGAAGTGATCGAAGTGCTGGCGGCCGCGCATGCCCATGAGGTGCCCGTGACCGTGCGGGGGGCCGGGACCGGGAATTACGGCCAGGCGATGCCGATGCGGGGCGGGATCATCCTGCACATGAAGCACATGGCCGTGGTCAAGGCGATCCACCCCGGCCGCGTCATCGCCGAACCCGGTTGCCTGATCCGCGACCTCGATGCCGCCACCCGCGCACATTCGGGGCAAGAGCTGCGCATGCACCCTTCGACCCACGCCACCGCCACGATCGGTGGCTTCATCGCTGGCGGCTCGGGCGGAGTCGGGTCCTGCACCTGGGGTGTGCTGCGCGACCTGGGCAACATCCTGCGGCTCCGCGTCGTCACGGCCGAAGCGAAACCGCAGGTCCATGACTTCACCGGCGAAGAGCTGCATCGCGTCAGCCACGCCTATGGCACCAACGGCATCATCACCGAAATCGAGATGCCGCTGGCCCCGGCCTATGATTGGGTCGAGATTTTCGTGACCCATCGCGATTTTCCGGCTGCCGTCCGGATGGCGGGCGAGCTTGGCCATCAGGACGGGATCCTGAAAAAGCTGATCTCGGTCTATGAGGCGCCGACCGCGCAGGCCTATTTCCCGCGTCTCGCGCCCCATGTGACCGCCGAGGACACGGTTCTCGGCCTCATGATCGCACCGCAATCGATGGACGGCTTTCTCACTTTCCTCGCGCGCTATCCGGGCGCCGCGCTCATCTTCCGCAGCGATACGACCCAGTGGCCGAAAGAACCCGGTCCGGTCTACGAATACGGCTGGAACCACACGACCTTGCGGGCGCTGAAGGTCGATCCGTCGATCACCTATCTGCAGGTCGCCTATGCCCCCGGCGTCTATGAGGAGAAGATCACCGCCGTCCGCGCGGCTTTCCCGGGTGAGTTGATCCAGCACCTCGAGGCGATGCGTATGGGTGGGCAGATGGCCTTTGCGGGCCTCACGCTGGTCCGGTTTACCAGCGAGGCGCGGCTGGACGAGATCATTCGCCAACATGAGGCCATGGGCGCCCATGTCTTCAACCCGCACCGCTATACGCTGGAAGAGGGTGGGCGGCAGTCGGCGGATGCGGCTCAGCTTGCCTTCAAGCGGCAGGCCGATCCCAAGGGTATCCTCAACCCCGGCAAGATGATCGCCTGGGACGCACCCGACTGGGATTATTCGCGCATGTACAGCTATCCCGGGATGACACCCGCAAGATGACAACGCGCGCGCTGGTCCTTTACGCCCATCCTTGCGACGAAAGCTTCGCGGCCGCGCTTCGCGACACGGTCACCGGCACATTGGCGGCGCGGGGGTGGGAGGTGGACCTCTGCGATCTTTACGCCGAGGGCTTTGATCCTGTCATGGGGGCCGAAGAACGACGCGGCTACCATGACATGGCCACGAACACCGCGCCTGTTCAGGACCATGTCGATCGACTGCGGGCGGCACAGGCGCTGGTCTTCGTGCATCCCGTGTGGAACTTCGGTTTTCCGGCGATCCTCAAGGGCTATACCGACCGCGTCTTCCTGCCCGGCATTACCTTCCGGCTTGAAGACGGCAAGGTGAAACCGGCGATGACCCATATCCGGAAACTGGCATCGGTCACCACCTACGGCGCCAACCGCCTGCGCGCGTTTCTGGCCGGCGATCCACCCCGCCGTGTGGTGTCACGGGCCTTCCGTCATGCCTGTCGACCGGATAGCTTTCTCTACATGGCCCTCTACGACATGAATCGCGCGGATGCGGCCAGGCGCGCGGACTATCTTGCCCGCGTGCAGCGCAAGATGGAGCAGTTCTGATGCGCGCTCTTGTCGTCTATTGTCACCCCTCGCCGCAAAGCTTCAATGCTGCCGTACGGGATCTCGTGCTGGCCAAGCTGTCTTCGGCCGGGGCTGAAGTGCGACTACACGACCTTTACGCCAGCGGGTTCAGCCCGATCCTGACCGAGACCGAGTGGTCCAGCTATCTCGATTGCCCCGGCAATTGCGCGCCCGTGGCGCAAGAGGTGCAAGACATCCGCTGGTGCGACACGCTGATCTTCGTTTACCCAACCTGGTGGTACGGACTGCCCGCCATGCTGAAAGGCTGGCTTGACCGGGTACTCTTGCCCGATGTGGCATTCCTCATGCCCGAAGGCGCGAACCGCTCGATCCGGCCGGGGCTGCGCCACATCAAAAGGCTTGGCGTCTTCACGACATGCGGGGCCAGTCGCTGGATCACTTTCTTTGTCGGAGCGCCAGGCAGGCGGACCCTGACCCGCGGGGTCGGCCTTCTCTTGACGCCGTTCCACCGCCGGGCCTTTGCAGCGCACTACCGGATGGACAGTTCCACCCCGGAAAGCCGCCGCGCCCACCTGGCCCGCGTCGCGGCTCAAATGGACAAGCTCATCGGCCGACAGGTTCCGGTCAGCCTGCCCGAACCGCCATCGCACCGTGTCGAGGCCGCAGAATGACCGTGCCCCCGGCACAAGACCGGCAATGGGCTTCGCTGCGGGCACCAGCTTTTCGCGACATCGATCCGATGCGCACGATTGCCATCCTGCCCACTGCGGCGGTCGAGCAGCACGGGCCACACCTGCCGGTCGGTACCGACACGATCATAAACACCCATCTTTGTGCGCTTCTGGCCGAGCGGGCGCCCGCCGACCTTGATCTCTGTATTCTGCCGGTCATGGCCGTCGGCAAGTCGAACGAGCATCTCTGGGCCCCCGGCACGCTGACGCTCTCCGCCACCACAGCGTTGGCTGCCTGGACCGAGATCGGCCTGTCCGTTGCCCGCGCCGGGGTGCGCAAGATCGTGATCCTGAACAGCCATGGCGGCAATGCCGACCTGATCTCGATCCTGGCGCGTGAGTTGCGGGTGCAGGCCGGAATGCTTGCGGTCCGGCTCGGCTGGGGGGCGCAAGGCATGCCGCCGGGCGTCTACTCGCCCCAAGAAGAGCACTTCGGCATCCATGGCGGTGACATGGAAACCTCGCTCCTGCTGCACTTCCGTCCCGACACGGTCGACATGACCGCCGCCCGCGACTTCCGCTCGACGGCAGAGACGGCGGCCATTGCCCCGATCGGGCCGGTGGCGCGCGGCTGGATCGCCTCGGACCTGAACCCCGAAGGGGTTGTGGGCGAAGCGCATCTGGCCACGGCCGAAAAGGGACGGCTGACCGCCGAGCATCTGGTGGCCAATGTGATAGGCCTGCTGCGGGCGGTCGCGGACGAGGACATTTCCACCCTCGCCCCGGCAACCGGCCCGAAGATCGGGCCCTGACTTAGGCCAGCAGGCCCGCGAGTGCCACCGGCGCGCCCGTCTTGGCCGAACGGGTAGCGGCCTCGGCCATGGCCAGCGCTGCCACGCCGTCCGCCAGCGTCACCGGCAGGTCCGCGCCCTCGGTGACTGCGGCGACAAAGGCTGCCCATTCGGTGCGATAGGCGGTCATGTAACGTTCAAGGAAGAAATGCATGGGCTTGGCCCCCGTCACCCCCGCCTTCGTCGACTTGACCACGGTGGTTTCCAGCATGTTCTGAGCCTGCAGCAGGCCCTCGGACCCCAGGATCTCGACGCGCTGATCATAGCCATAGACCGCCCGACGCGAGTTCTTGATCACTGCAATCCGGCCATCGGCATAGGTCAGCGTGACTACGGCCGTATCCACGTCACCGGCCGCTCCGATGGCCGGATCGACAATCGATGAGCCCACCGCCGATACGGTGACCGGCAGGTCGCCCATGATGAAGTTCGCCATGTCGAAGTCGTGGATCATCATGTCGCGGAAAAGCCCGCCCGATACCTTTACATAGGCCACCGGCGGAGGCGCCGGATCGAACGAGGTGATGGACAAAAGTTCGGCCTTGCCGATCTCGCCTGCGGTAAGGGCCGCCTTCAGACCGGCAAAGTTCGGATCGAAGCGACGGTTGAAGCCGATCATCACCGGTTTTCCGGTTGGCGCCACCCGCGCCATGCAGGCACGGGCGCGCTCAAGGCTGAGGTCGACGGGCTTTTCGCACAGGACGGCCTTCCCCGCCGCCGTCGCGCGTTCGATCAGGTCGGAATGCGTGTCGGTCGAAGTCGCGATCAGGACGGCATCGATCTGGGGATCCGCAAGGATCGCCTCGGTCGCCCGTGCCTCGGCACCATGGGCCGCCGCAAGTCTGGCTGCAGCGTCAGCGTTGATGTCCGAAACGGCCTGAAGCCGCGACCCGGAATGGCCCGAGATGGCGACCGCATGCACCCCAGCGATGCGACCAGCGCCCAGAAGCCCGACTTTCAGCATGATTTCGTTCCTTGTTTCATGGGCCGTCGGCCCGCGTTTCACTATGCTTCTGCATCCGGAGCCCACGAATTGCTGGCACCGTTGTGAAGGAAATGGCCAATTAGCCGGTCAGGTCAGGCGAAGCTGGTCTCTTGCCCGCCCTTCACCCCGGTAATGTAGGACACGATATCATTGCCATCGGTCTCCTCCCGTTTCAGGCTTGCCACGATCCGCCCGCGCCGAAAGACGACGATGCGGTCGACCAGATCGAAGACCTGGCGAAGGTTGTGGCTGATCAGGATCATGGGGATACCCCGCGCTTTTAGGCCCCGTATGATGTTTTCCACCTGAGCCGTCTCTTGCACCCCCAGCGCGGCTGTGGGTTCGTCCATGATCACCAGTTTCGACGCAAAGGCCGCCGTCCTCGCGATGGACACGCACTGGCGTTGTCCGCCGGACATGTTCCGGATCGGGTTGTCCACGTTCGGGATCTTCACTGCCGTGGTCTTCAGCGCCTCGAGCGTGCGATCACGCATCGTCTTGCGGTCCAACCAGGAGAACGGCCCCAACTTGAACTTGAAAAGCTCGCGCCCGAGGAACAGGTTCGACGGCACGTCCAGGTCGTCGGCCAGCGCCAGCGTCTGAAACACGGTCTCGATCCCGGCCTGCCGCGCCTCGAGCGGTCCCGCAAAATGCACGGGCTGGCCGTCGAAGATGATGTCACCGCTCGTCCGCTGCTCCACCGCCGTGACCTGGCGCACGAAGGTGGACTTGCCCGCCCCGTTGTCGCCCACGACAGCGACGTGTTCGCCCTCATGCAGGATGAAGTTCGCGTCTTCCAGCGCATGCACGCCACCGTAGTGCTTGGTCAGGCCACGGGTTTCCAGAATGATCTTGGACATGGTCGTTACCCCCGGGTCCGTTTGCGTTGACGCCACTGGTCCAGGACCACCGCGCCGACAATGATCGCGCCCTTGACCATCTCCTGGTAGTAGGCGTCCAGCTTGATCGAGGTGAAGCCCGAGATGATCACCGAAAAGATCGCAGCACCGAGCACGGTTCCAACGATCGACCCCCGGCCGCCGGACAGCGAAACGCCCCCGATCACCGCCATCGCAATGGCATCAAGCTCGTACATCACCCCCATCCCGGCTTGCGCGGTCAGGTTCTTCGAGGTCAGCAGCACCGCCGCCACTGCGGCAAGCACTCCGGCAATGGCATAGACCAGCACCTTGTGTCGGTCGGTGTTGATCCCCGACATCCGCGCCGCGGCCTCGTTTGACCCGATGGCGTAGCTGTGCTTGCCGTAAAGCGTATAGGTCATGATGACGTGGAACAGGATCGCCAGCAGAACGAAGACCACGGCGGGGTTCTGGCCCGGCCAGGACAAAAGGCCAAAAGTCATGCCACCCAAGAGGTCTCCGTTCGCCAGGGTCCCATAGGTCTCGGTCGGAAAGCTGACCGGCTGGCCGTTCGACCACCACCGCGCAACACCCCGGGCACTGACCATGACGCCCAGCGTGGCGATGAAGGGCGGGATCTTGGTGTAGGCCACCAGAAGACCGTTGATCAGCCCCGCCACCAGCCCGCAGGCAAGGCCAACGACTATCGGCACGATCACCGGCAGGTCCATCGCCCAGTCCCCGAAAATCGCCTTCGGGTTCGGGTTGCCGTTGACCATGGCGGTCTGCGCAAAGCTCATCACGATCATGGCCGTGGCCCCCACCACGGAGCCCGAGGACAAGTCGATCCCCCCGATGATGATGACCTGCGTCACCCCCAGCGCGATGATCCCGATGATCGCGACCTGCAAGATCATGATGTCCAGCCGCTGCTGGTTGAAGATTGCGTCCACATTGTCGCGCATGTTGAACAGGAAGGACCCGCCCTGCATCCGGTTCAGGATTTCGAAGATCAGGACGATCAGGACCAGCGCGCCGAAGACGTTCCACTCCGGCGCGCGATTGCGCTTTGCCGGATCGTATTTCTGGCCGCCAGTTCCATGCGTTGCTTCTGCCACGTCGCCCTCCTACCCCAAGATGCGTACCGAAGACTCTGGCCGATGATGCCCCATGCGCGCCAGAAAAAAGCGGGGCGGCCGTTTCCAGCCGCCCCAAGGTGCCCGGAAGGGGCTTAGTTCTTCGACAGGTAGCCGTCGATGTTCGCCGGGGTCACCAGCTCGAACGGGATGTAGACTTTCTTTTCTACAGCTTCGCCCTTCGACAGCTTGACCGCCGCATCCAGTGCGCCGCCGCCTTGGGCTGCCGCGTTCTGGAACACGGTGATGTCCAGCTCGCCAGCCTGCATCGAGGCCAGCGCATCCTGGGTCGCATCAACGCCCGAGACGATGACGGCGTCCATGCCGATGCCGGCCGCCTTGATCGCCTGGATCGCGCCCAGCGCCATTTCGTCATTGTTGGCCAGCACACCGTCGAACGCGGCACCGGTCGACAGCCAGTTGGTCATCAGGCTTTGCGCCTGATCGCGCGACCAGTTGGCGGTCTGCTGGTCGATGACGTTGACCTTCACCGCACATTCGCCGGCTTCCATCACATCATAGTAGTTCTGGGTGCGCTGCACGGCGGCCTGGTTCGAAAGCTCGCCCTGCATGACATAGACGCTGACCTCGGTCTTGCCCGCAGCGGCCCACTGGTTGCACTGTTCGATAAAGCCCTGGCGCGAGGAGTCGGATTCGTTGGACGCAACGAAAGCCTGGCCGTCGGGCAGAGTGTCAACGTTGATCGGCTGGCGGTTCACATAGACCAGCGGCACGCCCGCTGCAGCAGCGGCGTCCGACATCGCCTGCGTGGCCGAAGTGTCGACCGGGTTCACGATGATCGCATCGACACCCGAGGCGATGAAGTTGTTGATCTGGTCCAGCTGCTTTGCAACGTCGTTCTGGGCGTCCTCGATCTGCACCGAAAGACCGGCTGCATCAGCCTGTGCCTGAATGCCGTTGCGCAGAACGGTCAGAAAGTTGTCGTCGAAAGCAGCCATCGACACACCGATGCCATCCGCCATCGCGGTCGTCGACATCAGCGCGGCAAAGCCTGCAGCGATAAGGGTCTTCTTCATGGGTCACTCCTCCCGGTTATTGCCCGCTGTCCACTACAGCAGTTCAATTCTGAATACCGCGACGCCGCCTCCCTGCGTGCCGCGGATAACTCCTCAGTCCCGAAACCAAAGACTGAGGAGTTGCTTGCTCTGCGTCAACCGATTCTTGCAACCGGTTGCAAAACTGTTCACGCGTGGACACGCGCCATATGATCCATACTGGCCCGCAGCGCCGCAGCCGGGTCGGCCAGGGCGTGGACTTCGGGTGAGAAGGCCTCGAAGCTGACGGGACCATTCCAGCCGGCCGCCTGAAGCGCGGCGATCTGCTCGACGTTGCCCAGACGGTCCTGCGGTGTCACCAGAACCCGATGCGGGTCGCGCATCTGCGACAGGCTCACTTCCTGGTCGACCACGCCCGAGACATGCACGATGCCGGTATGTTCAGGGAAGATCGGGCCGCCGTGCGCCAGCGTGTGATGGAACGTGTCATGCACCAGCTTGAACCGGTCCTTGCCGCCGACTGCCTCGATGCCTTCCACGGCTTCGGACTTGTAGCGGAGCGCGCAGATTTCGAAGCCCAGCGGCTCGACCATGCCGACGAGGTCGTGGTCTTCAAGCATCGGCTTCAGCGCCTTCAGCGCCACGCGAAGGTTCGCCTGCCGCTCGCCGTTGCCCATGCCAAGGTTGTCGTTGCGCGGAATCAGGCTCACTGCCTCCGCCCCCGCGGCCTTGGCGATCTTCATCAGCGCCAGCGCCTCGGATTCCTTCTCCGACGACCAATCGTTGAAGCGCTTCACTTCGGCCACGGCCAGAAGTCGCAGGCCGTTGGCGCGGATGTGGTCCCCCGCTTCCACCGGGGTCATCCCGTCAAACAGCGGCTGGGGCAGGTCGTTGCGGACCTCGATACCCACGCAACCCAGAGTCTTCGACAGATCGACAAGCTCACGGAACGAGAGGCGGGCCACCGTCATGTGGTTCATCGCGAAGTGGATCATTCCCGGCCTCCCCAACCGCGGCAATTTCTTGGGCCGGACCATCCCCGAGACTCTCCCGTCGCGTCAATCCGTCGCGGGGCGTTCCCATCATTTCTGACGAAAGTATGCGCAATAGGGTGATGTCTTTTCGTCAGACACTCTCGGGAAGGTAAAGGTCGGGCTGCAGGAAGTGCTGACCTTGAACAGGGGTCATTCCGTCGCTGACCGCCTCGGCCGCCAGGCGGACAAGGTCGTCGCAAAGCTTTTGCAGCGGAGTGGCGATGACCATCGAGACATGGCGCCCGATCAGTGCCGCGCGACTTTCCGGGGTCAGCTCGTTCACGACCAGCGCAACTTCGCCCGGCTGGCGCGCCTCGCGCACGGCGGCGATGGCCCCCTCCATCCCGCCACCTGCACAATAGATGCCGCGCAGGTCGGGGTGACGGCTCAGAAGATCCAGCGTCGCCTCATAGGTCAGTTGCCGGGTTTCCAGGTTGATCAGGGTGTCCAGCACCTGAAACTGGGGTGCGTGTTCGCGGAAATAGCTCCGCACCCCGGTTTCACGCAGCTCATGGCCGTGCCAGCGATAGCCCCCGACAAAGACCGCAATCTTTCCGGCATGATGCGCAGACGTCGCGATCATGTGAGCAGCGATCCGCCCGACCTTCAAGTTATTGAGACCCAAATAGTTTTGCCGAACACCCTGCGCGAAATCGTTCAAGAGCGAAAAGCATGGAATCCCCTTGGCGTTCAGCCGGATCACGGCCTCGGTCACCTCGGGGTGCGTCACGGCGGTCGCGGCAATCGCATCGACCCGTCCCGCCATGCCCTCCATCAGCTCGGTGAAGTCCTTCGGCGACTGCGACGAGGCAAAGGCCACCTGCAAGGACGCCCGGACACCCACGGATTGCGACACGGCCCGCTCTGCCTCGGCCTTGAACGCCTGGTAGAATGCCTGGCGCTCCTTGTGCAGGACCAGCCCCAGCCGCAGGCGCGGCAGATCGGCCTGCATGCGCTGTCCGATCAGCGACGCGGCGTGATAGCCGATCAGGCGCGCGGCCTCATAGACCTTGCGCGCCGTCTCCTCGCGGACCTTCTCGCGTCCGTTCAGGACACGGTCCACCGTGGCACTGGACACGCCAGCTTCGCGCGCAACATCATGGATCGTGGGACGGTTTGCCATTGGTTCTGACGAAAATCCATCAAGTTGGTGCTGAATCATGATGGATCATGACGAAACCTGCAAGCACCGCTATTGGAGATTGGGACATGGTCGACTTATCAGCGAAGCGAGGAGGCGCTCCTGTCAGGTGCGCTAGGCCGATCTGCCAATCGGTTGGGGAATGCAGCGGAGGTCAGGGATGAGCAAGCGGGACTACAGCCTCTTTGGGGCAGACGCGAAGCGCGCGGTGGAAAGTGGCCTGACGGCGGCGGAGTGGTATCACACCGAAGTGCCGCGCAAGGTGATGAAGGACCTGATGGCCCGCAGCGACCGGCCTGCGATCCGCGACACCATCATCCTTTACGGCAGCATGATCCTTTTCGCCGGCATCGGCATCGCGCTTTGGCCGTCCTGGTGGTCCGCACCGTTCTGGCTCGCTTACGGCGTCCTTTACGGCTCGGCGTCCGATTCCCGTTGGCATGAATGCGGCCACGGCACGGCCTTCAAGACGCCCTGGATGAACAACTGGGTGTACGAGATCGCCAGCTTCATGATCATGCGCAACTCGGCCACCTGGCGCTGGAGCCACGCGCGGCATCATTCAGAGACCTATCTCGTCGGCCGTGACCCCGAAATCGCCGTGATGCGCCCGCCGGAAGTGGCGAAGCTGATCCTGAACTTCTTCGGCATCATCGACGTCATAAAGTTCTTCCCCAACCTGATCCAGAACGCCCTTTCCGGCCCGACCGCCGCCGAGAAGACCTTTGTGCCGCAAAGCGACTGGGGCAAGGTGCAGAAGGTCGGGATCATCTGTGTCGCGATCTATGCGGTGACGCTGATTGCGGCCATCTCGTGGGGCTCGATCCTGCCGCTGATGGTGATCGGCCTGCCAAGGATGTATGGCGCCTGGCATCATGTGATGACCGGCCTGCTCCAGCATGGCGGGCTTGCCGACAACGTGATCGACCACCGTCTGAACAGCCGCACGGTCTACATGAACCCGATCAGCCGGTTCATCTATTGGAATATGAATTACCACGTCGAACACCACATGTTCCCCATGGTCCCTTACCACGCTCTCCCGCGCCTGCATGAGGTTATCAAGGACGACCTGCCGCCGCCGAACCGCTCCATCGGCGAGGCCTTTGCCGAGATGTGGCCCGCGATCAAGCGCCAGGTGCTGAACGAGGACTACTTCATTCGCCGTGACCTGCCGCCGACCGCAAAGCCTTATCGTGAAGACTTCCATCAATACGTGCCGGGGATGATGCATCCCGGCGATGCAGAATAAGGACACGGGATAATGCCCTGGATTGACGCCTGCTCTACCGACGACATCGACGAAGAAGACCTGATCCGTTGGGATCATGGCGCACAGACCTTTGCCATCTACCACTCCCCCGAAGGCGAGTTCTTTGCGACCGCAGGTCTTTGCAGCCATGAAAACGTGCATCTGTGCGACGGGCTGGTGATGGGTCATCTGATCGAATGCCCCAAGCACAACGGCCAGTTCGACTACCGCACAGGTGAGGCGATGCGTGCCCCGGTCTGCGTGAATCTGAAGGTCTTCCCGGTCAAGGTCGAAGCCGGCCGCGTCTTCGTCGAGGTCGCATGATGGCTCGGTTGACAGTCAGGGACCTCTTGGACCAGCGGGGCAAGCACCAGTTCGCCATGCTCCGCGTCGAGACGCTGGAAGAGGCCGAGGCCGCAGCCAAGGCGGGGGTGGAGCTTCTGTCCGTGCCGCCCGCAATGGTCATGGACCGCCGCTTCCGCGAGGTTGCGCCTGACGTTTTCATCTTTCCCGGGGACAATTTCTACGAGATCGGCGGAACCGAGGATTTCCTGAAATGGGCCTTCCCGCTCTACAAGCATGGGGCGGATGCCTTCTACTGCTCGGGCAGTCTGGCAACGGTGCGTGCCATGACCGATCATGCGCTTCCGGTTTGCGGCCATGTCGGGTTGATCCCTTCGAAACGCACCTGGACAGGTGGGTTCAAGGCCGTCGGCAAGACGCTGGAAACGGCAAAGCTGGTCTGGAACCAGTGCAAGGCCCTTGAAGCGGCCGGGGCATTCGCCGTCGAGATCGAGGTCGTGCCGCATTCGATCACCCAGGCGATTGCCGAGAAGACCGGGCTGTTCCTGATCTCGATGGGAGCAGGGGCCGCCGGCCACGCCCAGTATCTGTTTGCCGACGATGTTCTTGGACAGAACCGCGGCCGGGTGCCGCGTCACGCCAAGGTCTATGCCGACTTCGCGGCTGAATACGATCTGCTTCAAGCCAAGCGGGTCGAGGCGATGGGCCGCTTTGTCGCGGATGTCCACGAAGGCGACTATCCGGCGCCCCAATACCTGGTTGATTGTGATCCTGACGTGGTAGCTGCCTTCCGCGACTGGCTGGACCAAGCCGACTAGCCCTGCCCGCTCGACCGGGAAAGGATGCCGTCGACCAGCCTCTGTGCCGAGGGGGTCAGGCGGGATTCGACGCGGGTCACCAGGCTGTAGGGAGCCACCGCCAGCCCAAGGTCGACGGGCAGCGCGACAAAGGGAAATGCCGGGTTCGCGGCAAGGCTGTCGACCACGGCCGTCGCCAGCGGGGCAATCGCCTCGGTCTGGTTCAGCAATGCCAGCGTGAACAGGAACGACGAGGTCGATATCCGTCGCTGCGGTCCGGGCAAGTGCAGTTCAGCTAGGCGGGCCATGACCGTCTGGGTCAAAAGCGTCTCGTCATCCCCCATCACCCAGTCATGCCGGAGAAGATCACTTAGCGTGACCTCGGGCTGCGCCAGAAGCGGATGGCCGCGCCGCACGATCAAAGACAGGGGCTCGCCGCCCAGGCGCTGTGCCTGAAGCTGGGTCTCGCCCGAACCCAAACGCGCGAGGGCAAAGTCCAGCCGACCGTCCCGCAGTTGGTCGCAAAGCTCGACCGATGTGGCGACGGTGACTTCAGCGCGATAGTCGGGCAACTGGCGTTGCAGATCGGTCAACGCCGGCAGCACGAGGCTCAGGGCTGGCCCGGTGACTGCGCCCACGCGCACGACGCCCGCCCTGCCCGTCGCTGCCTCGGCGATTTCCCGGGCGGCATCCGCAAGCTCGAACTGGATGCGTGCGGCGCGGCGCGCCAGGGCCTCGCCGACCTGGGTCAACCGCAGTCCCCTCCCCTGCCGCAAATGCAGGCCAAGGCCGAGCATCTCCTCCATTTCCGCAAGAAGCCGCGATGCGGCTGGCTGGGCAATGCCGATCCTTGCTGCCGCAACCCCGAGCGCGCCGGTCTCGCCCAATTCGGCCAGCAGGCGAAGCTGCACCGGCTTCAGCTGGCGCAACTGGATCGCAAGCGCTGTTGGCGTTAGAATCATGGCTATTCTGGCATGATTATCTGCAGAACTGCCATTTGACAGATATATGACCCCCGCGCAATCTGGGTGAAGCAGCAGGCAGTTCTGGCCCGACGGCCCAGTCCTGCCCCGGAATGACCGCCTTGAGGAGGCCTAACCATGTCCAAATTCAAACCCGCCCCCTGGCCCCGGAAACTGCGCTCGCAGGAATGGTTCGCCGGAAGCTCGAAAGACGCGATCTACCATCGCAGCTGGATGAAGAATCAGGGCCTTCCCGCCGATCTTTTCGACGGCCGCCCGGTGATCGGCATCCTGAATACTTTCAGCGAGTTGAACCCCTGTAACGCACACCTGAACGACCTGGCCGAGCGGGTGAAGCACGGGGTCTATGAGGCAGGCGGGCTTCCTGTCATCGTCCCGGTCTTCAGCGTCAGCGAGTCCGGCTTCCGCCCGACTGCGATGATGTTTCGCAACCTTGCCGCCATGGCGGTCGAGGAGACCATTCGCGGCCAGCAGATGGACGGTGTCGTCTGCCTCGTCGGTTGCGACAAGACCACGCCCTCGCTTCTCATGGGGGCCGCAAGCTGCGACCTGCCGACAATCATGGTTTCGGGCGGGCCGATGCTGAACGGCTATTTCCGGGGCGAAAGGGTCGGCTCGGGCACCCACCTTTGGAAGTTCAGCGAGGCCGTGAAAGCGGGTGAGATGACCGCCGCCGAATTCGTCGAGGCCGAGGCCTCGATGTCCCGCAGCCCCGGGTCCTGCAACACGATGGGCACGGCCTCCACCATGGCCAGCATGGTCGAGGCACTCGGGATGACGCTTTCCGGCAACGCGGCCATTCCCGCCGTGGACAGCCGCCGCCGGGTGATGGCGCATCTGACCGGGCGGCGGATCGTGCAGATGGTGAAGGACGACCTGAAACCTTCCGACATCCTGACGCGCGAGGCCTTCCAGAACGCGATCCGTACCAATGCGGCGATCGGCGGCTCGACCAATGCCGTGATCCATCTTCTGGCCATCGCCGGCCGCTGCGGGATCGACCTTACCCTCAACGACTGGGACGAATGGGGTCGTAATGTGCCGACCATCGTCAACCTCATGCCCTCGGGCAAATACCTGATGGAGGAATTCTTCTACGCAGGCGGTCTTCCAGCGGTGATCAAGCGGCTGGGCGAGGCCGGGCTTTTGAACAAGGACGCCCTCACCGTCTCTGGCGGGCCGGTCTGGGACGAGGTCAAGGATGCCCGCATCGACAATGACGATGTGATCCTTCCGGCGGACAAGGCGCTGACCCAGTCGGGTGGCATTGTCGTCCTGAAAGGCAACCTCGCGCCGGACGGGGCGGTCCTGAAACCCTCCGCCGCCTCGCCTTCTCTGATGAAGCACCGGGGTCGCGCGGTCGTCTTCGAAGACATCGACGACTACAAGGCGAAGATCGAGGACGAGGCGCTGGACATCGACGAGACCTGCGTGATGGTCCTGAAGAATTGCGGCCCGCGCGGTTATCCCGGCATGGCCGAGGTCGGCAACATGGGGCTTCCCCCCAAGGTCCTGCGCAAGGGGATCACCGACATGGTCCGCATCTCGGACGCGCGGATGTCGGGCACGGCTTACGGGACCGTGGTCCTGCACACCTCACCCGAAGCCGCGCGCGGCGGGCCCTTGGCCGTGGTGCGGGACGGCGACATGATCGAGCTCGACGTGGGGGCCCGCCGCCTGCATCTCGACATCCCCGAGGCCGAGCTTGCCGCCCGCCTCGCCGCTTGGAAGCCCGCGGTGGAGCCGCCCGCAAGCGGCTATGCCAAGCTTTACCACGACCATGTGCAAGGCGCCGACAAGGGGGCCGACATGGACTTCCTCATCGGGTGCCGGGGCAACGCAGTCGCGCGGGAGAGCCATTGATGAAGCTTGCCGCCAAGGTTGCTTTGGTCGGCATCGGCAAGATCGCCGTGGACCAGCATGTCCCGGCGATCTCCGCCAGCCCGGATTGGGAGCTTGCCTGCACCGTCAGCCGCAAGGGCCGGATCGAAGGCGTGGAAAGCTTCACCACGATCGAGGCGATGCTGGAGGCTCGCCCCGATATCCAGGTCGTCTCGCTGGCCCTGCCCCCCGCGCCCCGCTTCGCCTATGCCGAAGCCGCGCTGAAGGCGGGCAAGCATGTGATGCTGGAAAAACCCCCGGGCGCGACGCTGGCCGAAGTGCACGCGCTCCAGCACCTTGCCGCTGCGAAGGGCCTCACTCTCTACGCCACCTGGCACAGCAGGATGGCCCAGGCGGTCGCCCCCGCCAAAGCATGGCTTCAGGGCAAGTCCATCACGTCCGCCCATATCACCTGGCGCGAGGATGTGCGGAAATGGCACCCCGGCCAGGACTGGGTCTTCGAACCGGGCGGCATGGGCGTCTTTGACCCAGGCATCAATGCGTTGTCGATCCTGACCGAGATCCTGCCCGCTCCGGTTCACCTGAAATGGGCCAGGCTGGAATTTCCGGCCAACCGCCAGACCCCTATCGCCGCGCAGCTGACCTTTTCGGGTGCTGTCACTGCCGACTTCGACTGGCGCCAGGAAGGCCCGCAGACCTGGGACATCGAGGTCGCGACCGCGGAAGGGCGACTGGCCTTGCGGATGGGTGGCAATGTACTGGAAATCGACGGTAAGGCCGTAGCAGGCGCGGACACGATCATGGGCGAATACCCCGCCCTTTATGCCCGCATGGCTGCGCTGGTCCGCGCTGGTGCGTCCGAAGTCGACCTCGCCCCGATGGTCCATGTGGCGGATGCGATGACGCTGGGCGAGCGGGTCATCACCGAACCGTTCCAGTTCTGAACGCACCCCGGCGATCCAGGAGAGGCAGACAATGGCCGAAATCCGCAGCATCGGGCAGATTGACGGGGTCGAGGTGCAATCCGCACTGCTTGGCCGGACCGATGGCCTGCACGTCCTGCTCCTCAGCTATGGCGCGCGGCTGGCCGAGCTTTGGGTTCCGGACCGTGACGGGCGCCTGGCTGACATCGTGCTGGGCCACGACCGGCTGGAAGACTGGGCCACGCAAGGCGGCTACCTCGGAGCAACCTGCGGGCGCTATGCCAACCGTATCGCCAAGGGGCAGTTCGTCATGGATGGACGCCTGGTGCAATTGGACCGGAATGAAGGGGAACAGCATCTCCACGGCGGCAGCTTTGGGCTTGATCGCAAGACCTGGCAGATCGAGAGCCATAGCGCCGAACATGTGACCTTCGCCACCGTCTCTCCGGCCGGTGAAATGGGCTATCCCGGCAGACTTTCGGTTCGCACCACCTATCGGCTTGAGGGGTCTGTCCTGCAGATCCGCATGGAGGCAGAGACCGATGCCCCGACAGTGGTGAACCTGGTCAATCACGCCTACTTCAATCTGGCCGGCCAGCAATCCGGCGACATGCGGACGCAACTCCTCCGGATCGACGCCGCGCATTACCTGCCCGTCGATGCGCAGCTGATCCCGACCGGCGAGCTTTGCCCCGTCGCGGACACGGCGCATGACTTCCGCAGTCTCCGCCTGATCGGCGACCCCTGGCCTTCACCGGGGGGATTTGACCACAATTTCTGTCTTTCGGCTCCTCTTGACGCCGACAGCGGCCTGCGACCCTGCGCTGAAGCCCTGGATCCGACCTCGGGCCGACGTTTGCGGCTCTGGACCACCGAGCCCGGCGTCCAGCTTTACACCGGCGCCCATTTTGACGGCACCCCTGGCAAGGCGGGCGCAACCTACCCGCACTTCGCGGGCTTTGCGCTGGAAACGCAACGCTTCCCCGATAGCCCGAACCAGCCCGCCTTCCCTTCGTCAAGGCTCGATCCCGGTCAGCCTTACGACCACCACATGCACTTTGATTTCACGCCGCAGTCCCCTCGCGGGATCTGACGCCCCCAAGGCTCACCAGCGGTCCAGCCCCGATACCCAAGGCCGCCCCGCAACCCGCCACAAAAAAACGGCTGTAGCCTGACCCGCTGTCAGCACCACCCCGCACCACCCGCTCATCATGGAAATCAAGTGGTGCCCAGAGCCGGAATCGAACCAGCGACACGCGGATTTTCAATCCGCTGCTCTACCAACTGAGCTATCTGGGCACCGTTTGGTGGGCGGGTGATACTCAAGCCAAGGGGGGCTGTCCAGAGGGAAAACGCCCCTTAATGCGGCTTAGGCGAGGGGGCGTCCTGCGGTACGTCTTCGCCTTCGTCCGGAGATTCGGCAGGGATGCGGTAGCTCTCGGTCAGCCAGCGGCCGAGGTCGACGTCGGCACAGCGGCGGGAGCAGAAGGGGCGGTAGGCGGCATCGGTCGGCTTGCCGCAGACAGGGCAGCTCATGGCAGAAGCTCCGCCAGCGGCAGGCGGTCGCGTTTGCGGGTCAGCTCGTAAAGGCCGAGCGTCGTCCAGCCCGCAAGGTTCGCATCGCCATCGGTCTTGAAGGCGGCTTTCAGCACCTGATCGAGAATATGCCGGTCGCGTTTCGGCATCGGCGCGAAGTCCACCACCACCTGGCCCCCCAAGCCCCGCAGGCGCAGCTGGCGCGGCAGGTCGCGGGCGGCGGCGATGCTGGCCTTGAGCGCCGCAGCCGGAGATGTATCAGGCCCAGTGTTAACATCGACTGAAACCAGCGCCCGGGTCGGCTCGATCATCATGCTCGCCCCGGCGTCGAGCGCCACGCGAGGGGTGCGAAGGGCCTCGATCGCCTCGGTCACGCCATGGCGGTCGAAGCTGCCGGGGTCGGTGTCGGCGTCATCAACCGCAGGGTCAAGCCAGTCGCGAAAGGCGATGTCATGCGCGGAAGGACCGTCGACCAGAAGCTCGGGGCCGCCGGTGAGGTCGGCGAGCACCGCTTCGGCAAGGCCGCGCATGGCGGCGATATCTTCGGCGATGGCATCCTCTTCGGCAGCAGCACAGCCGGAACGCAATATCAGGCCGAGACGGTCATCCGCGCCCTTCATCCCGGCCTCGGCCAGGGCAGAAAGCTCGGCGCGGCGATCTTCATCCTTGATTTGTCTGGAGATATTCAGGCCCGGAGCATCCGGGGTGACGATGGCGAAGCGCGACTTGAAGAGGAGGCGCGTGGTGACGGGCGTGGCCTTCCCGGGTTCTGCCGGGCCGGTGACCTGGACCAAAAGCCGCTGGCCGGGGGCGACGCCAGAGATCTGGCGCAGGAAGCCCGAGCCCTCGGGCAGTTTGACGAAGATGCCGCCCTGGCCCTTGACCGGACGGTCGGCAACGGCGCGGTAGATCGCACCGGGAAGGGCGGTGTCGCCCTCTGGGTCGATGGAGAGCTCTTCAAGACGGCCGTCGACCAGTAGCGCAGCGGCCTGGCGACCGGAACGTTCGTCGAGGACAAGCAGACGGCCCTTCATTCCTGCCTCCAGACCGGGTAGCCGATGGCGCTCAGCAACGCTGCGGTCTCGGCCACCGGGAGGCCCATGATGCCGGTGAAGGAGCCGGAAATCCACGGGATAAACGCACCGGCAAGTCCTTGAATTCCATAGGCTCCGGCCTTGCCCTGCCATTCGCCGCTGGCAAGATAGGCGTTCAGTTCGTCATCCGAGAGGCGCTTCATCTTCACCACGCTTAAGGACTCGCGGGAGAGGAGCCGGTCGCCCTTGCGGACAGCGATGGCGGTGATGACCTCGTGCCGGCGACCGCCGAGAAGTGTCAGGAATTCAGCGGCTTGCCCGGCATCCTCGGGCTTGCCGAGGATGCGTCGGCCAAGCGCCACGGTGGTGTCGGCGCACAGGACGACATCCTCGGGGCCAGCCGGAACCGCCCGCGCCTTTTCCGCTGCCAGGCGGGCGGCATAGGGGCGGGGAAGCTCGCCCTTGCGGGGGTCTTCGTCGATGTCGGGGGGCAGGATCAGATTGGGCACGATGCCAAGCCCAGCCAGAAGCTCTTTCCGGCGCGGGCTGCCAGATCCCAGAATAAGCCGCAAGATCAGTTACTTGAAGCGGTAGTTGATGCGACCCTTTGACAGGTCGTATGGGGTCATTTCGACCTGCACCTTGTCGCCTGCCAGAACCCGGATGCGGTTCTTGCGCATCTTGCCTGCCATCGTCGCGATCAGTTCATGGCCGTTCTCGAGTTCGACCCTGAATGTCGCGTTCGGCAGGAGTTCCTTCACGACACCGGGGAATTCGAGAATATCTTCCTTGGCCATGGTCTCTCCATTGCAGATGGGCCCGCGGGTGGCCGCAGGCTTCCGCCGGGCGATATGCCCGCGAAAAGGGCGGTTTTCAAGCGGATTCTGGAATATGGCCCGAATCGGGGTTAATCCCACGGAATTCCCCGAAAATCAGCGTCTGCAAAGCGTCTGCTTTGTGTCTGGCATGCGTATGGCAGGTGTATGGCACCGGGCCATGCCTAATGGGGCGCACGATGGGGCCTGCTGACGCCGGCCACGCGTCGGTCAAAGCTCGCGCATCCAGAATTGCAGGGGCTTTTCAGTCTCGACCGTGTCGCCAAGGTCCTTCCAGCTGAAATGCGCGACGGCGCCGGGGACGGGGTCATAGCCGCGGCCCATCCAGAAGCTGTCGTTCGATCGGTAGATCGCAGGCCGGGCCGGGTGGTCCTCCGGGCGGATCACCGAGCAGAAGGCAACATGGGTCCGTCCCAGTGCACGGGCGTGATCCTCGCGCAGGTCGATGAAACGGTGGCCAAGGCCGATACCGCGATAGGGGCGGAGGAGGACGGACTCCGCGCCGTACAGGATCTTCTCGGGCGGGATGCCGAGGGCGCGGAAGGGGGCGGAGAATTCCGGTGAGTGGTCTTCCATCGGGGTGGAAGTCGAGGCACCGACAAGCCGGCCGTCATGGAAGGCCCCCACCAGAAGCGCGCCGGGATTGTCGCGGTAGGTGTTGAGGTACTCGCGTTCGTATTCGGACGAACCGTCGTAGAGATAGGGCCATTCGCGGAAGACGGTGATCCGAAGCTGGGCCACGCCATCAAGGGCGGCTTCCAGGTCGGGGCCGCGCAGGGCGCGGACGTCGATGTCGTCGATGTTCACAGGCTCACCTGCCGGATCCAGTCGTTGAGGTTGTAGAAGGTGGTGATGCGCGCGATCTTTCCGCCCTTGACCTCGAAGAACCCGCCAGCTGGAAGAACGTAGCGCTGGCCGCGGGCTTCGGGCAGGCCGGGGTCGGTCTTGAGATACTCGCCGTGGACCACGAACTCTGCCGCCCCGCGGGTGCCGTCGTCCGTGGCGAAGACCACCAGGCCCTTCAGCTGCTCGCGGTAGCTGACGCCCATGTGGCTGCAGAATTCGGCGAACTTCGCCTTGCCGATCCGGTGGGCGCCCTCGTTCACCCGGTGCTCGATGTCGTCGGTCAGGCAGTCGAGCATGCCGGCGGGGTTCCCGGCATTGAAGGCATCATAGTAGCGGCGGATCAGGGCGAGGGTTTCGGCGCGCGGCATGGGGCTCTCCTTCTTCGGGAGGAGACTAGCGGCCGACCGGGCTCTTTCCAAGCCGAAGGGGACGGCTTGTTGATCGTTTGCGACCTGCGCCCTACCCTGTCCAGCGTGGACAAATTGGCCACCTTAGCCAAATCAATGGGTTGCCGCAGCCGGTTTACCCTTTCTTCAGATTTGGCATTCCCCCCATGCCCACCCCGTCTTGCCAGAAAGCGGACGGGATGAGCATGGGGAGCATTCCGCGATCGCGGTCGTCAGAAGGCCGCGCGAAGCGTTTCTGCGAAGGGCGTTGTCGGGCGACCGATCAGCCGCGACAGTGTCCGGCTGTCGTCGTGCAGCGCACCTTTCGCGGCCTGGGCGTCACTGTCTGCCAGGGCCTGGGCAAAGCCTTCGGGCAGACCGAAACCCACCAGTGCCTTGGCATAGTCGGCCTGAGGCATGGACACATAGGCAACGGGTTTGCCCGCGACCTGTGCCAGGGTTGCCGCCAGATCGGCGCCGCTGTGCGAGGTGTCACCGGCCAGCTCATAGGTCTTTCCGGCATGGGCCGGATCCAGCGCAGTCACGGCAATGGCCTCGGCATAGTCCTTGCGGGCGGCCGAGGACACACGCCCCTCGCCTGCCGCACCGATGATCGCACCGTGCTGGACCGCAGCGTCAAGCGCGCCAGTGTAGTTCTCGGTGTACCAGCCGTTGCGCAGGGTGGTCACGGCAAGGCCGCTGTCCTGCAGCGCAGCCTCGGTGGCGACATGGTCCAAGGCCAGGAGCATCGGATTGGCCGATCCCTTCAGGATCGAGGTGTAGACGATCCGCTTGACCCCGGCCGCCTTGGCCGCGGCAATGGCATTGCGGTGCTGGCCCGCACGGTCATTGAAATCGTTCGAGGATATCAGGACCAGGGTCTCGACGCCGGAAAGCGCAGCCGGATCGGCTGCCGTATAGTCGAATGCCCGGGTTTCCACGCCAAGATCCCCGGCCTTTGCGGGGTCGCGGGCCAGAGCGATGGGGGTAGCGCCACGGTCTTTCAGGGCGGCAACGGCCAGTCGGCCGAGTTGGCCGGTGGCCCCGGTGATGGCGATCTTTGACATGTCTGTTCTCCTGCTTGGGTTGACGCAGCAGACATATCCGGATACTTACGGAAAGGAAGTACGCACAAATTTGTTAGTATAGGACGGGGACGCACATCATGCTGGACACGGATGCACAGGCGCTGATCGACCGCTGGGCGCGCGGCAATGTCCTGGCGCCCGACTGTCCCTCGCGGCCGATCCTGCAACACCTGACCAGCCGTTGGGGCGGGCTTGTGATGATCGTGCTGGCCACGGGGTCACACCGCTTTGCGCAGTTGCGGCGGCGGGTGGGCGGGATCAGCGAAAGAATGCTTGCACAGACGCTGCAAGAGCTGGAGGCCGACGGGTTCATCCTGCGGACAGCGCATCCGGTCGTCCCGCCGCATGTCGACTATGAGCTGACCCCGCTCGGTCGGGAAGCGGCGGAACATGTGGTGGCGCTGACCAGCTGGATCGAGGGTGCCCTGCCCCGCATTCTGGCGGAACGGAAGCCCAAGGCCGCCTAAGGCGGGATAAACCTACGCGGACCAGCCGGTTCCTGCGCCCCGGGCCGATAGGGGACATGCCAGTGGCATGTCACCCGGTCCGGTTGGCCCTGACGCAAGGAAGGGCCAAGGGGGTGTCAGATATCCCTGAGCGATTGGGGTACGGACAAAGCCCGCCCCGGTGGGCGCATTTGCGCCCGCCGCCCGGGGGGCGGGCGCCGGCCGTACGCGGAGCGCACGGCCGGAGAAAGCTGTACCGTCAGCACTTGGCCCGAGGCGATGGCCTCGGGCCAGGAATGTGTCGATTCCGCAAAGGATCATCCTGCCCTCGGCCGCTATTGCCCCTACCGGCTTTCGGGAGCGCCTTTCAGGTCATGATTACCTTAGCCCGGGTCTGCCAGGAGACTGTCGTTCGGCAAGGCGGACGGATCCGCGCTTCCCGTTGCAGTCCCGTCAGCATCTTGTCCGGACCGCTTAGAGTGACAGCTGTTCAAGCGCGGGCCAGTCGTCGCTTGGAATGACCTCGGCGATCTCGTTGACGTCCCGGGTCCAGACAAACAGGCAAAGGAAAGGAACCGGGCCGACCTTGGTCATATGCGGCTGATACCGCGGGTTCCAGACCGGTTCGTGCGCGGGCTTGATCTGCAGAGGCCTTTGTGGGGCAAAGCGCCAGCCATGCGGCCCGGTCAGCGGGGCGTAAAGCTCGGGCGCGGCATGGCGGTGGTCCCGGTAGAGCACGCCGGGGGCGATGAGAAAGATGCCAAGATCAAAATCCTCCGCTTCGAAGGCGGCTTCGCCTCCCATGATCGAGGCATAGGCATGGCCCGTGGCAAAGGACTCGCCGATCCTTTCGCGGGGATAGGCGTCGTAGGTGATCCAGTTGAGCTGATCTGCCGCCCCGGCAATTGCCTCGGCGAGCTGCGGCTCTTTCGGTCGCAGCGCATCCAGTGCAGGGGCGAGCCAGCGTTCGACGACCGGATTGCCGTGCGGTGTGATCCCGGCTTCATGCCCCGGATCCATGGGAAGTCCGGCGCGGACATCCTCGGCGCCAGGATGATCGAGGGTCAGAAGATAGGCGCGGGCCGTAGTGTAGAGGCGCTGAAGGGCCGACTGCGGTTCGGGCAGAGGCGGAGCTGGCAGGCCGCGTTCGGCGAGCATCGACAGCGGGTCCCGTCCGTCATGCGCGGCGGCGATGCGATAGACTTCAAGGACCGCCTCGCTGATCTGGCCCGCACGCCAAAGCGCCATGGCCGCGCCATACCGCACCCGCCCCGAGCCGGGTTGCCCGAGGGGGCTGTACAAGAGGTGGCGCGCGTCAGTCATTGGCACGGAAGGCCAGTCGCTCGTCGGTCAGACGACGCTTCTCGGCCCGGTTCATGATGATGCCGGCCGTAACGACCCCGGCGCCGACAAACAGGACCATCAGCGTGGCCAGCGCGTTCATGTCAGGCGTCACGCCCAGCTTGACCTTGGACCAGATCAGGAGCGGCAGCGTGGTCGAGCCGGGCCCGGTGGTGAAGGCCGTGATCACCACGTCGTCAAGCGAGATGGTGAAAGCCAAAAGCCACCCCGACAGGATCGCCGGCGAGATCACCGGCAGCGTGATGTCGAACAGCACCTGCCAGGGACGCGAGCCAAGGTCCATCGCCGCCTCTTCGATGGCGCGGTCAGACTGGACCATCCGGGCCTGGACGATGGTGGTCACAAAGACCATGGAAAAGGTGATATGGGCCAACGTGATGGTGGTGAACCCCCGCTGACCCGGCCAGCCAACCCAGTCGGCCATCAGGATGAAGAAGATCAGCGACGAGATGCCGGTGATCACCTCGGGCATCACCAGCGGCGCGATCACCAGGCCGGAGAAGAACATGCGCCCGCGGAACCGGCTGAAACGCGCCAGGGCGATCCCGGCCATCGTGCCCAGAATCGTGGCGATGGACGCCGAGACGAGTGCGATCTTCAGCGACAGGACCAGGGCATCGATCACCGCCTGGTTCGAGACGAGCGAGACGTACCATTTCGTCGAGAACCCGCCCCAGACCGTCGCCAACCGCGAGGCGTTGAAGCTGTAGACGATCATCGACAGGATCGGGACGTAAAGGAAGGCAAAGCCGAAACAGAGCACGGTGATCAGGAAGGTCGGGCTTCGCTTCACTTCGTGCCCTCCGCCCGGGCCTGGTAGTGGCTGTAGATCATCGTCGGCACCACCATGAGGACCAGCAGCGCCACTGCCACGGCCGAGGCCATCGGCCAGTCCCGCGCCTGCGAGAATTCATCCGAGATCAGCCGCCCGATCATCGGTTGCGAGGCATTGCCAACCAGCGTCGGGATCACCAGTTCGCCGGCGGCAGGGATGAAGACCAGCATTCCACCGGCAATGATGCCGGGAACCGACTGCGGCAGCGTGACATCGCGGAACACCTGCGAGGGACGGCTGCCAAGGTCCATTGCCGCCTCGTCCAGCGTCGGGTCAAGCCGTTCGAGACTGGCGTAGAGCGGCAGGATCATGAAGGGCAGGTAGGTGTAGACCATGACCAGCACGACAGCGAAGTTCGAGTTCATCATCGGGATCGACCGGACGGCCCAATCGATCGGGACGAGGAAGTTCCAGGCGTCGGTGAGCAGGTCGTTGAACCAGGAATTCTTGCCCATCAGCCCCATCCAGGCATAGACGCGCAGCAGGAACGAGGTCCAGAACGGCAGAATCACCAGCATCAGGAGGATGTTGCGCCGGCTTTTCGAGACGCGGGTCAGGCCCAGCGCCATCGGGTAGCCGATCAGGAGGCAAAGGACCGCCGCAAGCAGCGCATTGACGACCGAGGTGAGGAAGGCGCGGAGGTAAAGCCCGTCGGTGAGCAGGCGCTCATAGGCGCCGGTATTGATCAGGGGATACTCGCCGCCGAAGGAGAACGGCGGGGCGGTCGGCGTGTTGGTGGCCACACTCATCGCGACGACGATGAGGAAGGGGAACAGGAAGAAGATCACCAGCCAGACATAGGGCGCGCCAATCAGGATGCCCGTCCAGCCCTTGCGATCGAACCACCCGGCAAAGCGCCCGCTGCTCATCGTCAATCCGCCAGCACGATGGCCGAGGCCGGATCGAAGGCCAGCCAGACCGCGTCATTCCAGTCGGCCACGCGCGCACCTTCGTCGCCGCGACGGGCGTTGACGGCATGGGCCTGCACCAATGCCCCGGGCAGGGTGACCCGATAGAGGCTGTCCTTGCCGAAATAGGCCAGGTCCTTGACATGCCCCTGAAAGACATTGGGCGACTGCGGGCGATCCTTTGACAGCGCCAGCTTCTCGGGTCGGACAGCGAGTGTCACCGACTGCCCGGCAACCACACCGGGCACGTCACGGGCCAGAACCTCGCCGCCAAGGCCGGGGACTGAAAGACGGAGCGCGCGGTCCTCGCGGGACAGGACGGTCGCCTCGAAACTGTTCACCGATCCGATGAAGCCGGCCACGAAGCGGCTATGTGGAAATTCATAGATTTCGGTCGGGCTGCCCACCTGCTTGACCTCGCCCTTGTCCATCACCGCGATCCGGTCCGAAAGCGTCATCGCCTCTTCCTGGTCGTGGGTGACGACGATGAAGGTCACGCCGGTGCGTTCCTGGATCGACATCAGCTCGAACTGGGTATGTTCGCGCAGCTTCTTGTCCAGTGCGGCCAGGGGTTCGTCCAAGAGCAGGAGCTTGGGCTGCCGCGCCAAGGCCCGGGCAAGCGCCACCCGTTGCCGCTGTCCGCCGGAAATCTGGTGCGGCTTGCGGTGCGCGAAGGGGGTCAGTTGCACGAGTTCCAGCATTTCGGCCACTCGGGCGGCCTTCTGCGCCTTGGTCAGGCCCTTTTCGTGCTTCAGCCCGTAACCGACGTTCGCTTCGACCGTCATATGCGGGAAGATCGCATAGGACTGGAACATCATGTGGACCGGGCGCTCCCAAGGGGGAACGCCCGCCATGTCACGGCCATCAAGGAAGATGCGCCCGGCGGTCGGCTCTTCGAACCCGGCAAGCATGCGCAGAAGCGTGGTCTTGCCACAGCCCGACCCGCCGAGAAGCGAGAAGATCTCGCCCTTGCCCACGGTCAGCGAGACATTCCGGACAGCCTGGAAGGACCCGAAGTCCTTCGAGACCCCCTCGATCCGCAGAAAGGGTTCTTCCACGTCAGCCGCCCGTCTTGATCTCGGTCCAGGCCCGGGTCATGTCGGCCTCTTGCTCGGCGGTCTGCGGGATCGGGGTGTAAAGCCGTGCCATTGCAGCAGCGTCCGGATAGATCGCAGGGTCGGCCGCAATTGCGGGGTCGACAAACTGCAAGGCCGCCGTATTGAGGCTGGCATAGCCGGTGAAGTTGGTGCAGGCGGCGATGACTTCGGGACGCAGCATGAAGTCGAGGAACTTGTGCGCGTTGTCGACGTTCTGCGCATCCACCGGAACGGCCCAGAGGTCGAACCAGGCGGGGGCGCCGGTTTCGGGGATGAAGTAGCCAAGGTTCAGATCGATCCCGGCCTCGGCTGCCCGCGCCTTGGCCACGCCATAGTCGCCCGACCAGGTGTTGGCGACGCAAAGCTCCTGGTTCGGCAGCGTGGTCAGGTAGTTCGCATTGTCGAAGGTCGCGATGTATTCGCGGATCGGCTTGACCGCTTCGACCATCATCGCCCATTCGGCAGGGCCGGCCTTGTTCGGATCGACGCCAAGATAGCTCAGGATCATGAAGCCGATGTCGTTCGGGCTGTCGAGCAGCGAGATACCGCAATCGGCCAGCAGCGCCGCATTCTCGGGCTTGAGCAGCACATCCAGCGAATTCAGGTTCGCATTCGGCAGGCGTTCCTTGACCATGTCGAGGTTGTAGGTGATCCCGACCGACCCCCACATGTAAGGCACGGTATACTCGTTGCCGGGGTCATAGCCCTCGACGACCTTCATCAACTCGGGATCAAGGTTGCCCAGCCCGGTCAACTTGGACTTGTCGATCTTCTGCAGGACGCCCGCCTTGACCGACCGCGGCAGGCCCTGCCCCGAATGCAGCACGACGTCATAGCCGGTGGACCCGGCCAGAAGCTTGGCCTGCATCTCTTCGGCACTGGCGTAAAGGTCGTAGACGACCTCGATTCCGGTTTCGGCTGTGAAGTCGGCCAGCGTCGTTTCGCCGATGTAATCGGACCAGTTGTAGACGTTCACGACCCCGCCCTGCGCCCGGGCTGGGCGAACCCAGGGGGTGGCGAGAGTTGCTGTTGCACCGATAAGCGCCTGTCGGCGGTTCAGTTTCATGGCGGTCTTCTCCCCGTGGTTCGTCGTGATTGATTTTTCAGTCAGCTTATTCTCAGCCTGCCCCCTGACAAGCCATTTCTTCGTTGCGGGCCCTGATCTCTTCTTCGCGTGGCGGACTTTGCAAGGTCATGACCGGCAGCAGCTGGCGCAGCTTGTCGTGGTGCCTGCGCACGCCGTATTCCAGGTCGGACAGGTGGAAGCCGTCGAAGGCCAGCGACTTCATCGACTCGTTCGACCAGATCGTCAGTTGCTGATCCTCGGCCGAAGTGTGGCGATCGATGCGCGCGACGAGGTAGCGGGCAATGCGGGTCTGGCGGCTTTCGTTCGGCTGGCGATAGGCGCAGAAGCTCATCCAGGTCTCGTTCACCGAGATCGGGATTTCCTGATAGTACTGCACCCCCTCGGGCGTGAAGATGAACACCGTGTTGGGGAACATCCCGTAGTAGTTCCAGGCCCGCTGCAGGTGCGGCGGCAACCAGTCCTGCAGGGGCGAGAGCTTGACATAGTTGCGCACCGACCAAAGCCGCCCCGGCCGGTCGCCATAGGTGGCCTTGGACTGGGACAGCCCGTTCGGGTGGAAGACGTCGGTGTAGCTGCGCCCGTAAAGTTCTTGCAGCGAGGGATGGGCCAAGGCGACGTGGTAGCCTTCGTTGTCGACGTCGCAAACCGATTTCCAGTTGACCGGTGTCTGCCCCCAGTAGCCGTGCTGGCCGACCGGCAAGAGGCCCTCCGACCGGAAATCGGTGAAGTCGGCGGCATAGGGTTGCAGGCATTCGGCCACCGAGGGTTGCGGGCCGGGCAGGAAGCGCAGGAAGACGAAGCCCTGCCAGATTTCCATCTCGATCGGTTTCAGGCCGAACTTCTGGCGGTCGAGGCCGGTGCCGAAGGTCTCGGGCCGCGCGGCGCCGCGCAGCGTGCCGTCCAGATTGTACACCCAGCCGTGGAAGGGGCAGACCAGGGCGCCCTTGCAGCTTCCGGCCATACCGTCGACCACCCGCGCACCGCGATGGCGGCATAGGTTGTGGAAGGCACGGACTGCGCCGTCCTGCCCGCGCACAACCAGCGCTCTTTCCCCCAGGAGGTCAAAGGCCCGCCAATCCCCGGTGTGGGGAATGTCGTTCACATGGCAGGCGACCTGCCAGTGATTGAGAAAGACATGCGTCCTTTCCAGATCGAACAGGGCCGCTGAATGATAGGTCCAGGCCGGCAGCCCGCGGCGGTCCCAGTCGTTCGGCACCCGAAGGGTGTGCGACGAAAGCTCGTTCATGCGGGGTCCTCCATCTGGGCGAGAATCCATTGGTGGAAGCGATGGATCTCATATTCCTCGGGCATCAGTCGCGCGGCGGTGAAGGCCGGAGATCGCATTCCCCGCTGGTTCATTTCAGAGGCGGCACCGTCCTGTTCGATCACGATCTTGGCAAAGGCCGCGACCTTGGCCGCGTCAAAGCCGGGCTGGGCCAGCGTCTCGGCCGGGAAATGCCATTCGGCGATAAGACGTGTCTTCTCGGGCCCGTCGGGGACGATCCGGACCGAACGGACATAGTCGACATGCGCCACGATATAGGCCGAGGGCCAGAGCGTGACGAAGTTGTAGCCCGCCTGGCGTTCGGTCTCGGTCAGGCCGGGGAAGACCGGGCCGCAGGCCGCGCCGTCCGGCGTCCAGGTCTGCGCCCCTTGCCGCAGGTTCGGGCGGGCGGGATCATCCGGAGTCCAGCCCAGCGCTTCGGACGGCCCCATGATCCCGCGACCGTAGATCGGCACCATGTCGCAAAGCTCGGGGTGGATGCCGGGACAATGCAGGCATTCCGAGTAGTTTTCCCAAAAGGCCTTCCAGTTGCAGGCGATCTCGGTCTCCCATTGGTGGCCGGTGACGAGGCTTTCCATCGGCCAGTTGTCCAGCGTCTGCAGCCCGACATCGGCCCAAAGCGGACCCGGATCGGCCGAAAGGCAAAGGAACAGGAACCCGTTCCACTGGCGCGTCGCGACCGGCTTCAGCCCATGAGCGGACTTGTCGAAGTCTTCGGTCGGCACGGCGTGTGCGGTCGAGACCAGCCGCCCGTCCGAGGCCGCAAAGGAAAAGGCGTGGTAGGGGCAGCGGATCAGCTTGCCGACCGGTTCTTCCGCCTCACGGCAAAGTTCGGAACCACGGTGCGGGCAGGAATTGTGCCAGGCGGCCAGTGCGCCTTCGGCGTCCCGGACAACGATTACGGGGGCCGCGCCAACCAGCACACGCCGCATCTTCCCGGCCGGGAAATCTGCGGCCCGCCCCACCATCACCCATTGTCGCGAAAAGATCGTCGCCATTTCGCGGTCATACCAGTCGCGATCCAGATAGGCCGCGCGCGGCAGGCCCTGCGGGCAGTGGTCCAGGCGCGGCGACAGCGGATGGCGATCTTGGCTTCCCATCAGAACCTCCCCGGTGGCGTGGCGCGACGGCGGTCGGGGTTGAAGAACGGACGGACGACCACGGTCGCGCGCATCATCATCTTGGCATAGTGGAGCTCGCGCAGCGCATAGATTTCGGCCCAGAGATTGGTGTCCGCGGCGTACTTTGTACGAATCTGGGCCAAGGCGATGCTTTTCTTCAGGGTAGGCGACCAGCAGGCACCAGTGATCACGCCGACTTCGTGCTTCTGGTTGTGGTAAAGGATCGCGCCTTCGGCCGCATTGTTGCCGTCGATGTCCAGCCCGACGAAGGACCATTCCGTCCCCGCCGCCTTTTGCCGCGCAAGGGCCGCCCGGCCAGTGAATTGGCCCTTATCCCAGTCGATCAGCCAGCCAAGGCCAAGTTCCAGCGGCGAACGCAGCCGGTCTTCACGCACGCAGATATCGGCGGGAATGAAGTCGTATCCGGTGATGACGAAACCGGCCTCGATCCGCGCCATGTTGAGCGCCGCCGAGCCGATCGGCCGGATGCCAAGGAGCTCTCCTGCTGCAAAGAGCCGATCCCAGAGCGCCAGGGCCCGGTCTGGCGTCGTCCAGAGCTCATAGCCGAGATCGCCGGTAAAGCCGGTGCGCGAGATCATCAGCTCTCCGCCCTCGAACGGAAAGTTCGCCATGCGGAAGGGTTTGAGCGCACTGACATCGAAGCCTGCGGCCTGCAGCACCGCAAACGAGGTCGGCCCCTGCAGCGACAGGGCTGCGACATCCTCGGTCTCTTCGCTGATCGCGACGTCGAAGCCAAAGGCACTGTCCAGAAGCCACGGCAGATGGCGTTCCTGACAGCATAGGCGGTAGCGCGTCTCGGACAGGCGGAAGAGCGTGCCGTCGTCCAGGAGATGCCCCGCATCGGTGACCCAGGCGGTATAGTGGACCGAGCCCACCGCAAGCTTTGCGGCGTTGCGCAAGGTCAGCCGGTTCAGATAAACCGCCGCCTCTGGTCCCTCGATCCGGTATTTGACCATCGGGCAGAGGTCATAGACGGTGGCCGCGTTGCGGATCGCGGTGTATTCCATCGCCTCGTCCTCGAAGACGAGGGCGGTGGTATAGCCGGCCCAGGCCGTCCAGGAGTTCAGCCGGTTCGCCGCTGCGGTGCGCGGATGAAACGGCGTTTGCCGCAGGGGCTCAAGATAGTGAAGCCGCGGATCGGCGCGCTTTTCGACCCTCATGCCGCGCCCCCCTTGATGATGCGTTCGGCCGCGTTCCAACCCGGCGCGCCCGAGATGCCGCCACCCGGATGCGCCCCGGCACTGGCCAGCCACAGACCTTCAACCGGCGTCTGGTACTGGGCCATTCCGGCCACGGGGCGCAGGAAGAGCATCTGCTCGACGCTGAGTTCGCCGTGGTGCCAGTTGCCGCCCGCAAGGCCGTATCGCGCCTCGATGTCATAGGGCATCAGGAGTTCGGCATGGGCCACCAGGCCGCGAATGCCGGGGGCGTGGGTTTCCAGGACAGAAAGCGTGTTCTCCAGCATCTCGGCACGGGCGGCGTCCTTGCCCGCTTTCGGGGCATACGGCGCATACTGAACGATGGCGGACAGGACATGCCCGCCAGCGGGGGCAAAGCCCGGCTCATGGGCTGATGGCAGGATGATCTCCATCACCGGATGGGCGGGCACCTCGCCATACTTGACCGGGTTGTAGGCCAGTTCGACCGCCGCTTCCGAGGGCGCGATGACGAGCCGCGTCCGCAGGTCGGCGCCACGGAAATCCGGGGTTCCCGTCAGAGCGAGATGCAGTTTTGCGGCGGCCCCGCGCGACTTGAGGTTGCGGATCTGGTTGACAAAGCCCGTGTCCAGCTGACGCGGTCCGACGAGGTCAAGGAAGGTCTGCTTCGGACCGATTGCCGAGACGATGCACCCTGCCCTGATCTCTTCGCCACCCGCAAGGCGCACACCTTTGGCCCTGCCGTCTTCCAGGATGATCCCTTCGACCCGGGCCTGGCTGCGGACATTTACGCCAGCAGCTTCGGCCGCGCGCAGCATGGCGGCTGCGACGGCGCCCATGCCACCTTTCGGCAGCGCCAGCGCCGCGCGCTGGCCCGAGGCCTCGCCCGCATAGCGGTTCAGAAGCTGGATCAGCGTATTGGGCGAGCGGGGGCCAAGCCAGGAGCCCAGCGTCGCATCGAAAGCCAGAAGCCCCTTCAGCCGGGGGTCCTCGAGTTCATCGTTCAGCACGTCATAGACGTTGATCAGGATCATCCGCAGGAATTCGCGGAAGTCGGCCTTGCCCATCATCCGGATGCCAAGCGCGTGGCGGGCCAGCGTCAGCATCGGGTTGTCGGCGCCGCGCGACAGCCTGGGCGGGGTCATCGCCTTGAAGGGCTGGAGCCCCCCCGCGAAGGCCAGAAGCTGGCGGCGCAACTCGGCCCAGGCCTTGCGGTCGGCCTCGCTGATGGTGCCTTTCAGGACCGCCCCCGCCGCGCCTTCGAGGACGAGGTGGTCGCCGGTGGCGCTGACAGCGGTCGAGGCCAGATTTTCGGCCACGAAGGCAAGCCCGTGGCGGTCAAGCGCCATGCCCGAGGCTACGCGAGGATCGATCATGTTGGCGACATGGGCGAGACCCGGGCTGCGGTAGCCGGGCGCGAACTCGCTCGCCACGGCGGTCCCTCCCGGGGTGGTGGCGGAATCGAGCACCAGCACCTTGCGGCCGGATTTCTGCAGACGATGCGCCGCGGCAAGCCCGTTGGTGCCGCCACCGATCACGATGAGATCAAAGGACGGCATAGGCTTCGCTCATATGTGTGGTCGGGGCCTTGATGTCCCTGAGGATTTCGGCGGCGGCGTTGCGCCCGGGCGCGCCCATCACCCCCCCGCCCGGGTGGGTCGAGGAGCCGCAGATCCACAGGTCCTTGATCGGGCTGCGATATTGCGCGCAACCCGGAACCGGCCGGTTGAACAGGAGTTGGTCGAAGGTCAGTTCGCCCTGGAAGATGTTGCCCTCGGTCAGGCCGACTTCGGCTTCAAGCTCGCGCGGGGTGCGGACTTCGGCATGCAGGACAAGGCTCTTGAAGCCCGGGGCATAGGTTTCGATCTGGTCCAGACAGGCGTCGCGGAAGCCGTCGCGGTCGGCATCCGTCCAGTCGCGGCCTTCGATCTTCGGCGGGGCGTATTGGACGAAGCAGGACATGAAATGCTTGCCCGGCGGGGTCATGGTCGGGTCGATCAATGTCGGGATCATCATGTCCTGGAACGGATCGCGGCTGTAGTGGCCTGCCTTCCAGTCATCATAGGCGCGCTCCATCTTCTCGATGGAATCGGTGAAATGCATGTCGCCCCTGATGTTCGGCGCGCCTTCGGGAAGGGCGGTGAACTTCGGCACGCCATCCAGCGCGATGTTCAGCTTGCCGCTGGAGCCGCGGATCTTGAAGGCCTTGACCCGCTTGACGAAATCGCCGGGCAGCTCGCGTTCTTCGACGTGCTTGAGGAAGGTGCGCTTGACGTCCATGTTCGACACGACACGCCGTGCGCGGATCTCGTCGCCGTTTTCCAGCGCGACCCCGACCGCCCGGCCGTTCCTGACCAGGACTTGGGCCACGCCCGATCCGGTCCGCACCTCACCCCCGGCGGCCCGCAGCGAGGCGGTCAGCGCCTTGGTGATCCCGCCCATCCCCCCGCGCGAATAGCCCCATGACCCGACGTTGCCGTCAACATCGCCCATCATGTGGTGCAAGAGCACATAGGCCGTGCCGGGCGACATCGGGCCAAGCGCCGTGCCAATGATCGAGGCGACGGCCAGATAGGCTTTCACCACAGGGTGTTCGAAATATTCGTCCAGGTAGTCCGAGATCGACATCGTCCAGAACCGGATCATGTCGAGCATCTGCCGCTCGCTCATCCCGAAAAGCTGCTTGCCCAGCCAGGCAAGCTCGGACAGGTCGCGCGGGCGGAAGCTTGACGGATCGGGCGGCGTCCGCATCAGCAGTGGCCGGATGAACCGGCAGTGGCGCAGCACATCGCGGTTGTAGCGATCATAGGCCTCGGCGTCTCGCGGCGAATGGCGTGCGAATTCGCGCCGGTTGGCGTCGTGATCGCGGTACATGCCCAGATAGTCGCCGCCTTCCATGAAGACCGCCCCGCCTTCATAGGGCAGGACCTGCAGCCCGTGTTTGGGAAGCTCGAGATCACGCATGATCTCGGGGCGGAACAGGCTGCTGACATACGAGCAATTGGAATAGGTGAACCCCGGGTAAAGTTCACGGCTGACTGCAGCGCCACCGATCCAGTCGTTCTTCTCGACGACCAGAACCTTCTGGCCCGCCCGGGCCAGATAGCAGGCAGCAACCAGACCGTTGTGGCCCGCCCCGATGATGACCGCATCGTAGCTCATGCGCGTCTTGCTTCTTCCGCGAAGTGTTCAAGGGTCAGGTCGACGGCCCGTTCCACCGCATTCAGCGTGTCGGTCAGGCAGGATTCGTCCAGGCCATGCGCTTCGCACATGAACCAGGGTTCCCGGCTGTCGGGTTCGCAGATGATGCCCAGGTCATGCAGGAAATAGGCCATCTGGTCGTAGAAGCTGTAGTCCGAGGTCTTCCAGGCCCGATAGTTGTCGGGCGGGGTTTCGGCGAAGAAGAGCCCGAACATCGACGGGTGCCCGGTGTAGGAATGCACGATTTTGCGGGCATCGAGGATTTTTGAAATCCCCGCCTTCAGCCGCTCGCCATAGTTCGCGAGCGTTTCCAGCGCCGGGGTTTCCTCAAGGATGCGCAGGGTTTCCTCGGCCGCGGCCAGCGACACGGAATGCGCCGTGTAGGTGCCGCCGTGCGAGGCCCCGCCGTAGCGGAAGGTCCGCATCACCTCTTCCCGCCCGGCCACGACCGAGATCGGATAGCCGTTCGCCACGGCCTTGGCAAAAGTGGTGATGTCGGGGGTCACGCCCATTATGCCCTGGATGCCCGACTTGCCGACGCGGAAGCCGGACTTCACCTCGTCGATGATCAACATGACGCCGTATCTGGTGCAAAGCTCGCGGGCGAGCTGCACATATTCCTTTTGCGCTATGATCGAGCAGCAGTTGCCCTGGATCGGCTCGATCAACATGGCGGCAAGCTTGTCGCCGTGGCGCTTGAACATGTCCTCCAGCCGCTGGAAGTCGTTCATCGGCGTGATATGGGCGAGCTGCTTGATCGTCGGCGGGATGCCCTTGCCATAGGGCACAAGTTCGGGGTCGGTGTTCGACCCGATGTCCCATTCATCCATGTTCGACATCCACATCGCGGCGTCGAAAAGACCGTGGTAGCCGCCCTCGACCAGCAGATACTGCTCACGGCCCGTATAGGCGCGGGCGAGGCGCAGGGCGGCCATGACTGCTTCGGTGCCCGAATTGGAAAAGCGGACAAGCTCGGCTGCGGGAACCATCCTGGAGATCCGCTCGGCGACGGACAGTTCACGTTCGGTCGACAGCGCGAAAACGCCGCCGACCTCCATTCCCTTGCGGGCGGCAGCATCGACGCGGTCGTCGGCATAGCCAAGGATCGCCGGGCCGTAGCCCAGGCGGTAATCGACGTAGTTGTTGCCGTCGATGTCCCAGGTCCGGCCACCCTTGCCGTGGTGGACATAGATCGTCCGGTCATCACCCCAGTAGCGGAAGGTCGAGGAAACGCCGAGCGGCAGTTTCTTGACGGCACGCTGGAACTGGGCGTTGGACTTGGTCAGATCGCGGCTGGGAAGGGGCAGCATGAAAGGCTCACGGTTGGGGCAGTCAAGCCACCGTGGCATTCGACTGACTGGGCTGTCAATCAGATTTCAAGCGACAGCATGCACCCGGCGAAAGAAAATTCACTTGGGCCTTGACCTTCCCATCATGGGAAGCCCCATATGCAGAAGGTCCCCGAACAAGGAAAGGGCGGACCATGACCGCATCACCCATTGAAACGACCATCGCGCTGCCGATCACCGGCATGACCTGCGCCTCGTGCTCCGGCCGCGTGGAACGTGCCCTGAAAGCGGTTCCCGGGGTCACCACTGCGGCCGTGAACCTGGCGACTGAAACGGCCGAGGTCCATGGCACTGTGGATGTCGCGGCCCTGATCGATGCCGTCACGAAGACTGGCTACGGCGTCCCTTCCGGCGCGACGGATCTCGACATCGAAGGCATGACCTGCGCGTCCTGCGTCGCCCGGGTGGAACGCGCGCTGCAGGCGGTGCCCGGCGTCACCCTGGCGCATGTCAATCTGGCGACCGAAAGCGCCCGGGTCGAAGGCGTCGCGGACCCTGATGCCCTGCTGCAGGCGGTCAAACGCGCCGGTTATGAGGCGCATGTCGCCACTGCGGCGCAGGAAGCCCCCTCGGAACGGCGCGAACGCGAGGCCGAAGTGTTGACCCGCGATCTGGTCATGGCTGCGGTGCTGACCCTGCCTGTGTTCCTCCTTGAAATGGGCGGGCATCTGGTTCCGGCCATCCACCATTGGGTCATGGCCAACATCGGCCAGGGTCCCAGCTGGCTGATCCAGTTCGTGCTGACGACACTGGTTCTGGCCGGTCCGGGTCGCCGGTTCTTCGTGAAAGGCCTTCCGGCTCTGGTCCGGGGGGTGCCGGACATGTCCTCGCTCGTCGCGGTCGGGTCGGGTGCGGCCTGGGCCTATTCGACCCTGGCCACCTTCCTGCCGGGCCTTTTGCCGCCGGGCACCGTCGCGGTCTATTTCGAGGCCGCCGCGATGATCGTGACGCTGATCCTGCTGGGTCGCTTGCTGGAAGCGCGGGCCAAAGGCCGGTCGTCCAAGGCCATCGAGCGGCTGGTGGGGTTGCAACCCTCGATCGCGCATTTGCGGCGTGAGGGGCAGGTCCGCGACGTCCCGGTGGCCGAGGTGCGGCCGGGCGACCTTCTGGAGCTGCGGCCGGGTGAGCGGGTGCCGGTTGATGGTCGGGTGGCCGAGGGGGCCAGCTGGATCGACGAGTCGATGGTCACGGGCGAACCGCTGCCGGTCGAAAAGCACGCGGGCGACCGGGTGATCGGCGGGACGGTCAACCAGACCGGAGCGCTGGTGATGGAAGCCGTGTCGGTCGGGGCGGATACGATGCTGTCGCGGATCATCCGCATGGTCGAGGCGGCCCAGGGCGGCAAGCTGCCGATCCAGGCGCTGGTCGACAAGGTCACGCTGTGGTTCGTGCCCGCGGTGATGGCACTTGCGGCCGTGACCTTCGTGGCCTGGTTGGTCTTTGGCCCTGCCCCGGCCCTGCCGATGGCCCTGGTCAACGGCGTGGCTGTCCTGATCATCGCCTGCCCCTGCGCCATGGGTCTTGCGACACCGGTCTCCATCCTTGTCGGGACCGGTCGCGGGGCCGAACTGGGCGTCCTTTTCCGCAAGGGCGAGGCATTGCAGGCGCTGCAGGGCGTGCAGGTCGTGGCCTTCGACAAGACGGGCACGCTGACCGAAGGCAAGCCGGTGCTGACCAGCTTCCAGCCCGCCGAGGGCGAGACGAAAGAGGAGCTGCTGCCGGTGCTGGCGGCGGTCGAGGCGCAGTCCGAACATCCCGTCGCCCGCGCCATCGTCGCGGCGGCAGACGGTCTGGTGCTTCCAGCGGTCGAGGGGTTCCTGGCGAAACCCGGCCACGGCGTCTCGGCCCGGGTCGGAGGGGCGGAAATCGCGCTGGGCTCGGCACGCGAGATGGCCAAGCGGAGCGTGGATATTGCGGCTTTCCTGGCCGAAGCCGAGCGGCTGGCCGACCGGGGCGAAAGCCCGCTTTACGCGGCGTGGAACGGCAAGGCCGTGGCGTTGCTGGCGGTGGCCGACACCGTGAAGCCGACGACCCCGGCAGCGATTGCGGCGCTGAAGGCGATGGGACTGAGGCTGGCCATGATCTCGGGCGACAATGCACGGACGGCGCGGGCCATCGCGCGCGACCTTGGCATCGACGAGGTGGTGGCCGAGGTCACGCCCGAGGGCAAGGTCGAGGTGATCCGCAAGCTGAAGGCCGAAGGCGCGCTGGCCTTTGCGGGCGATGGGATCAACGACGCCCCTGCCCTGGCCGAGGCGGACGTCGGTATCGCAATGGGCACGGGTACCGATGTCGCCATCGAGGCAGCGGACGTAGTCCTGGTCTCGGGCCGCCTGCCTGCGCTGGCCGATGCGATCGGGCTGTCGCGTGCCACGATGCGGAACATCCGCCAGAACCTGTTCTGGGCCTTTGCCTACAACGCCGCGCTGATCCCCGTGGCGGCGGGGGTGCTGTATCCGGCTTTCGGCATCCTTCTGTCCCCGGTCCTTGCGGCAGGCGCCATGGCGATGTCCTCGGTCTTTGTCCTCACCAACGCCTTGCGGCTGAAACGCTACGGAGCCCGCACATGATGAACATCGGTGAAGCCGCACAGGCGAGCGGGGTCTCGGCCAAGATGATCCGCTACTACGAGGAAACCGGCCTGATCCCCCCTGCTGGGCGCACTGGCTCGGGCTATCGGACCTATGGCCCGAAAGAGGTCCAGATCCTTCGCTTCGTCCGCCGTGCCCGCGACCTCGGCTTTCCGATGGAGAAAGTGTCCGATCTCCTCGCGCTGTGGCGCGACCGGGACCGGGCCAGCGGCGACGTGAAACGCCTGGCCGAAGCTCAGGTCAAAGCCCTTGAGGTCCGCATCCGCGAGATGGAGGAGATGAAAGCCGCCTTGGAGCATCTGGTCCATGCCTGTGCCGGCGATGACCGGCCGGACTGCCCGATTCTGGACGACTTTGGCGGCCGGCATTGCCAGCCGGACAAGGCAGGCTGACCCGCCCGGCAAGCCGCCAGGCGAAATTCGTTGACAGATGCAGCAATCCGCGAAAACTATACTGACCAGTAAAGAATTAATCGAGTGCGCGAATCGTCGCACCGAAGGTCAGGGGGACGGATGCTGCAGGAACGCATCGAAGGGAAATGGCTTGCCGCCTTTCGCCGGGTCTTTGCCCTGAACGGGATTGGCCAGGGCACGCGGGTCGCCATCATCTCGGAAACCCAGTCGCGCCCGGTGCTGGTGCATCTGTGCGAGTTGGCAGCCTTCGATCTGGGGGCCGCGAGTTTCCACATCCAGATGCCGACCCCGCTGCAGACGGCTCCAGTCCCGGTCAAGTCGACGGGGACAAGCTGGGCGATCCAGCAGAACCGCGCGGTGGTCGAGGCCCTGAAGCTGGTCGAGGTGGTGGTCGACTGCACCGTGGAAGGCCTGATCCACGCCCCGGAATGGCCTGAGATCGAAAGCGCGGGTACCCGCCTTCTGGTCATCACCAACGAGCACCCCGAGATCCTGGAACGCACCGAGCCCAAGGCCGAGGACGCGTGCCGGGTTGAGATCGGCATCCAGATGCTGCGCGAGGCGCGCGAGATGCGGGTGACCTCGCCCTCGGGGACCGATCTGGTGGTGAACCTCACCGACGCGCCCTGCGGCGGGACACCCGGCTTTGGCACCCACCCTGGCGCAGTGGCACATTGGCCGGGCGGCCTGTGTCTGGCCTTCCCGGGAAAGGGGGCGGTGAACGGGCGGATCGTCATGGACGTGGGCGACATGAACCTGACGTTCAAGACTTTCCTGACCAGCCGGATCGACTGCCGGATCGAGAACGATTTCGTCACCAAGATCGACGGCGACGGGATCGATGCGCTTCATTTCCGTGAATACATGGAGGCCTGGGGCGACCGGAATGCCTATGGCATCAGCCACGTCGGCTGGGGCGTGAACACCGGGGCCAAATGGGTCTCGGCCGCCATGTACGACAAGCGCGACATGCAGGCGGTGGAGTTCCGGGCGATTGCGGGTTCGTTCCTGTGGTCCACCGGGGCGAACCAGTACGCAGGGCGCTATACGCTTGGCCATTTCGACCTGCCGATGCGCAACTGCACCATCGCGCTGGACGGGCGCATCGCCGTCCGGGACGGCGTTCTGCAAGGAGATCTCGCCTGATGACCGACCAAAGCCCCATCGCCCTCATGCCGATGAGCGCCCCCGCCGATTACTACGACATGTCGCGCATCCGCCCCGAAGTGCAGGCCGCGCTCGCCCGGATCAACGAGATGGGCCCGGCCTTTGCCGCCCGCGCCAAGGCTGTGGACGATGAGGCCTCGTTTCCGGTCGAGAATTACCGCGATCTGGCCGATGCGGGCTTCCTTGGCCTGTCGATCCCGCAGGAGTTCGGCGGCTGGGGCTTTGACCTTGGCGAATACGCCATGGTCGGGGCCGAGATCGGCAAGTACTGCGGCGCGACCGCGCTGACCTTCAACATGCACAACGGGTCCATGGCCTGGTCGCGGTTCATGTATGACATGCCCAACCTGACCGAGGCTGAACGCGCTGCCTTCGCGCCGCTGCGCGCCCGCCAGTTCACCCGGGCGATTAAGGAACGCGCGATCTATTCGCAGCCGATCTCGGAGGGCGGGCAGAACTGGACCTCGAAGCCGAACCAGACCCAGGCGCGGGCGGTCGAGGGCGGCTGGAAGATCAACGGCTTCAAGAAATTCGCCTCGCTGGCTGGGTATTGCGATTACTACACGATTGTCTGCACCGAGGTCTTCGAAGGCATGGAACCGCGCCACGAGGACACGATGCTGTTCGTCGTCCACAAGGATGCGCCCGGCCTGACGGTGAAGGGCGACTGGGACCCGTTGGGGATGCGGGGGACGAACAGCCGCGACCTGATCCTGAAGGATGTCTTCGTCACCGAAGCCGACCTCCTCATGCCACGCGGCATCTTCGGCAAGACCCTGCCGAACTGGCCGCACATGATGGCGACCCTTTCCCCCACCTACATGGGCGTGGCGCAGGGGGCCTATGATTTCACGATCGCCTACCTAAAGGGAAAGGTCCCCGGCCAGCCGCCCATCGACCGCCGGATGTATGCGACGAAACGGGTGGCCGTGTCGAAGATGTACGCCCGGCTAGCCAACATGCGAGCGCTCTGGTGGCAGGTGTTTTCCGAAGCGCGGGGCATGCCGTCGAAGGCCGAGGTGATGCGGATGTATGCCGCGCAGTACAACGTGATGGAGGGCGTGCAGGAGATCACTGCCATGGCGATCCGGACCTGTGGCGGGCAGTCGATGCTGAAATCGTTGCCGCTGGAACGCATGTACCGCGACAGCCGCTGCGGAGCGCTGATGCTGCCCTATACCAGCGAAATCATGGAGGACTACATCGGCGTGCTGGCGCTTTACGAGATGGACGAGCTTGACACCGCGCCGGGCGACGAAGGCGGCGCGCGGAACTCGCTCTGGCGGGGTGACTCGGGCGCGCTCAAGGGTCTGCGCTGATGGGGCGCGACGTGGTGCAGGTCCGGGGCCATGTGCCGCTTGCACCTGAGGCGGTCTGGTCGGTGGTGCGTGACTCCTGCGGCGCCTGGCATCCTTTGGTGGCAACGATCCGCGAGGAGCGCGGGTCGCAGGGGGCAAAGGTGCGCGCCTTCACGGTGACTGGCGAGGATACGCTCTACCGCGAGCAGCAGACGTATTTCTCTGACAGCGACCGGGCGCTTGGCTACACGCATCTGCAAGGCATCCGCGACTGCGAGGCCTATGATGCGCGGATCACCGTCAGCCCGGCCGAGGCAGGCGGGTCGGTGGTCAGCTGGACCGCCACGATCCGCGCCCCGGCCTCCCGGCTGGGCGCGATCTGCGACGGGACAAGGGCTGTGTTCGAGGCCGGGATTGCTTCCCTGTCGACCGTATCCGCCAGGGAACCCACACTCGCCGATCAGCCGGTCCCGACCCCTGTCGAGACGCTGATCTTCGACGACCTGCCGCGACTTGCCCTCTCGGTCACCGCCGACCTTGGCGATGATCGGCTTTGCCTTTTCCTGCACGGCATCGGCGGGGGGCGGACCAACTGGCTGCCGCAGGTGCAGGCCGTGGGCCGGACCATCCGCGCCGCCGCGCTGGACTTGCGCGGCTATGGCGAGAGTTCGCTGGGCGACCACCAGTCCACCGTCGACGATTACTGCGCCGATATCCTGCGGGTGGCCGAGAAGCTGGGCGCAAGGCGACTGGTGCTGGTGGGCCTTTCCTACGGGTCCTGGATCGCCACGTCCTTTGCCATGCGCTATCCGCAGATGCTTGCCGGCCTCGTCCTTTCCGGCGGCTGCACCGGCATGTCCGAGGCCGGTCCGGACGAACGCGAGGCCTTCCGCGTCAGCCGTGAAGTGCCCCTGAACGCAGGTCAGGTTCCCGCCGACTTTGCCCCCGCCGTCGTGAAGGTCCTTGCCGGGCCAGCAGCCAGCGAGGATACCCGGCAGAAGCTTTTTGACAGCATGGCCGCGATCCCCGCCGCCACCTACCGCGATGCGCTCGTCTGTTTCACCAACCCCTTGGAGCGCTTCGACTTCTCGAAGCTTGCCATGCCAGTCCTGATGATGACCGGCGAACACGACCGCCTCGCCCCGCCGCAAGAGATCCGTGGCGTCGCGGGCCGCATCTGGGACACTGCCCCCTGCCCCGACGTGCGGTTCGAGGTGATCCAGGGCGCGGGCCACGTCTGCAACGTCGAGAAGCCCGACCAGTACAACAGCCACCTTCTCGACTTTCTCAGCCGCCTGAGATGACCGCGCTTCCCCCCAATATTCCTCGTCGCCAGCAGAACCGGCTGAACCGCGAGCGCCAGATCCTGGATGCCGCGCTGAAGGTCTTTGCCGCACAGGGCTATTCCGGCACCACGATGGACGCCGTCGCTGCCGAGGCTGGTGTGACGAAACCCACGCTCTACAGCTACTTTCCGTCCAAGGAGTCGCTTTTCCAGGCCATGATGCTGGGCAAGCGCGACCTGATGCTGGACGTCTTTGCCCACCCTTCCGCCAAGGGCATGGTGGCGGACCTGCTCGGCTTTGCCTGGGCCTATGCCGACACGGTCATGCGGCCCGACATGCTGTCGCTTGCCCGCCTGATCATCGGCGAGGTCAGCCGCTTCCCCGAGATCGGACGCGCCTACCAGGCCTCGGGCCCTGACCATCTTCTGCGCGGGATCATGCGCTATCTGGAAGACCAGCGCGAAGCCGGGCGGCTTGCCTTCGACGACGCCGAGCTTGCCGCGCAGGATCTTTGGGGTCTGATCCTCTCGGCCCCCCGGACGCAGGCGCTTTATATGCCCGACGCCATCCCCGACCGCCGGATGCTGGAGCGCTATATCACCAACGGCCTGAGCGTCTTTCTCAAGGCCTATTCGACCAACCCCGCGCAGGACCAGGACCAACTGGCCGTGCTTGCCCAACAGGAGCCGCAATGACCGCCGCAATGACCCCTGTCGACGACTTCCTCGCCGATCCTGCCAGCCGCTTTGCCACCGTGGCGATGGCCGACACCAATGGGCTTTTGCGCGGCCAGATGGTCTCGGCCTCCGCCCTCAAGGGCATTGCGAAGAACGGCATGGGCATGGCCCCGGCGCAGTTGTCGCTCGACCCGACCGACGTGCTTTTGAACCTGCCGGGGGTCAACGACGACACCGGCGATTTTCACGACGACCCGTTGAAGATCGACCCTTCCAGCGCCCGCCGCCTGCCGTGGTCGAAGCCCGGCCATGACCTTCTGGTCCTGTCGAACTTCACCGGGGCCTCGGCCGAACTGTGCCCGCGTTCCATCCTGACCAAGGTGTTGGCGCGTGCCGCCGAGGCCGGACTCTTCCCGAAATACGGGATGGAGCTGGAATACACGCTTTTCAACGAAACCCCGGAAAGCGCGGCCGCCAAGGGCTACCGCAACCTCACCCCCGCGACCCAGCATGCAAGTCACGACCTCATCCTATACCAGGCTGTCCAGACCGAATGGTACGAATCCGTCGCCGCCATCTGCGAGCCGCTGCGGATCGACCTTGCCAAGATGCACGAGGAAATCGGCGCGGGATTCATGGAAGCCTGCATCGGCGCAGGCGAAGGGTTGGAGCCCGCAGACCAGCTGATGCTTCTGAAGAACTTCATCCGGGCGCTGGCGCTGCGGCAGGGCAAATCGGTGACCTTCATGCCGAGGTGGAGCGAGGGGGCCGACAGCCAGTCGATCCACCTTCACATCAGCCTGAAGGACAAGGCGGGAAAGCCGCTCTTCTGGGATCCGGACCAGAAGAACGGCGTCAGTCAGACCTTCCGCCATTTCATTGGCGGACTGCAGACCTACATCGGCGACATGACCTTGATCTTCCAGCCCACGGTGAACAGCTACCGCCGTTTTGCCCCCGGCACCTTCGCACCCCCTGGCCTGACCTGGGGCTACGAGAACCGCACCACCTGCTTCCGGATCGTCGGGCATGACGCGGGTTCCCTCCGCGTCGAAAACCGCCTGCCCGGCGCGGACACCAACCCCTACCTGACCACCGCCGCCACGCTTGCGGCCGGCGTTGCGGGCATCCTGAACCAGATCGATCCGGAACCGGAGGTCATCGGTTCGGGCTACGCCCAGGAACCCGCCCGCGACTTCGCCCGGTCGATGCCCGAGGCCATCGCCCGCCTGCGCGGCTCGGACTTCGCCCGCGACTGGCTGGGCACACCTTTCGTTGACGGCTTCGCGGCAACGCGCGAAGCTCAGCATGACGAGTTCCGCAAGAAGGTGCCGGACGTCGAATTGCAACGTTTCTTTGACCTTGGGTGAGCGGATGGAAAAGACCCTGGACCTGCGTGCGGCATTCGTCGAAGGGATGAGCCGCGCGGCCACTTTCGTCGCGGTCGCGACGACCGATGGCGAGGGCGGTCGCATGGGAGTAACCGTCTCGTCGCTGACCTCGGTCTCGGCGGATGGCGAGAATCCTTCCCTTCTGCTCTGCATCCATCACAAGTCTCCCGCAGCGACAGCGATCCTTTTGAACCGGGCCTTTTGCGCCAACCTTCTGGCCGAGGACCAGCAAGAGATCTCGAACCTCTTTGCCGGGCGCAGCGCCAGCGATCGCGCCGAACGCTTCGACCGGATCGCCTGGGAAGCGGGCGATCTGGGCCAGCCGGTCCTGGCCGGGTCGACGGCGGTCTTCGAGTGCCGCCTGGCCACGGCGCTGCTTTGGGAAACCCACCACATCATCGTCGGTCGTGTCGCCTCGGTCCGGCTTTCGGACAATCCGTCAGCCCTGCTTTACGGGCAAAGGGCGTACAGAAGGGCTATACATCTGACGCCAGATAGTTAAACTGTTAAGTAATCCGCTGCTGAGACGATAGCGGAATCAAGACCCGGCGGAAGATCGGGACCTGCGCAACAAGGAGGGAACATGTCTGAATTCAAGGAAATCGGGCCGAACCGGCTGCGACGCAATTCGCTGGGGCTTCTGGCCGTCACATTCATGGTCATTTCGGCCGCAGCGCCGCTGACCGGGGTCGCGGGCGCCATGCCTCTGGCCTTTCTTCTGGGCAACGGCACCGGCATTCCGCTGACCTTCATTCTGCTGACGCTCATCATGTTGGCCTTTGCGGCCGGCTATGTCGCGATGAGCCGCCACGTCATCAACGCCGGCGCCTTTTACGCCTATGCGGCGCGGGGCCTTGGCGGCAACTGGGGCGGGGCCGTCTCGATCATGGCGCTGGTGGCCTACAACACCATGCAGTTCGGCCTGATCGGCCTTCTGGGCGGGGTCTCCGCCGGAGTCTTCAGCCAGTTCGGCATCAATCTCGACTGGTGGATCTACAGCCTGATCGCGATCATCCTGGTCGGCGTTCTGGGCTACCGGCAGGTCGATCTTTCGGCCAAGGTGCTGATCGTCCTGGTCGCGCTCGAATACCTGATCGTCTTCATCGTCGACTTCGCGATCCTCTTTGCCGGTGGGTCGGAAAGCACCGGCCTTTCGGTCAACATCTTCGACTTCTCGGCCCTGACGTCCGGCTCGCTGACGGCAGCGGTTCTCTTCTGCCTTGGCTCCTTCATCGGGATCGAGGCAACGACGATCTACGGCGAAGAAGCCAAGGATCCCGAGCGCACCATCCCCCAGGCGACCTACCTGTCGATCCTGATGATCGGGATCTTCTTCGTCTTCACCACCTGGCTGATGATCGCCGGAACCGGGACCGACAAGCTTCTGGAGACGATCGGCGGTCTGGAAGACCCGACGGCCCATTTCTTCATCCTGGCCGAGACCTTTACCAACCCGACGATCTCGATGATCGCGGGGCTCCTTCTGGTCTCCAGCCTCTTTGCCGCACTGTCGGCCTTCCACAACTATATCGCCCGCTACTCCTATGTCGCGGGCCGGGATGGCCTTCTGCCCGAGGCTTTCGGCAAGACGCATGACGCGCATCAAAGCCCGCATATCGGCTCGGTCGTCCAGTCGATCGGCGCGCTGATCGTGCTGGCGATCTTTGCCGGCATGGGTCTGGACCCGATCCTGAACATGTTCACCTGGATCAGCCAGATCGGCACGCTGGGCGTCATCGGGATGATCGCGATCACCTCGCTGTCGGTGATTTCCTTCTTCAGCAAGCGGGGCGGCGGCTCGCCGCTGGCCACGATGATCCTTCCGGCAATCTCGGGTCTGATCATGGCGGCGCTCTTCGTCTACATCTTCATCAACTACGGAGATCTGACCGGGACGACGGGCGGGTCGCTCAGCTGGATACTGCCCTCGCTTATCCCGCTGGGCGCTGTGATCGGGCTCCTGCTTGCCCAGCGCCTGAAGTCTTCGGACCCCGATCGGTTTGCCCGGATGGGCCAGAACCTGCCGGACTGATCCGCAGCCAGAAATCGAAAGGCCGCTCCGGGATACCGGGGCGGCCTTTTCCTTTGACGCGAGGTACCGGAATTCCAAGAAGAATTCCGGTCCGGAACCTGCAAGGTTCCGAACCGATTTCTGTACAGAAATCGGCTACCCGCGCAGCCGGAAGCGCTGGATCTTGCCGGTCTGGGTCTTCGGCAGCGCATCGGTAAAGATCACCCGACGCGGATACTTGTAGGGTGCGATCGTGCGTTTGACGTGGTCCTGCAGGATCTTGACCAGCACCTCGCCCGGCTCATGCCCCGGCGCCAGTACCACATGCGCCTCGACCACCTGACCGCGTTCCTCGTCCGGACTGCCCACGACCGCACATTCCAGCACCGCCGGGTGTGACAGAAGCGCTGCCTCCACCTCCGGCCCCGCAATGTTGTAGCCGGCAGAGATGATCATGTCGTCCGAGCGCGCGGCAAAGTGGAAGCGGCCTTCCTCGTCCTGCCAGAAACTGTCACCGGTCAGGTTCCAGCCATCCCGGACATATTTCTTCTGCCGCGCATCGGAGAGATACCTGCACCCCGTCGGCCCCCGGACCGCAAGCCTGCCAACCTCTCCGCGGGGAAGTTCGGCCATGTCCTCGCCCACGATCCGCGCCTCATATCCCGTCACCGGGCGCCCGGTGCAGCCGGGGCGGTGGTCGTCGAAACGGTTGGTGATGAAGATGTGCAGCATCTCGGTCGCGCCGATCCCGTCGAGCATGGGCTTGCCGGTCTTGGCCATCCATTCCTCATAGACCGGGGCGGGCAGCGTCTCGCCTGCCGAGACTGCCGCCCGCAGCGAGGACAGATCCGCCCCCTCGGCCATCGCCTTCAGCATCACGCGATAGGCCGTCGGTGCCGTAAAGCAGACCGTTGCCCGATGTTTCTGGATGATCTCGATCATGTTCGGCGGCGAGGCCTGTTCCAGAAGCGCCGCCGCCGCCCCGAAGCGGAGCGGAAAGACCGCCAGCCCCCCGAGCCCGAAGGTGAAGGCCAGCGGTGGCGAGCCCACGAACACATCCTCGGGCGTGACCCCCAGCACTTCCCTGGCATAGCCATCCGCGATGATCAGGAGGTCGCGGTGAAAATGCATCGTGGCCTTGGGTTCGCCCGTCGTACCACTGGTGAAGCCCAGCAAAGCCACATCGTCACGGCCGGTCTTCACGGCCTCGAACCGGACCGATTTCGACAGGGCCACCCGGTCCAGTTCCGCGTCATGGTTCGCCGTGCCGTCAAAACCCACGACCGTGCGCAGGAACTTCGATCCCTTGGCGCAGGCAACCAGGTCCTCCATCAGCCGCGTGTCACAGAGTGCCAGCGCAATCTCGGCCTTGTCGACGATCTGGGCCAGTTCGCCTGCCCGCAGCATCGGCATGGTGTTCACCACCACCGCCCCGGCCTTGGTCGCCGCAAGCCAGGCCGCCACCATGGCCGGGTTGTTGGCGGACCGGATCAGCACCCGGTTTCCGGGCTTGACCCCGTAGTCCTCAACCAGCGCATGAGCCAGGCGGTTGGTCCAGTCGGTCAGCTCCTTGTAGGTGCGACTGCGGCCGTTGCCGATCAGCGCGGTATGGTCGCCGAAGCCCTTGGCCACCATCGCATCGGTCAGTTCCACCCCCACATTCAACCAGTCGGGATAGGCAAAACCCTGCAACCGAATCTCGGGCCAGTCCGCCGCCGGGGGCAACCGATCACGGGTGAATGTGTCGCTATGTCCTGTCGGTCCAAGCATCACGGGTCCTCCCAAACCCTGCGCCGTCATTTCGGAATGACCGCGGTTGCTTCGATTTCCACCTTCGCCCGGTCCTCGACCAAAGCCACGACCTGCACCAGCGCCATGGCCGGGTAGTGCCGCCCGATCACCGCCTTGTAGACCGCACCCAGTTCCTTGAGGCTGCCGAGGTACTCCCGCTTGTCGGTCACATACCAGGTGAGCCTGACCAGATGCTCCGGCCCCGCGCCCGCACAGGCCAGGACCTCGACGATCGACTTCAGCGCCTGTTCGACCTGGCCCACGAAATCATCGGTCTCAAAGACCTGATCGGCGTTCCAGCCGATGATCCCGCCGGTAAAGACCATCCGCCCCTCGGCGGCCACACCATTGGCGTAGCCCCGTGCGGGCTTCCAGTGCTTCGGGTGAAGGACCTCATGCATCCTGCGTCTCCCTGTAGGCTTCGAGCGCCGCGCGCATCTCTGGCGGCCACGGCGCGGCCTTCATCTTGTCGATCCAGGCAAGCGTCATGCCCACCCGCAGCCGCAAGCCATCCGGCCCGTAGCCCTCGACCGAAAGCTTGACCGAGGAGCCCCCGACCTTCTCCACCTGAAGTGCGAACCGGACCTTGTCGCCCAGCCGCGAGGGCTTCTGGAACACCGCTTCCATCGCCACGGTCGGCACGCCATTCGCGGCACCATTGTGCATCGAGGCAAAGGAGCGCCCAACCACATCGGCAAAGAAGTTCTCGATGACCGAATTCACCATCTCGAAATAGCGCGGGTAGAAGACGATCCCCGCCGGATCGCAATGGTTGAACTCGATCTGGATCAGGCGCTCGTACATCCGTTACTCGTTGGCCTCGGGCGGCAGGAAATCCACGTCATGCGCGGCCGAGGCGGCGATGACCGCAGGAATATCGGTCATGTCGTGCAGGACCTCGAACAGCGCTTCCAGCTTGCCAGCAGGTGAGACCCAGAACAGCGCGCGGGCGGGCTTGTCGGACTTGTTGAAATAGCCATGCGGCACGCCTTTCGGCATCCGCACCAGGTCGCCCGCCTTGGCCACCGACCAGACCCCGTCCAGCTTCAGATGCAGCTCGCCCTCCTGCACCAGGATGAACTCGTCCTGATGGGGGTGGACATGGACCGGCACGAACTGGCCCGCCTCGCTGTTGGTCTCGAAACTGAAGGTCGTGTCGCACGAGGCCTTGGGGAAATACCGCTGCCCCAGGATGTTCAGCATCCGCCCGTGGTAAGCCGTGCCATTGCGGGTGATGCCACCTTCCAGATCTGCCATGTTGTCCTCCCCTTATCCCAGTATGCTTCTGGCGATGATGATGCGCTGGACGTCGCTTGCGCCCTCATAGATCCGCAGCGCCCGGATTTCGCGGTAAAGGCTCTCGACTGCGAAGCCGTGCCGGACCCCGTCGCCGCCATGCAGTTGCACCGCCATGTCGATGACCCTCTGCGCCGCCTCGGTCGCGTAAAGCTTGGCCATCGCCGCCTCGCGGCTGATCCGGGCGGCCCCCATGTCCTTGGTCCAGGCCGCCCGGTAGACCAGAAGGGCCGAGGCATCGATCTCCAGCGCCATATCCGCCAGATGCCCCTGCACCAGCTGCAATTCCGACAGCGCCTGCCCCTGAATGCGGCGGCTCTGGGTCCGCGCCAGGGCCTCGTCCAGCGCGCGCCGCGCAAAACCCAGCGCGGCGGCCCCGACGGTCGACCGGAAGACATCCAGCACCGACATCGCAATCTTGAAGCCCTCGCCGGGGTTCCCGATCAGCGCTTCGTCCGGGAGATGCACATCCCGCAGTCGCAGATGCGCGAGCGGATGCGGCGCCATGACCTCGATCCGGCTGACGACCTCGAGCCCCGGCGCATCGGCGGGCATGAGGAAAGCCGAAAGCCCGCGCGCGCCCGGCGCCTCGCCGGTCCGGGCGAAGATCACGTAAAGATCGGCAATCCCGCCGGTCGAGATATAGGTCTTCTCACCGGCAAGCCGCCAGCCGCCTGGCACCCGCTCCGCCGTCGTCGCGGTCGCCGCCACGTCCGAGCCCGAGCCCGGTTCGGTCAGCGCAAAGCCCGAAATCGCTTGCCCCGCCCGCGTCTGCGTCAGCCATTCGCGCTGGCCCGCCGTTCCGAACAACGACACCGCCCCCATGCCAAGCCCCTGCATGGCAAAGGCAAAATCCGCCAGCCCGTCATGCCGTGCCAGCGTCTCGCGGATGAGACACAGCGAGCGGACATCCAGCCGCTCCCCCTCGCCCGCACCGGAATGCTGCAACCACCCCCCGGCCCCCAATGCCGCCACCAGACCCTTGCAGGCCGCATCGACATCGTCATGCGCGACCGGCAGATGTGCCGCGCACCACTCTTCCAACCTCGCCGCCAACTCGCGGTGGCGGGGCTCGAAGAAGGGCCAGTCGAGAAAGCTCCGATCGCTCATTTCATCTTTGCCCAAATATCCCGGGGTCCGGGGCAGCGCCCCGGCTCCGCCGTCAATCCCCCTGAAACACCGGCTTTTCCTTGGCGACGAAGGCCCGGTAGGCCCGCTCAAAGTCCTTGGTCTGCATGCAGATCGCCTGGGCCTGGGCCTCAGCCTCGATCGCCTGCTCCAGCCCCATGTTCCATTCCTGGTTCAGCTGCGTCTTGGTGATCCCATGCGCGAAAGTGGGCCCCGCAGCCAGCCGCCGCGCCAGGGCCATCGCCTCGGCCTCCAGCGCTTCGGGCGCATGCAAGGCGTTCCAGAAGCCCCAGCGCTCGCCCTCCTCCGCCCCCATCACCCGGCCGGTATAAAGCAGTTCCGCCGCCCGTCCCTGGCCGATGATCCGGGGCAGCATCGCGCAGGCCCCCATGTCGCAGCCAGCCAGACCCACTCGCGTGAACAGGAACGCACATTTCGCCGCAGGCGTCGCAAGCCGCAGGTCCGAGGCCATGGCGATGATCGCCCCGGCCCCCACGGCCACCCCGTCCACCGCCGCGATGATCGGTTTCCCGCAAGAGATCATCGCCTTGACCAGATCCCCGGTCATCCGGGTGAAGGCCAGAAGCTCCTTCATCGGTAGCCCGATCAGGGGCCCGATGATGTCGTGCACATCCCCGCCCGAACAGAAGTTCCCGCCGTTCGAGGCGAAGACCACCACGTCCACGTCACTGGCATAGACCAGCGCCCGGAAGGTGTCGCGAAGCTCGGCGTAGCTGTCGAAGGTCAGCGGGTTCTTGCGGTCCGGCCGGTTCAGCCGCACCACTGCGACCCGATCCTCGACCTCCCAGAGGAAATGCCGGGGTTTCAGCCCCGCAAGCTCGCTCATTGCCCCATCCTCTTCAAGATCGTGGTCAACTGGTCCAGGTCCTCCTCCGAGATCCGCGAGAAGAGCCGCGCGACCTCGGCCTCGTGCCCTTCGGCCATCGCCTCGAAGGCGGTCAGCCCCTCGGGCGTCAACGCCACATGGACCGTCCGGCGGTCGACCTCGCTGGGGGTCCGGCGCACGAACCCGTCACCCTCCAGCCGGTCCACCACCGCCGTCGCATTGCCATTCGACACAAGGAGCATCCGGGAGAGATCGCTCATCGTCACCCCGTCCCGCCGCCGGTAAAGCGCTGCCATCACGTCAAAGCGCGGCAGGGTCGTGTCGTGCTTGAGCCGCAGGTATTCCCGCAGGTGGTTCTCCGAGGCGCGGGTGACGCCCAGAAGCCGCACCCACATCTTCAGCCGTCGCTTCGACCCTTCGCTCACACTTCGCCCCCCGAGATCGTCAAAGAGGCCCCATTCACCCCGCTTGCCGCGTCAGAGGCAAGATAAAGCGCTGCCGCCGTCACCTCCGAGGGCTGGTAAAGCCGCCCCTGCGGGCTCAAGCCCTCCAGCGCGGCCCGGGCTTCGGTCAGGCTCTTGCCGGTCTTCTCGGCGATGACCGCGATGGAATGGTCGGTCATGGGCGTGTCCAGAAACCCCGGGCAGATCGCATTGACGGTGATCCCCTTCCGCGCGACCTCCAGCGCCAGCGACCGGACAAGGCCCACGACCCCATGCTTCGCCGCCGCATAGGGCGCGACCTTGGCATAGCCCTTGAGGCCTGCCGTCGAGGCGACCGCGATCAACCTGCCATCGCCGCGAAACTGCCCCAGCGCCTCACGGAAGGTCAGGAAGACCCCGGTCAGGTTCACCGCGATCATCGCGTTCCATTGGGCGAGCGTGGTCTTGGCCATCACGCCCGAATCCGCCGCCCCCGCATTGGCGATGACGATGTCGCAAGGCCCCGCCGCCTGAAACATCCGCTGCACTGAGGTCTCGTCGGTGACATCGGCCTGCACCCAGCGCGCGCCAAGGGGTTCGGCAACCGCCCGCAGCGCGTCGGCACGGCGGCCGGTGATCACGACCTCCGCCCCCGCCTCGACAAAGCCGCGCGCGAGGTCGGCGCCCGCGCCCGAGCCGCCGCCAGTCACCAGCACGCGTTTGCCCGCCAGCGTCATACCCGGATGACCTCCTGCGCCCGGGCCTGAAGCCGCAGCGCCTGGTCACGTCCGTTGAGATAGGGGTTCGGCCAGAACACCTGCGCATCCCCGGCCTTCACCGCAGCATGCAGTGTCCAGTAGGGGTCGGCCAGATGCGGCCGGGCCAGCGCCACCAGATCGGCACGGCCCGCGAGCAGGATCGAATTCACCTGATCCGCCTCGGTGATGTTGCCGACCGCGATGGTCGCCAGGTCCGCCTCGTTGCGGATCCGGTCCGAGAACGGGGTCTGGAACATCCGGCCATAAATCGGCTTCGCATCGGTGCTGGTCTGCCCAGCGCTGACGTCGATGATATCGGCCCCGGCGGCAGCGAACATCTTGGCGATCTCCACCGCCTCTTCCGGAGTCACCCCGGCCTCACCCACCCAGTCATTGGCCGAAATCCGGACCGACATCGGCTTGGCCTCGGGCCAGGCCGCCCGCATCGCCCGGAATACCTCCAGCGGCCAGCGCATCCGGTTCTCCAGGCTTCCGCCATACTCATCCGTGCGGATGTTCGATTTTGGGCTGATGAAGGACGAGATCAGATAGCCATGCGCGGCGTGAAGTTCGATCATGTCAAACCCGGCGCGCTCGGCCATCCGGGTCGAGGCGACGAACTGGTCCCGCACCTGATCCATTTCGGCCCGCGTCATCGCCTTCGGCACAGCGTTCTTGTCGCTCCACGGGATCGCGCTGGCGCTCATCACGGGCCAGTTGCCCGACTTCAAAGGCGCATCGCCATCTTCCCACCCGACCTGCGTGCTGCCCTTTCGGCCTGAATGGCCGATCTGGCAGCAAAGCTTCGCATGGGTCTCGGCATGGACGAAATCCACCAACCGCTTCCAGGCAACCTCATGCTCGGGCGCATAAAGCCCTGGGCAGCCCGGTGTGATCCGCCCTTCCGGCGAAACGCAGGTCATCTCGACATAGACGAGCCCCGCGCCTCCCTTGGCCCGCTCGGCGTAATGGACGAAATGCCAGTCGGTCGGGCAGCCGTCCACCGCCTTGTATTGTGCCATGGGCGAGACGACGATCCGGTTTTCCAGCCGCATGCCCCGCAGTTCAAACGGCGCGAACATCGGCTGGCGGCCTGCCTGCCCCCCGGCCTGCGCCTGGAACCAGTCCTCGGCCTTGCGCAGCCAGTCCGGGTCACGCAGACGCAGGTTTTCGTGGCTGATCCGCTGGCTGCGGGTCAGCAGCGAATAGGCGAACTGCATCGGCGCCATGTCGAGATAGCGCTCGACCCGCTCGAACCACTCCAGCGAGTTCCGCGCCGCCGACTGCAACCGCAGCACTTCGACCCGCCGCTCTTCCTGATAGCGCTGGAAAGCGCCCTCCATTGTCGGTTCGGAATGCAGGTAATCCGCCAGCGCAATCGCGCTATCAAAAGCCAGCCGCGAGCCCGAGCCAATCGAGTAATGCCCCGTCGCCGCCGCATCGCCCATCAGCACGACATTGCCGTTGTACCAGCGTTCGCACAGCACGCGCAAGAACTGCATCCAGACCGCCGACCCCCGCAGGTGGTTCGCATTCGACATCAGGTGATGGCCGCCGAGGTGCTTCGCAAAGATCCGCTCGCAGGTGGCGACGATCTCTTCCTTCGACATGTCGGCAAAGCCCGCGCGGTCCCATGTGTCGGGCATGCAGTCGACGATGAAGGTCGCCGTGTCATTGTCGAACTGGTAGACATGCGCCCAGAACCAGCCCCACTCGGTCTCCTCGAAGATGAAAGTGAAGGCGTCATCGAACTTCTGATGCGTGCCAAGCCAGATGAACTTGACCAGCCGCTGGTCGATGTCGGGCTTGAAGACATCCGCATATTCGCGGCGGACGAGGGAGTTGATCCCGTCCGTCGCCACCACGAGATCGTAGTCTTGCCGATAGTCCTCGGCCGATTTGAATTCGGTCTGGAACTGCAGATCCACCCCAAGCTCGCGGGCCCGGTCCTGCAGCAGCAAGAGCAGCTTCATCCGCCCGATCCCGGCAAAGCCATGCCCGCCCGAGACGATCCGTTCGCCCCGATGCACCACGGCAATGTCGTCCCAATAGGCAAAACCGCCCTTGATCGCGTCATAGGACTTCGGGTCGTTCTTCTTCATCCGCGCCATGGCGTCGTCGGACAGGACCACCCCCCAGCCGAACGTGTCATTGGCGCGGTTCCGCTCCAGCACCGTCACCTGATGCGACGGGTCGCGCAGCTTCATTGAAATCGCGAAATAGAGGCCCGCCGGGCCACCCCCAAGGCAAAGAACCTTCACCTGACCCTCCTCGAGTCTGTTCGAGGGTCAGCCTGCCATCCGGGGAAAATAATTTCAAGCTTGAAATTTCCAGCTTGAAATTTTGCCACCGCAGTGCAGGATACCGGCATGGACCTGATCGTCGAACCGCATGGGCCTTGGACGAAGCTCACGCTTAGCCGGCCCGAAGTGAAAAACGCGCTTAACACCGCGCTTCTGGCCCGGCTGGCCGAGGTTTTGTCGGCACTTGCCAAGGACAAGGCCTGCCGGGCGGTGTTGCTGACCGGAGCTGAAGGCAATTTCGCCGCCGGAGCGGATATCGGCGAGATCGAGGGGAAATCCTCGGCCGAGGGCGCGGTGGACCCCCGCAAGGACCATTGGGCCGCAATCCGGGCCTTCCCAAAGCCCCTTGTGGCCGCCGTCGACGGTTTTGCCCTTGGTGGCGGGTTCGAATTGGCACTGATGGCCGATTGCCTGGTCCTGGGGGCCAGCGCCAAGGTCGGCCTGCCCGAGACGAACCTTGGCCTCATCCCCGGCGCGGGCGGGGCGCAGCGGCTTTTGTCGCTGGTCGGCCGCGCCCGGGCGACACGGCTGGTCCTGACCGGTGAAATCCTTCCCGCAGCAACGGCGCATGACTGGGGCATCGCGGCTTGGCTTTCCGAAGGCGCGGCAGAAGACGTCGCGCGGCCGCTGACCGAAAAGCTGGCCGAACGCGCACCTCTGGCGCTGATGGCAGCCAAGGCCGCACTGGTCGCCGGGGCCGAGGCCGCGCTGGCCCTCGCCCAGGAACGCGCGGCGTTTGAGGCGCTTCTCGACACGGCGGACAAGACCGAAGGCATCCGTGCCTTCCGCGAGAAACGGAAACCCGGGTTCAACGGCACATGACCGACCGCCCAACCATCGGCGTCGTGGGCCTTGGGACCATGGGCCTAGGTATCGCGCAGGTCTTCGCTCAGGCTGGCTTCCCGGTGATCGCGACCGATGCCCATGCCCCCGCCCGCAACAGCGCCAAGGCCCGACTGGCCGAGGCGTTGCAGGCCCGCGTCTCTGCCGGAAAGCTTGACCAGGCCGAATGTGACGCCACCCTCTCCCGCCTCGCCGTCGCTGGCGACCTGACTGCACTTGCCCCCTGCCAGATGGTCATCGAAGCCATTGTCGAGAAGATCGAGGCCAAGCAGGACCTCTTCTCTGCGCTGGAGGGCATCGTCGCACCTGACGCGATCCTTGCCACCAACACCTCCTCGCTGCCGATCCACGCCGTCGCCAAGGGGCTGAACCGCCCCGACCGCGCCCTCGCGCTTCATTTCTTCAACCCGCCCCCGGCAATGAAGCTGGTGGAGCTTGCGCCACACCAGGACACCAACCCGGACGCCACCGCCCGCGCGAAAACCTGGACCGAGGCTGCGGGCAAGACCGTGATCCTCTGCCCCGACCGTCCCGGCTTCATCGTCAACCGCTGTGCCCGGCCCTATTATGGCGAGGCGCTGGCCTGTCTTGCCGAAGGTCGCAGCGCAGGTGAGATCGACGCCGCCATGGTGGCCGCGGGCTACCGGCTTGGCCCCTTCGCGCTGATCGACCTGATCGGGGCCGACATCAACCTTGCGGCCACCGAGGGCATGTATCGGGCCATGGGCCAGCACCCTCGCTATCACCCGTTCGGCGCCCTGAAGGCCCAGGTCGCCAGCGGCAATCTCGGCCGCAAGACCGGGCGGGGTTTCACCTTCCCCGATGCGCCAACGGCGCCCCCGAAAGACGCCGAAGCAATCGCCTTGCGCATCGAAGCGACACTGGTGAACGAAGCCCATTGGCTTCTCGCCGAAGGCGGCACCACGCCAGAAGGCATCGACACTGCGATGCGGCTTGGCCTGAACTTCCCGCGCGGGCCCTTTGAAGCCTTGGCGCGCCACGGCAAAGCGGCCATCCTCGGCGAACTTGTCCGCCTTCGCGCTGCTGCGCCGCCGGCACTCAAACCCCGCTACGACCCCGCACCCCTGCTGGAGGCCACATGACCGAGGTTTTCCTCTGCGCCCACCGCCGCACCCCGATCGGCCGCTATGCCGGGGCGCTAGCCCCGGTCCGCCCCGACGACCTTGCCACACGGGTGATCGAGGGGCTTCTCGACCTCCACGACCTGCCGGTAGACGAGGTGGTCTTCGGCTGCGCCAACCAGGCGGGTGAGGACAACCGCAATGTCTCGCGCATGGCTGTCCTGCTGTCGCGCCTGGGCCCGAAAGTCCCGGCGTTTACGGTGAACCGACTTTGTGCCTCGGGCCTCGATGCCGTGATCACCGCCGCTCGCACTATCCGGGACGGGGCCGCCGAGATCATCATTGCGGGCGGCGTCGAAAGCATGTCGCGCGCGCCTTTCGTCATGCCGAAGGCGGAAACCCCCTTCGCCCGCGCGTCCGAGATCTTCGACACCACCATCGGCTGGCGCTTTGTTCACCCGCGGATGGCCAAGCTCTGGGGCACCGATGCCATGCCAGAGACCGCCGAAAACCTCGCTGCCGAACACCGGATCAGCCGTGAGGATCAGGACCGCTTCGCCCTTCTTTCCCAATCCCGCTATGACGCCGCCTGGCACGCAGCCGATATCCTTCCGGTCACGATTCTTGGCCGGAAAGGCGATACCGTCGTCACCGCCGACGAACACCCGCGGCCGACGAGCCTTGAGAAACTGGCCGCGCTTTCCACCCCGTTCCGCACTCCCGGCACCGTGACCGCCGGCAATGCCTCGGGCGTCAACGACGGGGCTGCCGGGGTGATCCTTGCCTCCGAGGCCGCCGTCCGGAGACACCACCTCACCCCGCTTGCCCGCATTGGTCAGGCCACGTCCGGAGGGGTCGAGCCGCGCATCATGGGGATCGGCCCGGTTGAAGCCGCAAGCCGCCTGCAATCCCGCACCGGCCGCGCCGCACAGGACCACGACGTCATCGAACTCAACGAAGCCTTCGCGGCCCAGGTCCTTGCCTGCACCCGCGCCTGGGGCATGGCCGATGACGACCCACGCCTGAATGCCAAGGGCGGCGCCATTGCCATGGGCCATCCCTTGGGCATGTCCGGCGCGCGCCTTGCGGGAACCGCCGCCCGCCGTTTGGCCGAAACCGGCGCCCGCTCGGCGCTGGTCACGCTGTGCGTGGGCGTGGGCCAGGGCGTCGCGCTGGAACTGCTGCCGGCCTGAAGCGCCTCAGACGTTCGACCAGCCGCCGTCGATCACATGCGGATGACCCGTCGTGAACGAGCTTTCGTCCGACGCCAGATAGACGACCAGCGCCGCGATCTCTTCGGCAGACGCGATCCGACCCATCGGCTGGCGGGCGATGAAGGCCTTCCGCGCAGCCTCATAGTCCCCCGTCGCCCGCATCCGGTCGTTCAGCGAGGGGCTTTCCACTGTGCCCGGACAGATGCAGTTGCACCGGATGCCCTTTGTCACGAAATCCGCCGCGATTGCCTTGGTCAGCCCGATGACCCCGGCCTTGGTCACGCCATAGACGAAGCGGTTCGGCGCGGCGATGATCGACCCCACGGCCGAGGCCATGTTGATGATGTTGCCCTGCCCGCGCTCGATCATGCCCGGCAAGACTGCCTTGCACATCCGGTACATCGCAGTGACATTCAGATCGAGGCTGAAGGCCCAGCTGTCCTCGTCGCAGTCAAGGATCGTGCCGTTCGCCACGAAACCCGCGCAGTTGAACAGCACGTCCGGCGTGCCCACCGCCGCGAAGGTGGACTTGATCGCCGCCGGATCCCGCACGTTCAGCACCCGCGTCTCGCATCCCGCTGCCGCCAGATCGGGCAGGGTAGGCTCGTTCACATCGGTGGCGATCACCCTTGCGCCCTCGCGTGCCATGGCCAGCGCCGAGGCCCGCCCGATCCCCTGCCCCGCCGCCGTCACGAAGATCACCTTGCCGTCCAGTCGTCCCATATCGCCCTCCCTGCCGGTTTGCCGGTCACCCTAGCGGCTGCGAAACTGACATGCCAGTTCCCTTTGTCTTGCGGCCGTCCGCTGCACAGCTATCCTTGGCCCGACATTGACCGGAGGCCTGCCGTGACCCAGACTCAAATCTCTGCGCGGGGCATCCGCTTCGCCTTCGACCCGCAGGGCGGTGTGCTGGACAGCCTGGCGGTCACCGATGAGGGCGCCGAAATCGCGCCGCTGCACCGCGCGCCCTGGTCGCCAGATGAGGTTCCCGCAGACGCGCCCCCGCACCAGCGCTGGCTGCGCGGCGATTTTCTTGCCGCACCGATGGGTCCGGGTCCGCAGGGGCTGCACGGGCTTCCCGCCAATGGTGACTGGACCATGATGCCCGCGGGGCCGGGCACGCTCCGCGCTGTCCTGTCCGGCGAGGTGCAGGGCGCGACCGTGGTGAAGGAGCTTTCGGTCACCGACGATCACCCGTTCGTCTATCAGCGCCATCTGTTCATCGGTGGCTCCGGGGCATTGCCGGTCTCGAACCATGCCATGGTTTCGGTTCCGAACGGGGCAAAGCTCTCCTTCTCGCGCAAGCGCTGGTGGGAAACCCTGGACGCGCCGCTGGAAACCAGCGGGGGCCGGTCCTGCCTTGCCTATCCGCGCCGGGCCGAGGATGCGGCCGAATTCCCGGCAGCAGACGGCGGCGTGGTGAACCTGCACCGCTATCCCTTTGGACCGGAGCACGAGGATTTCGTCTCGGGGATCGAGGACCCGGCCTCGCGCCTGGGTTGGACTGCGGTGGTGCGACCTACAGAGGGCGACCTATTCCTTTCGTTGCGCAATCCACGCGTCCTGCCAATGACCATGCTCTGGCATTCCAACGGGGGGCGTGACTATGCGCCCTGGAACCGGCGGCATCTTGGTTGCCTTGGGGTCGAGGAAGGGGCCGTCCTGCCTGTTCTCGGCCTGTCATCGCGCGAAAAGCCTGATCCGCTGACCGCCGCCGGACAACCCGCGCTGCTGACGTTGGACCCATTCGGAACCGCCGAGGTTCGCCACATCCTCGGGGCGATACGGTGGCCCTCCGGCCAGTCGGTGGCAGGCGTCATGCTGGAGGGTGACGTCTTGACCGTGACCGGCGACTGGGGGGCCGAACGCAAGCTTCCAATCCGCGGTGACTGGCTGCATCTGGCCGAAATGGCATCAGCCCCGCCCAAGAAACCCGCGTTGGACTGGGATCTTTAGCCACTATCCGGTCCTGGTCATGGCATGACTTCAAAACGGTCGACATCGACCATGCCCATGTCCGTGATCTTCAGATGCGGGATCACCGGCAGGCACAGGAAGGCCAGTTGCAGGAACGGCTCTTCCAGCGCGACCTCCAGCGAACGCGCGGCGGCACGAAGCGCCACCAGCTTCTCGCGCACCTCCTCGAAGCTGCCAAGGCTCATCAGCCCGGCGACCGGCAGGGCCAGTTCCGCCAGCACACGGCCGCCTTCCACCACCACGAAGCCGCCTTCGATCTCGGTCAGCCGGTTCGCCGCCAGCGCCATGTCGGCGTAATCCGCCCCCACCACCGCGATGTTGTGGTGGTCGTGACAGACGGTCGAGCCGATTGCCCCCCGCTTCAGCCCGAAACCCTTGACGAAACCGGTCGCCCGGTTCCCGTTCACCCCGTGCCGCTCGATCACCGCGATCTTGACCAGGTCGCGGGCAAGGTCCGGCCGCTTGTCGCCGTCGCTGGGGGCAAGCTCGAAGGTCAGATGTTCGGTGATGATCTTGCCCGGCAGGATGCCGATCACCGGCGTCTCGGCCCGGTTTCCCCCGGTCCGGAAGTCGGTCGCCTGCACCCGCGGCGCCTTGACCGAGCGGCGGGCGACCGGTTCGGTCTGCGCCCGTGCCGCAAAGGCCGCGTCATTCGCGACGACGCCTCCGGCCAGCACTATCACGGCATGGCAGCTCTCCAGGCTGTCGATCACCGCGATGTCCGCGCGTTTTCCGGGGGCAATCAGCCCGCGATCCTTCAGCCCGAAGGCCTCGGCCGCCGAAAGCGATGCCGCCCGGTAAACCGCCAGGGGTGACGCCCCCAGCTCGATCGCAGTGCGGATCATGTGATCGAGATGCCCGTGCTCGGCGATATCCAGCGGGTTGCGATCATCGGTGCACAGGCAGAGATAGGGCGAATGCCGTTCGGTCAGGATCGGCGCCAGCGCATGCAGATCCTTCGAGACCGAACCCTCGCGGATCAGGACCCGCATTCCCTTGCGCAGCTTTTCCAGCCCCTCTTCGGCCGTGGTCGCCTCATGCTCGGTCCGGATGCCCGCGCTGATATAGCCGTTCAGGTCCTTGCCCCGCAGCAAGGGCGCATGGCCGTCGATATGGCGGCCCTGAAAGGCCTCGAGCTTCTCCATGCAGCCCGCGTCCTTGGCCAAAACACCGGGATAGTTCATGAACTCGGCCAGACCGATCACCTTCGGATGGTCCTTGAAAGGCACAAGATCAGCGGCCGACAGGCGCGCGCCGGTCGTCTCCATATGGGTCGAGGGCACGCAGGACGAAAGCTGCACCCGAAGATCCATGACCAGTTGCTGCGCCGCGTCTAGGAAATAGCGGATCCCCGCCATCCCGCAGACATTGGCAATCTCATGCGGGTCGCAGATCGCGGTCGTCACCCCGCGTGGCGTGACGCAGCGGTCAAATTCATGCGGCGTGACAAGCGAGCTTTCGACATGCAGATGCGTGTCGATGAACCCCGGCACCAGCACGCGACCCGAAACGTCGATCTCCACCTTGCCCGAATAGCTGCCGAAGACCCCCACGATCGTGTCGCCGCAGATCGCGACGTCGGTTTCCACCAGATCGCCGGTGATCAGGTCGAAGACCCGCCCCCCCTTCAGCACCAGATCGGCGGGCGCGACGCCCCGTCCCTGATCAATTCTCGCGGCAAGCGGTGCTTTCGGCATGGCGTTCTCCTTTCCAATCAGGGAAGCCTATGCGTGGCGGGACGTCCATAGGCTTCCGCGAGAAACTGCTTTCGCCATTTCCTGGAAAGTCCCATGCGCCCCCTGCGCGGTATTGCCCTGAAAGTCGCCTCGGTTCTGGTCTTCATCGTCATGGCCTCGATGATCAAGGCCACGGCACAGCATGTCCCGGCCGGGCAGACCGTCTTCTTCCGCTCGCTCTTCGCGATCCCGGTCATCGTCGCCTGGCTCGCCTGGCGCGGCGAGCTTGGCTCGGGCCTGAAGGCGAAGGCACCGATGGGTCACATCTGGCGAGGCCTGGTCGGCACCTTGGCGATGGGCCTCGGCTTTGCGGGTCTCGGCTATCTGCCACTGCCTGAAGTCACCGCCATTGGGTACGCCGCGCCCCTGCTGACGGTCATCTTCGCGGCGATGTTTCTCGGCGAAGAGGTCCGGCTTTTCCGCATCTCGGCCGTGGCCCTTGGCCTGACCGGCGTGCTGATCGTGCTGGCCCCGCGCCTGTCCGTAGCACCTGGCGAGGCTGGCACGGCCGAAGCCCTGGGCGCGATGCTGGTGCTGGGCGGCGCGGTCTTTGCCGCCCTTGCCCAGGTCTTTGTCCGCAAACTGGTGATGACCGAACAGACCTCGGCCATCGTCTTCTACTTCTCGCTGACCGCCACGGCCCTGTCGCTGGTCACGCTGCCCTTCGGCTGGGTCTGGCCCACGCAGTGGGAAGCAACCCTTCTGGTCGGGGCCGGGCTTCTTGGCGGGCTTGGCCAGATCCTGCTGACCTCCAGCTACCGCGAGGCCGACGCCTCGCTGGTCGCGCCTTTCGACTACGCCTCGATGCTTTTTGCCCTGGCCATCGGCTATTTCGTCTTTGCCGAAATCCCGACCTTGCCGATGCTGTGCGGCGCGGCGCTGATCGTGACGGCCGGATGCCTCATCATCTGGCGCGAGCGCAAGCTCGGCCTGGAACGCGCCCGGCAGCGCAAGGCCATGACGCCGCAAGGCTAGAGCTGGATGACACTACACGGAACCAGCCGGTTCCTGCGCCCCGGGCCGAAAGGGGACATACCAGTGGCATGTCACCCGGTCCGGTTGGCCCTGACGCAAGGAAGGGCCAAGGGGGTGTCAGATATCCCCGAACGCTTGGGGTACGGACGAAGCCCGCCCCGGTGGGCGCATTTGCGCCCGCCGCCCCGGGAGGCGGGCGCCGGCCGTACGCGGGGCGTACGGCCGGGGAAAGCTGCACTGTCAGCACTTGGACCGAGGCGATGGCCTCGGTCCAGGGATGTGTCGATTTCGAGCAGGATCATCCTGCGCTAGGTATTGCCGGGGCGCCAGCGGTCAGACGGTGTGCAGATAAAGGTCGAAGTCGACCTCACTCACCGTCCGCATCACCCGGGCATATTCCGCCGCCATGATCGCGGTGAAGGTGCGGTGCATGTCTTCGCCCAGCGCGTCCTTCAGGAAGGCCGACCGCTTCGCCGCATCGATTGCCGATTTCCAGTCGGCCGGGATTTCCGCTCCGCTTTCATCCTCGTACCCGTTGCCCGTCGTCTCGGGCCCCGGATCGATGCCTTCTCGCAGTCCCTTGCGGATCGCCGCTAGCACGGTGGCCGCCACCAGATAGGGGTTCGCGTCCACCCCGGCCGGGCGATGCTCGATCCGACGTGCCTTGATATCCCCCGCCGGGATGCGCAGCGCGACCGAGCGGTTGTTGACCCCCCAGGTCGGACTGACCGGCGCATAGGACTGGTTGGCAAACCGCCGCCAGGAATTCGCATGCGGCGCAAAAACCAGCATGCTTTCCCCCATCGTTGCCTTCAGGCCACCGAGCGCATGCAGGATCATCGGGTTCCACTTGCCCTCATCCTTCTCGATGAAGACGTTCTTCCCTGCGTCGTCCAGCATGGACACGTGGAAATGCATGCCCGAGCCCGCGTAGTTCTCGTTGGGCTTGGCCATGAAACAGGCGACGACACCATGCGCGCGGGCCTGGGCCCGGACGATCCGCTTCAGCCGCATCAGGTCATCGGCGGCCTGCAGGACATCGGTCCGGTAGTGCAGCGTCAGCTCGTACTGGCCCGGCGCATATTCGGAAATCAGGGTTTCGGCCTTGATCCCGGCCTTCTCGGCGCCGGCATAGATGTCGCTGAACAGCGGCAGCATCCCGTGCAGATGGTCGACGGAATAGACTTCGGTCTTGCGCGAGGAACGACGGTCGAGCACGTCGCGGGCAGGCTGCATCTTGCCGTCGGGGCCGCGTTCGGGGTCGAGCAGGAAGAATTCAAGCTCGAACGCCCCAGCCGGATGCAGACCCTCCGCCGCCAGCGCGTCCACCTGCCGCTGCAGCGCATGGCGCGGGTCCGACGTCATCGGCGCCCCGTCCAGGGTGTACATTGACATGAACACCTCGCCGCGCGGGGGCTGGGTGTTGTGCAAGGGCTTCAGCGTGCCGGGAATCGGCCAGGCGCGCAGGTCGCCGTCGCCCTGGTCCCAGATGAGACCCGTCTCATGCACATCTTCCCCGCAGATATCGAGGCCGAGGATCGAGATCGGCAAATGCCGCCCACTGTTGAAAAAGGACAAAAGCTCATGCCGCCGGATGATCTTTCCCCGGCCAATCCCGTTGGCGTCATGCAGGATAATGTCAAATGCCTCGATTTCCGGATGCGCTTCGAGGAAGGCCTCCGCTTCGGCGGGCGTGGAACCGGAGGGGCTGGTCTTGGTCATTTTCAAGCTGCTTTGAAGAGGTCGGTCAGGATGGTATCGAAGTTGGCGACCAGGCGGTCAACCTGGCCCTTCTTAGTCGCGGGGCTGATCAGCATCATGTTGTGGAAAGGCGCGATCAGCGAGCCCCGGTTGATAAGCCCGGTATGGATCGCGGCTTCCACCTCGGACTGGTGGGCGTAAGCCGCTTCCGAGCCGTTCTTCAGGGGACCGGGCGCGCAGATGAACTCGACCCGCGCACCGACACGCACCACATGCCAGGGCGCGCCATGACGGTCGATGACCTTTCTCAGCCCATGGCTCAGCCGTTCGGCAAGCTTTTCCATATGGGCATAGTTCTCCGGGGTCATCACTTCCGCAAGGTTCGCCACCAGACAGGCGAACTGCATCGGGTTTGCCGAAAGCGTCGTGCCCATCCCCGACCGGCCCGAGGGGCGGTTGTCGTTGACCTCATAGTAGCGCTCGGCGACCGCCGGGGTCAGTCCCCAGACCGCCGTCGGCATGCCGCCAGCCACACATTTCCCGACGACGAAGATGTCCGGCCGCAGCGAATGCACCCGCGTATAGCCGCCAAGGCCCGAGGAGATCGTATGCGTCTCGTCCATGATCAGCAGCGTGCCGTATTTCAGCGACAGCTGGCGCAGCCCGTCATGAAACCCTGCCTCAGGCAGGACCATGCAGGAATTGGTCATCACCGGCTCGGTCAGGATCGCCGCGACATCGCCCTTGGCCAGCGCTGCCTCGACCCCTGCCAGGTCGTTGAACTCGCAGCAGACCGCGGTCGCCGTCAGGTCGTTGATCTGGCCCAGAAGCCCCGGGCTTGTCACCGTGACCCCGTTTTCCAGCGAAACGAAAGTATCATCCACCGTGCCGTGATAGCAGCCGTTGAAGACCAGCACTTTCGGCCGTCCGGTGATCGCGCGGGCCACCCGCAGGGCAAAACGGTTGGCGTCGGTCGCGGTCGTCGCGATCTGCCAGCGGAAATTGCCGAACCGTTCGGTCAGTAGGCGCCCGGCCTCCAGCGCAGCTTCGGTGGGAAGCATGTAGGTCAGACCGCGCCGGGCCTGATGACGGATTGCCCGCGCGACCGGGGCGGGGGAATGCCCGAACATCGACCCCGTGTCGCCCAGACAGAAATCGTCCAGCGCATGGCCGTCGATATCCTCGATCCGCGCGCCATGTGCCTTGGCGATCAGCGGCAGATGCGGCATCGGCCAGTCGGCCATCCAGTGCATCGGCACCCCGCCAAGGAAACTTCCCGCTCCTGCGGCAAGGGCCTTCGCGGACTTGGGTCGGGCCTTGGCATAGGTCTCGGCCTCGCGCTTGGCGAAGGCGGACAGGCGGTCCTTGCGGATACCGGCGATCATCTCATCTGGCATGGACGGGCCCCATCGAATGCTACCCGTATATGCGTCAGAATTTGATCAAATTGCAAGCCCCGGTGAGCGCCCATCGTCCAACTGCGTCGGCCCCTCGCTTCCGACAGGACGAGGGGTGGTCAAAGGCCCTCGACGGGCAGTCCGTCACGCCCAACGGCCCTCGAAGTCTTCGGGCACCAGAAGGTTGTGGCGGCCCATCGCCTTCACATCGCGCTCACCGCAAAGCGCCATGGTGATGTCCATTTCCTTGCGGATCACTTCAAGGGCAGCGGTAACCCCGGCCTCGCCCATGGCGCCCAGGCCATGCACAAAGGCCCGCCCGATCATCGTGCCCCGCGCCCCAAGCGACAGGGCCTTCAGCACGTCCTGACCGGAACGGATGCCGCCATCCAGCCAGATTTCCGTCCGATCGCCCACCGCCCGCACGATGGACGGCAAAGAGCGGATCGTGCTCAGCGCCCCGTCCAGCTGCCGCCCGCCGTGATTCGACACGATGATGGCGTCAGCCCCGGCATCTGCTGCCATCCGCGCATCCTCGGCGTCCAGAATGCCCTTTAGGATGAACTTGCCCTTCCACTGATCCCGGATGCGCGCGACCTTGGACCAGTCGAGCTTCGGGTCGAACTGTTCATTGGCCCAGGCGGTAAGGTCGGACAGCTTCTTCACCCCCTTCACATGGCCCACGATATTCCGGAACTGCCGCCGCGGGGTCCGCAGCATTCCCAGCGACCAGCGCGGTTTCGTCATCATGTTGAGGATGTTCGGGATCGTCAGCTTGGGCGGACTGGTCAGCCCGTTCTTCAGGTCCTTGTGCCGCTGGCCCAGGATCTGCAGGTCCAGCGTCAGCACCAGGGCCGAGCATTTTGCCGCCCGCGCACGCTCGATGATCGCATCGACGAAGTCCTCGTCCGTCATCACGTAAAGCTGGAACCAGAAGGGCGTGGGGCTATGGGCGGCCACATCCTCGATCGAACAGATCGACATCGTGGACAGGGTGAAGGGCACCCCGAACCGCGCCGCCGCACGGGCGGCAAGGATCTCTCCGTCCGGGTGCTGCATGCCGGTCGACCCGACAGGCGCGAGCGCCACGGGCATCGCGACCTTTTGGCCGGCCATCGTGCTTTCCAGCACCCGTCCCGACAGGTCCCGCGCCACGCGCTGCCGAAAGCGGATCCGCGCGAAATCCGAGGAATTCTCGCGGAACGTCTGTTCGGTGTAACTGCCGGATTCGCAGTAGTCCCAGAACATCTTCGGCGTCCGCTTCTGGTGCAGGCGCTTCAGATCCTCGATGCAGGTAATGACGGGCATGGGCAGCGATCCTGTCGGAATTGGTTAGTCTTTCTTACCGCCACCCCCTTGGCCCGGCAAGCCTCCGCCTTCGCCCGCAGCGATCAGCCTTTGCAACGCAGAGTCCAGTTGCGCGAATGCCACGGTGCCGACAACCTCGCGCCAGCGGGCCTCGATCTCGGCCTTGATCCGGTCGGCATCCTGCATCGCGGCGAGGCCCACTTGGGTCGGGATGACGCGCCTCGCCCTTGCATCCACGGCATCCGGCACCCGGGTCAGGATCCCGTCGCGTTCCAGCTCGTCCACGAACTGCTGCACCGCCTGTTTCGTCAGCCCGCTCCGCGCGACAAGCTCGCTCTGCCGCAGGCCCTTCGGCCCGATATGCGGAATGAGCTTCGCCCGCGCCTGGCCAAACCATTCGTGACCGGCCGCGACCATTGCCGCCGTGAACTCGGTCCGCCAGACATGGGCCGCCCGCCACAGCGTCCAGCCGATATGGTCGGGCGGGGTCCAGGACATGGGGCCTCCATTAGTCAAGTAGCTTGACAATACGAGTCGGGTCGCGCATTAGTCAAGTTACTAGACCAATCCCGGTCGGTTGCAATCCCCGCGGCACTTATCCGCTTCGGGGCGATCAAAGGTTATTGCCATGACAGTTCTTGACCAGACCATCCTTGATGTCCTGCTTCCGGGCTTCACCCATCATGTCGATATCGGCCAGGAGGCCGACGCCACCATCAGCTATGGCGCGGGCGGACTTGCGCAGATGAAACTGCCGGGCAAACCCCCGATCCATGGCGAATGGCGCCCTCTCCCTCATGGCTACCACGTCGCCTGGCAAGGCGGGCCGAATGGCGCCTGGCAGATCCGCCATGAAGTCGGGCGGCTTGTCTACATCGACCCGACCGGCCACGAAGCAGGAACGGTCACGCGGATCGAACCGATCGCCCCATGGCCAGCAACCTGAGTGCCCGCTACGAGTGCGCCGCTCCGGATTGGGGACGGCGGCTGCAGCGACTGGGTTTTCCGGCCGCCTACCGCGCGATTGTGGCACGGGCTTTGGACGGTTTGCCTCTGCCCGAAGGTCGGATCACCGCACTGGACCTTGGTGCAGGCGACGGCGCATTTTCCGAGGCCTTGCTGCATGGGATCGGGCCGCGTCTGGAGCTGACGCTGGTCGATCCGTCCCCCGCCATGCTGATCGCCGCAGAGGCGCGGCTGGGCAGGGGCCGGGCAAGATTGGTTCAAGGGACGCTGGAAAACGCACCGGTGGTGGCGGACGGATACGACGTTGTCGCGGCGGCACATCTGCTGGAGCATCTTCCGGACCCGGAGGCTGCCCTTGGCTGCATGGCATCGCTTCTCAAACCCGGAGGGGTGCTGCTGCTGGTTGTCAGCCGACCGCACTGGTGCAGTTGGATCGTCTGGCTGAGCTGGCGCCATCGCAGGTTTCGCGAGACAGAGGTTCGCCAGATGCTGGACCGGGCGGAGTTCGTCGACCCACAATGCTGCCAACCCCCGGCCGGCCCGCCGCGACGCCTGAGTCTGGCCTACGCCGCACGGCGTCAGGCCGAATGCGCGCCCTTTGCGAGCTCGGCCACGAAGGCCAGGACCTGGGACGAGGACTGACCCTCGCCGATCCGCTTGACGATGGCCGAGCCGACTACGCAGCCATCCGCCACGCTGGCGATGGTCCGGGCAGCCTCGGGCGAGTTGATGCCAAAGCCCACGACGATCGGCAGATCGGTTGACCGCTTGATCCGCGCGACCTCCGGGCCGACCTCGGCTGCCTGGGCCGCCGCCGCCCCGGTGATCCCGGTGACCGAGACGTAATAGACAAAGCCGCTGGTGTTCTGCAGCACCTTGGGCAAGCGCTTGTCATCGGTAGTGGGGGTCGCCAGGCGGATGAAGTTCAACCCGGCCGTCTGCGCGGGGATGCAAAGCTCATCGTCCTCTTCCGGCGGCAGGTCCACGACGATGAGGCCGTCGATCCCCGCTTCGGTTGCATCCTTCAGGAAGCGCTCGACGCCGCGCGAATAGATCGGATTGTAGTAGCCCATCAGCACGATGGGCGTCGTGGCGTCGCCCTTGCGGAAAGCACGGACCATGGCCAGGACCCGGTCCATCGTCATCCCGCCTTCCAGCGCCCTTTGCCCTGCCGCCTGGATCGTCGGGCCATCGGCCATCGGATCGGTGAAGGGCATGCCAAGCTCGATGATGTCGACCCCCGCGGCCGGAAGACCCTGCATCACCGCAAGCGAAGCAGCCTCGTCCGGGTCGCCGCCCATGATGTAGGCGACGAAGGCCTTCTTTCCCTGCGAGCGCAGCCGCGCGAAAGTATCATCGATGCGTGTCATGAAGGCCCCCTGGTCCACTGAGCCCGGATGTGCCATGGGCGGGCGGGGGAAATCAATGGGGCCTTTCGCGGGGGTCAGCCAGGTTATCTCCAGGGGGCCGAGACCATCCAATGCGTCCCGAAGCGGTCCTTCACCATACCGAATCCGTCCGACCAGAAAGTTGCGGCATAGGGCATCACCACGACCCCGCCCTCGGCCAACCGGTCGTAGACGCGCTTGCCCTCTTCGCTTGACGCGGCAATATGACTGATGCTGACCGCCTGCTGCCGTTCCCCCGGAAACCCGGGCGGAAAGTCCGAAGCCAGCAGCATTCGCCCCCCCACCGTCAGGGACGCGTGCATGACCAGGTTCGAGGCCTTTGCTTCGGGCGTGGCGTCGGGCGCATCGCCATAACCGGACAGCTGGAGATCGCCACCAAAGATCTGCTGGTAGGCCGTCATCACTTCACGGCAGTTGCCCATGAAATGGATGTAAGGATCAAAGCTCATCTGCACCTCCCTGTTTTCGGAAGTCTAACCCCGGACACCGAGTCGCGACAGCTTGATCCCGCCGGTCCCACGCCATAGAAGCGCGGCGTCGCCAATGGAGGGCATCATGGGTTTCAAGATGGGCATCGTCGGGCTGCCGAACGTGGGCAAGTCCACCCTCTTCAACGCGCTGACCCGCACGGCTGCGGCGCAGGCGGCGAACTTCCCGTTCTGCACCATCGAGCCGAATGTCGGCGAGGTCGCCGTGCCCGATCAGCGGCTGGATAAGCTTGCCGCCATTGCCGGATCGAAGCAGATCATCCCGACCCGGCTGACCTTTGTCGACATCGCGGGCCTCGTGCGCGGGGCCTCGAAGGGCGAAGGGCTGGGGAACCAGTTCCTGGCCAATATCCGCGAATGCGACGCCATTGCCCATGTGCTGCGCTGCTTTGAAGACGGCGACATCACCCATGTCGAGGGTCGGATCGACCCGGTCGCGGACGCCGAGACGATCGAGACGGAACTGATGCTGGCCGACCTCGAATCCATCGAACGCCGCCGCGCGAACCTGGCGCGGAAGCTCAAGGGTGGCGACAAGGACAGCCTGGATCAGGACCGTCTGCTCGCCGCCGCCCAGAAGGCACTTGAGGCCGGCAAACCGGCCCGGACCGTGCCGGTGGCCGAAGACGACCAGAAGGCCTGGCGGATGCTGCAGCTTCTGACCGCGAAGCCCGTGCTCTTTGTCTGCAACGTCGAGGAGGCCTCGGCCGCCTCGGGCAATTCGCAATCTGCCCGGGTCGCGGAAATGGCCGCAAAACAGGGGGCGGGATCGGTGGTGATCTCGGCCCGGATCGAGGAAGAGCTTGCCCAGCTTCCCGAAGAGGAGGCCGCCATGTTCCTTGAGGAGATGGGCCTGCACGAAGCCGGGCTCGACCGCCTGATCCGGGCGGGCTACGCGCTTTTGGGCCTTCAGACCTATTTCACCGTAGGTCCGAAGGAGGCCCGGGCCTGGACGATCACCCGCGGCACGCTTGCCCCGCAAGCCGCAGGCGTGATCCATGGCGATTTCGAACGTGGCTTCATCCGGGCCGAAACCATTGCCTATGACGACTACATCGCCGGAAACGGCGAGGTCGGCGCCAAGGAGGCCGGCAAGTTCAGGGTCGAAGGCAAGACTTATGAGGTAAAGGACGGCGACGTCCTGCACTTCCTGTTCAACGGCTGAGGGTCCGCGCCCTTCGGCAAGCGCCTGTTCTGCCACAGGCGCGGGCGCTGTCACGGCCGCGCCCTTGACAACACAAGCCATTGCCAAGCACTGATGAGGGAGTTTTTCCCAAGGCAATCCATCATGTCGGACACGACGCAGCCCAGACGTTTGACCCTCAGCGTTGTCGTGCCGGTGTATTGTGGCAGTGACTATCTCGAGGCCCTTGTCCAGGCGCTGGACACGCTCCGTCGCGAATGGAACGAGCAAGGGGCACCCTTCGTGCTTGCCGAGGCGATCTTTGTCGACGATGCGGCCATCGACCAGTCCGGCCCGCTGATCGACCGCCTGGCCGAAGCCCATCCCTGGATCGTGGCGCTGCACCTGTCGCGCAACTTCGGCCAGCACCCGGCAACCATCGTCGGCATCCTGCACAGCGCCGGGGACTGGGTCGTGACGATGGACGAAGACCTGCAGCACCGGCCCGAGATCATCCCTACGCTCTTGCGCAAGGCGATGCTCGACCACGCTGACATCGTCTATGCCAAGCCCGCTTCTGCCGTGCATCAATCCATGTTTCGTGACTGGTCCTCACGCGGGTTCAAGCGCCTGATGCAGTGGCTGACGGACAATCCGAACCTGCCCAGCTTCAACAGTTTCCGCCTGATCCGCGGACCGCTGGCCCGGGCAGCGGCAAGCGTCTGTTCGCATGATACCTATCTCGACATCACGCTTGGCTGGTTCACGCAAAGCATCCGCCTGGTCCGCGCCACGATGAAGGACGAACGCTTCATCCGGACCAAGCGCAGCGGCTATAGCCTCAAGTCGCTGTTCTCGCATGGCTGGAGGATGATCTTCTCCAGCCAGATCAAGCTCTTGCGGATCGGGTCGGTGCTGGGCTTCCTTGCCATGATGGTTTCGATCCTGGCGGGGATCTATTTCCTCGTCATGCGGCTTTATGCCCCGATGAGCATCCAGGTCCAGGGCTGGACCTCGCTGATCCTGGCCGTCGCATTCTTCGGGGGTCTTTCGGCCTTCATGCTGGGCATCGCGCTGCAATACCTGTCGTCGATGATCCTGCGGGTCCATGGCAAGCCGACGTTCTTCACCATCGACCGCTCGGCCGACGCCATTGCCGCCGAATGGGCCAAGGCGCAGCCGGAACACCCGGCATGAGGCTTCTGCGGGTCGGAAACCGGGATCCGTTGACCGTCCTGCTGTTCGGCCTGGGATTGATCGGGGCCACGATCGACCGTGCCCTTCGGCAACGGTTCGAGACGACGACTGTCGACCTGCCCTACAGTTGGAACGACCCAGCCCGGCGCGAGGGCGAGAAGACAGCCATCCGGGCGGCGCTGCCATTGACCGGACGGGTGGCCCTGGTCTGGGCGGGCGGTCAGAACGGCTTTGGCGCATCCGATGCGGAGATGCAGCTTGAAACCGCGCTTTTGGCCGAGATTGTCCAGTTTGCCGTTGCCCTGGGCCGGGAACGCGCCGTCGATTTCCACATGATGAGCTCGGCTGGCGGCCTGTTCGAGGGCCAGACCCACTGCACCACGGAAAGCGTCCCCCACCCGCTTCGTCCCTATGGCAGGGGCAAGCTTGCACAAGAGACGCTGCTCCTGGCCACAGAGGGCCTGTCCCGCCGTGTGATCTATCGGCCAAGCTCGGTCTACGGGATGACCCAGTCAAAGCGCATCGGCCTTGTGACGGCGCTGGTCTCGAACGTGCTGCACGGGCGCACGACCCGGATCACCGGCAGTCCCTACACACTGCGGGACTTCCTTCTGGCCGACGACATCGGCCAGTTTGTCGCCCAACAGATCGTTTCACCGCCGCCGGGACCGGACAATCGCACCCATCTTCTGGCCAGCGGCCGGTCCGCATCGGTCTTCGAAGTGATCGAGCGGATCCGGAGCCGGATCGACCGGCCGGTCTTCCTGCAATACGACTCGCGCCCGACCAATGCCGGGGACATGAGCTTCCTGCCCTCTGCCCTGCCGCCCGACTGGCAGGCCACCCCGCTGGCAAGCGGCATTTCACACACGCTGGCCCTGTTCCGCAGCGGCTTTTCCTGGGGCCGCGCCTGATGACGACCAACACTCTTCCCGCCGAGAACGGCATCTTTCGCCTGATCCGCGCATCGTTGGTGCTAGTGTGGCTCGTCTCCCTGCCCATCCTCTGCGTGCTCTACCTCAAGCTCGAACCCTCCCCGGATCAGGCGCAGTTCGACTACATGGGCTGGATGGCGACCCAGGGTTATCCGTTCTACGCCGGCAGCTTCGACATGAACTGGCCCGGCGGCATGCTGCTGCACGAAGCGGCCGTAAGGCTGTTCGGTCCGGTGCCCTGGTCCTGGCACATGCTGGATTTCGTTCTGGTGCAGCTCTCGACCCTGGCCGGGGCCCTGTTCCTGCGACGTGCGGGTTTCCGTCTGGCACCCTGGGTCATGCTGGCGCTCTACCCGGCGCTTTACGTCACGGCCAGCGGCTGGATGGCCGGGCAGCGCGACATCGTGGCGATGGGTCTGCTGGTGATGGCCTGCACCGGCATGCTCGCCCCCCGCCGCCGCGAAGCAGCCGCGCTGGTGCTGGCTGGCGCGCTTGTCGCATTTGCCGTCATGGTGCGCCCCACCTATCTGTCGGTCCTCGCCGGACTGGTCATCCTCGAACTTCTTCCCCGCAGCTGGATCGGCTGGCCGCGCAAGCTTGGTCCGGCCGCCCGCGTGTCCGCGCTTCTGGCAGGGTTTGCGGCCGTGGTCCTGGCCATCCTTCTCTGGGCGTCCGCGGTCGGCAACCTGGATGACTGGTACCAACAGTCGTACCTTTTCACGTCGCAGGTCTATTTCGGTGCCCCGCCGATGGATATGACCGATAACTTCATCATGATCCTCCTGCGCTGGTGGCACTGGATCACGCTGTGCGGCGCCATTGGACTTGGCCTCTGGCTCTTGCGCGACGGCAGGCTCAGCTATCCGGTCATGCTTGTGCTTGGCCTCGCCGCGGCGGTGGTCCTGTCCTATGTCGCGCAGCAGAAGGGCTTCGGCTACCATCTGGGCGGCCTTCTGACCCTGCTGGTTCTTTTGGCCGCTGTCGCCCTCGATCAACTCTTCGAACGGGCGGTCGGCAGCCCCACTGCGGGACGGCGTCGGCTTCTGACCGCGCTGACGCTGGCCCTTGCCGCTCTCGCCGCTCTGGGCACGGCCTCAAAGCTTGCCGGGCACCGCCATCTTCTGGCGGATGTCGCGACGAACGGCATCGCTCCGGTCGCAGGCAGCTATGACCTGCCGGGCCCCGACCAGGCCCGCATGGTCGAGATCATCCGCTCGGAAAGTGCGCCCGAGGACCGGATGGCCCTGTACGGGACAGCCTACCATGTTCCCTATCTGGCGGGGCGGTTGCCTGCACACCGCTTCATCACCCCCGCAATCGAACTGATCACCCCCGACTTCACGCTCCACGACGCCTGGATGACCGAGATCCGCGATGGCTTTCGGACCCATCGGCCAAAGTTCATCCTGATCACCGGCCAGACAGTCGGGGCCGATGGCCGTGTCACCCAGTCAGACTCGTCTCCGCGCCCCGTGCTGACCGAACTCCTCGCCTTCATGGGCCAGGACTACAAGGTCCGCATGCAAGGCGATTACGGCGCGCTATTTGAAAGGTCCGCTGATTGAGCCCGACCCTCGTCCGCCTCCGGCAACCCATCAGCTTCCTCGCTGTCGGCGCCTCCTCGACGGCAGTCTATTTCCTGATGCTGTGGGCGTTGCAGGGTCAGATCGAAAGCACCATCCTCCTGACCGCCTGCTGCTATGCGGGCAGCATGGTCTACAACTACATCCTGCAAAGCCTGATCACGTTCCGGGCTGGCGCCCCGACCGGTCGCAGCGTGACGCGCTTTGTGGTGATGCACGGCGTGGCCATGGCGCTGAACTCGCTTGTCATGGCGGCGCTCGTCGACGGCCTGCAGCTTCCGATCTTCGCAAGCCAGGTGCTGGTCACCGGCGGCATCACGATCATGGTTTACCTGGTATCGAAACACTGGGTCTACAAACCAGCGTCCTGAACGGTCCGTGACGTTCGTCCCGGCAAGGCGCTGCGCGAAGCCGCAAGATCGGTTCCTCACCACGAATGCAGGTTGGCATCAGCGGATGCTCAAAATAAACAAGGTCCCCAGTGCCGTCGGCACCCGGTGGAAGGCGAACAGGTGGGAAAAGTGACCAGGAATCCGTCTCGTTCGGTTGCCTCTCATGCCGACCGTTCCATCGCAATCACAGCTGCGCGTCTGCAAGCCACGCTTGATCTCATGGCCGAAGTCGATCGTTCAGCGCGCCCGGCGGATGCCATCACCTCCGCCTACTTTCGGACCCGCCGACCGCTCAACGACGAGGATCGGGGCGCGATCCTTGAACGGCTCTATGCGTTGCTCAGGCACCGTGCGCGGCTTGGCTGGTGGCTGGCGCGACTGGGGCGCCCCGACACTCACCGGAACCGGCTATTGGCGTGGATGGCGCTGGCCGAAGGTCAGACGCCCGATCTGGTGCGGCGTCTCTTTTCCGCTGCGGCACCCCTGACCGAGCCGGAGCACAAGCTGGTGGGCGAATTGCAGGGTGCCGCAATCGACCATCCCGACATGCCCGAAGAGGTGCGCCTCGAATGTCCGCCTTGGGCCGTCGGGCCCCTTCGGCAGCGTTTCGGGGCGGCTTTCGCGGACGAGATGTCGGCGACGCTTGCGCCGCCACCCCTGGACTTGCGGGTCAACCCGTTCAAGGCGACCCGCGCGTCGGTACTGCGCGGATTGAAGGACCTCGGGATACGGGCCGAGGTCACAAAGCTCGCGCCTCAGGGCATCCGGGTGGCGGAACGCCTCTCTCTGGCCCGGCTGCCTGGGCTCAAGACCGGCGAGATCGAGATCCAGGACGAGGGGTCACAACTGGTCGCCCATCTCGTCGATGCGCGGCCCGGAGAGCAATTGGTCGACTTCTGCGCCGGGGCGGGTGGGAAGACCCTGGCCCTTGCCGCCCAGATGATGAACAAGGGGCATATCGTCGCCTGCGACGTCAACGAGACCCGGCTGAAACGCTGTGCCGAACGCCTGAGACGCGCAGGCCTGCACAATGCCGAGACCAGGCTTCTGACCAGTGAGACTGACCGCTGGATAAAGCGCCACAAGGGCGGCTTTGACCGCGTGCTGGTCGATGCGCCCTGTACAGGCACCGGCACCTGGCGGCGGAACCCTGACGCCCGCTGGCGTGCGCCTGAACTGGGGGTGCAGGCGCTTGTGGCCCTGCAGCAAAGGATCCTTGCAAGTGCCGCACGCCTGGTGAAGCCAGGCGGACGCCTGGTCTATGCAACGTGCTCGATGCTGTCCGAGGAAAACGAAGATCAGGTCGCGGCATTTCTTGCCGCGCACCCGGCCTTTTCGGTCGTGCCCCTGCAGGCGGTCACACCGATTGTGACCGGTTCGGCCCACCGGGATTACCTGTCGCTCACCCCCGCGCGCCATGGCACGGACGGCTTCTTCGCCGCCGTCTTGCGCCGTGAGGTCGCTGCAGAAGCCGGGCCAACTGCCTGACCCCGTCCCGGCCCGCAGGCGACCGCTCGCAAAAAGGCAGAGCTTTCCTGGCCTTCACCACCTCACAAGGGTTTCCCGGCCTGCCAAAGGTCTGCGCGCAGTTGCCAGTCGAGCGTCTGATTGCGGGCCTTGCGAGCTTGCGAATTCTGCTTCCATTCCTTGGTCCGTGCGCAGCCGAGGTACGTCCGACGCGATGGGCCGAATGCCGACGGTCACGCCAGAGCGTGGTCTTCTTCCCAGCACTCCGTCATGGCTTCAGGTCAAGGCAAGAAGCTTCGGAATGCCCACCGGCGGCTCGGCAAGGAAGGGCAGCAGATACATCCGCCGCGCCAGCCCGCCTCGGATCCGCGCGATCTGCGTCGCCTCGCCCACGATCCGGCGCTGCAACAACGGATCGGTCGTGCCCGTGCGCGCCATCGAGCGGTTCAGCACCCAGGCCCAGGGTTCGATCTTCGCCCGGCGCAGGTCTTCCTGCAGGCTAGCCGCCTCGGAAACGGGCGTCGTCTCGGGCAGGGCCACAAGGACGATCTTCGTGTAATCGGGGTCCTGCAACCGCATCAGCGGCGTGACGATCCGCCCCTGCACCGTCCCGATGTCCTGCGTCATCTGCCGGTGATAGGCACCCGTCGCATCCAGCAGCAGCAGCGTGTGCCCCGTCGGCGCGGTGTCCATCACGACGAAGGCCCCCCGCGCCTCGGCTACGATACGCGAGAAGGCGTGGAACACCGCCACCTCCTCGGTGCAGGGTGAGGCCAGATCCTCGCGCATCAGCGCGCGGTCGGCTTCGTCCAGATCGTGCCCCTTGGTAAGCAGCACCTTCTCCACATAGCGCGCCGTCTCGGCCACCGGGTCGATCCGGTCAACGGTCAACCCGTCAAGACGGCCATCCAGCACCAGCGACACATGCGCCGCCGGATCGGTCGTGGTCAGGTGCACCTTGTGTCCGCGCTTCACCAGACCCACCGCCACGGCAGCGGCGACGGTCGTCTTGCCCACGCCCCCCTTGCCCATGACCATCACCAACCCCCGCCCCGCCTTGGCCAGGTCGTCAACCATCGCATCCAGCCCCGCCGCGTCGATCGCCGCCGGTGACGCAGCCGCCGCGCTCAGAACCTCGTCACGGAAGAGCGCGCGCAGTGCGCTCAGGCCCACCATGTCGAAGGATCGCAAGGCCACCTCGTCCCGGGGCAGCTGTGCAAGGTTCGCAGGCAGTGCCGCGATCACTGCCGCATGATCCCGCGCCAAACCTTCGGCCACAGGATCGCCCTTGGCAGAGACATGGAAGACCCCGTTGATGACCAGCCGCTGGTTGCCAAGCCCCAGGGCGCGCAATTCGTCCGACGTGCGGCCCGCCTCGCGCACCGCGCCGCGATCCGCCCGCGTGACCAGCACGATTGCCGTGCGGGCCGGATCGGACAGCGTTTCCAAGGCCGCCTTGAACCGCGCCTCCTGCATCTTCAGACCCGAATGCGGGCCAAGACAGGATGCCCCGCGATCATTGCCCTTCAGGAACCCCGTCCATGCCCGTGGCAGGCTGAGAAGCCGCAACGTATGGCCGGTTGGCGCGGTGTCGAAGATCACATGGTCGAAGCCCTCTGCCTCGCCCGCCAGCAATCCCACGAATTCGTCGAAGGCCGCGATCTCGATGGTGCAGGCCCCCGAAAGCTGCTCCCGCACGGTGGCACGGTCTTCTTCCGTCGCCGTGGCGTCCATCTGATCAAGGACGCGCGCCCGGTAATCCTCGGCCGCCTTGTCGGGGTCGATGTTCAGTGCAAACAGGCCCGCAGCGCCCGGAACAGCCATCGGCTGGTCCGTAAGCCGCACACCGAGCATCTCGTCCAGGTTGGAAGCAGGGTCGGTGCTGACCAGAAGCACCCGCTTGCCCCGATCCGCCAAGGACAGGGCCACCGCGCAGCTGAGCGAGGTTTTCCCCACCCCGCCCTTTCCAGTGAAGAACAAGAAGCACGCCGCGTCTTCAAGCATGGTGAAAGGCATCAAGGACAGACCTCCGCAAACTTTTGCCATTCTGGCCGATCGATCTTCCGCTGCGATGACCTGAATCAACCCATGCGCAATCCGTGAAGTGCTCGTTTGCTTCCGAACCACGGGCGGCCCCAGTACGACCCATCCGTCCGCCGCTCGCGACCGGGCTCAACTCCGCTTTGGCCAGACCCGGTGCAGATCGTCGATCACAAGGACATGGGCATGTCCCGGCCCGTGGTCGCGCAAGTGGGGATGGTCTGCGGGCAGGTCGGGATGGTCATGAGCCAGAACCGCCGGATCATGGGCAGGCCAGATGCGCAAGACGGCGAGCAGTCCTGCAGCCCCGACGCCTGCAAGCACTGTCGAGGCCACCGACAGGCCCGCACTTGCTCCCACCCATCCCGCAAGCGGATAGGTGACCAGCCAGCAGGCATGAGACAGCGCGAATTGCGCGGCAAAGACCGCGCCACGATCCGCCTCGCCGGCCGAACGGTTGATGATCCGGCCGATGGGTGTCTGCGTCAGCGAAAAGCCGAAACCGATCGCCGCCCAGAGGACCAGCAGGCCCGCCATGCTGCCGATCAGGGGCACCGCCCCGACACCGCAAACCATCAGGCTGGCCCCACCGATCATCACCGGGCGATCCGGCAGCCGCGACAGCAGGCGCGGCAGCAGCACCGCCGCCAGCATCGACCCCGCGCCGAACCCGGCAAAGGCCAGCGCAACCGCCTGCTCGCCCAGCCCCAGCCGGTCCTTCACCAGAACGACCGTGTTGACGTAGACCATCGCCCCCGCAGCAGCGACCGACGCCTCCATCACCATCAGCCCCCGCAAGCGCGGGGTGCGGCCATAGATCCGGACTCCCTTGGTCACATCGGCCCAGAACCGCCCAGCCTCGGCTGGCGCCCGCGCAGGCAGCGCCGCCGTAGCCACCAGCAAAGCCGACCCGGCAAAGCCGATCACGGTTCCGAAGAACAGCACGGGAAACCCGACAACCGTCAGCAGGGCCGCCGCAAGAACGGGCGAGGCGAGCTGTTCCAGGTCCTCGGCCAGACGCAACAGGGACAGGGCGTTGGTATAGTCGTCTTCTCCCTTCACCACATCGGGGATCACCGCCTGAAATGCGGGCGTGAATCCCGCCGACGCGGCCTGCAGCGCGAAGATCAGGACGTAGACCTGCCAGACCTGATCCACGAAGGGCAGGCAGGCGATGACGCCGGCTCGGATCAGGTCCAGCGTCACAAGAAAGGCCCGTCGCGGCAGGCGTTCGGCCACGGCGGCTGCGACGGGGGCAAGGGTGACATAGGCCACCATCTTTATCGCCAGCGCCGTGCCGAGCACCGCCCCCGCATCCGCCCCGGCCAATTGCCAGGCCAAAAGGCCAAGGGCAACAGTGGCAAGCCCGGTCCCCACAAGCGCCACCACCTGGGCGGCGAAGAGATGGCGGAAGGTGGGGCTGCGCAGGGGTGACAGCATCACAGAAGCTTTGTCAGCGCCTTGATCTCGGCCATGTCATGCCCATGGCCTTCGGACAGACAGTGGTCGATATGGTCATGGATCAGGACACGCTTCGCCTCGGCCACGGCCCGCTCTACCGCGTGCAGTTGCGTGGCCAGGTCAAGGCAGGGCTTGCCCTCCTCCATCATCCCGACGACGCGGCGCAAATGCCCTTCGGCACGCTTCAGCCGCATGGCGATTGCGGGATGGCTTGCATGTCGGTGCGGATCCGTCATGGGAACGGAATATCCCCCCTGGGGGGATATGGCAAGTCGATGTCCGAAGCCCGCGTCGGCAACGCTGCCAACCAGCTGCGCAGGCGATCACGGCCGGTCAGCTGGGTGGATCAAACCCCTGCCGCGTTCCATTGCCGGGGCCGCTGCCTACACGTCGCCCAACGGCACCGGCATATCGCACCCGCAACCCCTCATCCGACATTCTGATCCCCGATTGTGGCTCTCACAGGAATCGCAACGGTGGCACCATCGGCTTTCGTCGCATCGTCCCGGGGGAGGTGAAGGATCTTATCGAAGATTCCGTCGAACAGACCTGGATATGTCCCGGCACATCGCATCTGCCCGACCCATCGGCAAAAGTACGCAGCACAAATCCAAAGTGGATCATGTGTTTGCGCAAAATCAAGGGGATGGATGGTGCTGCAAGAGAGGATTGAAGTCTAATCCTTGCCGCATAAGCCATTGATTTTGCTTGCACCGTGCAGTTGTGCCGCTGTTGATCTGCACTATCTTTATGCACTAGTCCGATAGCCAAAGCACGGGAAGCAGATGCGT
>JAEULQ010000074.1 GCA_016792685.1 Tabrizicola sp. | reverse complement strand
AGATCATGTTCGGGCGGCTCAAGGACTGGCGGCGGATCGCAACACGCTACGACAGATGCCCGAAGGTCTTCCTCTCCGCTGTCGCCCTCGCCGCAACGGTCATGTTCTGGTTATGATGCGAGAACGAGTCCTGACCCTAGCCCAAATTTAAGCAACGTGAAGAAGTTGAAGTTCTTTTGCCGTACCCAGGGAAACCAACTTACAATTTGTGCGAAGAGTTTCGCCACTTTTCAAAAGATGACAGACTCTGGGAAAGGTCCGCCATCGTGTGCTGGTCTCCTGAAGTGGTTGCGTTTTATCAAGGATTATTCGTGCCATATGGCGCTGCGAGGGAAGTTCCATTCTATGGTCTTCTGTAAGGCAGTTGAGATCGCTGTTCACGGTTATCTTGCCGCTGGAGCTGCAAGTTTGGTTCCAAAAGTGACTCTTCCTGAGAGTCTGAGTAGTGGGGACATTGTTCGACTACTAGGTGGCCGCGTTCGAGTTAGTCCGACACTATCCGAATTCTTGGATCGAACGGTCGGTGCACCTACTTAGATTGAAGGAATAGCCGGTTACCCCCCAAACCACTCCTCCACCTTGTCCAGTACGTCGTCGATCAGCCCTGACCGCGCCTGAGGCCCGCTGAACCGCAAAATCCAGCCGGAGGGCGTCGGCTCCCGTGTGATCGTCAGGCCCTGGCGGAGCTTCAAGAGCCTCCGGGGGCGGCGGGTGGTGGGGTTGGTGGGCTCACGCAGCACATCCTGCAGGACGGGGCGGAGGGTGGACCATTGCGTCTCAACCCCCTGGCCGATGACGGGGTGGAGGGTGGCGGTGAGGAGGTCCTCGTGCCCCGACTGGAGCGCGGCGGCGAGGGTGTCGAGTTGGCGGATGGTGAGGTGGGTGGGGTCGGTGAGGAGGGGGCCGAGGCCTTCGACCACGGACACATGGTTGCGGATGCGGCTGCGGGAGGTGCGGGGGAGCGAGGGGAAGAGGGCGGCGATGGCGGTGTCGGGGGTGTCGAAGTGGCCCTCGTCGATGGCGTTGAGGATGAGGGCGGCTTTCTCCCACGGGGTGACGGGTTCGCGGACCTCGTTCTCGGTCACCATCTGGGCGAGGGCCTGGGCGATGGTTTGCGGCGTGCGGAGGAAGGCGGGGATGGTAGTGAGGCCAAGCGCGCGGGCGGCGGTGAGGCGGCGGAGGCCGGAGATGAGGCCGTAGCGGTAGGTGCCGGTGTCGTGCGGGCGGGGGGTGGAGAGGGCCCAGACCTCGATCGGCGCGCGGAGGCCCTCGGCCAGGATGGAGCGCTGGAGCTGGTGGAGGGCGTCCTCGTCCAGCGCGGTGCGGTCGCGGAGGAGGGCCTGGGGGTCGATCTCGGCGAGGGGGAGGTGGTGGAGGGGGTCCATGGCGCGTGCTCCTTTGGCGGAAGGGAAGCGCAGGGCGGTTAAGGCAGGGTGAGGAGAGCGGACGGCGGGCGGGGAAGGGCGATGGCAGGGGCCATTGCCGGGTGGCCGGTTTTCCTGTATGGCCCGCGCCATCTGAGACGTGAGGCCCGCCCCCGGGGCCCGTGCGAAGGATCGGGGGGACGGCGGCAATGGGGCCGCCAGATATGGGGACACCGGCAGGGGCCGGGATGTCCCAGAGGAAACGACATATGTTCAATGTGACGAAGAAATCGATCCAGTGGGGCAATGAGACGCTCACACTGGAAACGGGGAAAGTTGCGCGCCAGGCCGATGGGTCGGTGATCGCGACGCTGGGCGAGACCCAGGTGATGGCCAACGTGACCTTCGCGAAATCGGCGAAGCCGGGCCAGGACTTCTTCCCCCTGACCGTTCACTATCAGGAAAAGTACTATGCGGCCGGCAAGATCCCCGGCGGCTTCTTCAAGCGCGAGGCGCGGCCGTCGGAGAAGGAGACGCTGGTTTCGCGTCTGATCGACCGTCCGATCCGCCCGCTGTTCGTCGACGGGTTCCGCAACGAAGTGCTGGTCATGGCGACCGTGCTCAGCTGCGACCTGGTGAATGACCCCGACATCGTGGCGATGATCGCGGCTTCGGCGGCGCTGACCGTCTCGGGCGTTCCGTTCATGGGCCCGATCGGTGCCGCCCGCGTCGGTTTCGTCGACGGCCAGTACGTGCTGAACCCGGCGATGGACGACATGACGCAGCTGCGGCTCAAGCCCGAACAGCGGCTTGATCTGGTCGTCGCCGGCACCAAGGACGCCGTGATGATGGTGGAATCCGAGGCTTACGAGCTGACGGAAGAGGAAATGCTGGGTGCGGTCGTCTTCGGCCATCAGCAGATGCAGCCGGTCATCGACCTGATCATCGATTTCGCAGAGTCGTCGGCGAAAGAGCCCTACGACTTCTCGCCGCCCGACTTCTCGGAGCTTTACGGCAAGGTGAAGAAGGCTGGTGAATCCCTGATGCGCGCCGCTTTCGCGCTGCGTGACAAGCAGGAGCGCACCTCGGCCATCGAAGCCGCCGTCGCCGCGATCACCGCGAAGATGAGCGAAGAAGACCAGGCCGACCCGAACCTCTATCCGGCGATCAAGCAGCTGGAATCGGCGGTTCTGCGCGGTGACGTGGTCAAGAAGGGCGCCCGCATCGACGGCCGCGACACCAAGACCGTTCGTCCGATCGTCTGCGAAACCGGCGTCCTGCCGCGGGCGCACGGCTCGGCGCTGTTCACCCGGGGTGAAACCCAGGGTCTGGTCGTCACCACCCTCGGCACCGGCGAAGATGAGCAGATCATCGACGCGCTGAACGGCAACTATCGGTCGAACTTCCTGCTGCACTACAACTTCCCGCCCTACTCGGTCGGCGAGGTTGGTCGCGTTGGTTCGCCCGGTCGTCGCGAGATCGGCCATGGCAAGCTTGCCTGGCGCGCGCTGCAGGCGGTGCTGCCGGCTCCGACCGACTTCCCCTACACGATCCGCGTCGTGTCCGAGATCACCGAATCGAACGGCTCCTCCTCGATGGCTTCGGTCTGCGGCGGATCGCTTTCGATGATGGACGCGGGCGTGCCGCTGAAAGCGCCGGTCGCTGGTGTGGCCATGGGTCTGGTGCTGGAAGAGGACGGTGACTGGGCCGTCCTGACCGACATCCTTGGCGACGAGGATCACCTCGGCGACATGGACTTCAAGGTTGCGGGCACTGCTGCGGGCATCACCAGCCTGCAGATGGACATCAAGATTGCCGGGATCACCCCCGACATCATGAAGCAGGCCCTGGCGCAAGCCAAGGACGGCCGTCTGCACATCCTGAACGAGATGGGCAAGGCACTGTCGGCCCCGCAAGGCTTCAGCGAATACGCCCCGAAGATCGAGACGATGCAGATCCCGACCGACAAGATCCGGGAAGTCATCGGCTCGGGCGGCAAGGTCATCCGTGAGATCGTCGAGGTTTCGGGTGCCAAGGTCGACATCAACGACGACGGCGTGATCAAGATCGCCTCGAACGACCAGAAGGCCATCAAGAAGGCCTATGACATGATCTGGTCGATCGTGGCCGAGCCGGAAGAAGGCCAGATCTACACCGGCAAGGTGGTGAAGCTGGTCGATTTCGGCGCCTTCGTGAACTTCTTCGGCAAGCGCGATGGCCTGGTGCACGTCAGCCAGATCGCCAACAAGCGCCTGAACCATCCGAACGAGCTTCTGAAGGAAGGCCAGGAGGTCAAGGTCAAGCTTCTGGGCTTTGACGACCGTGGCAAGGTGCGCCTTGGCATGAAGATGGTCGACCAGGAGACTGGCGAAGAGATCACCGAGAAGAAGGAAGAGCCCGCCGAGGGCTGAGATCTTCCGCAGAATTGACGAGGGCCCTGGTGGAAACGCCGGGGCCCTTTGTCGTTCCGGGCTGCCAGAGGCCTAGCTGCGTGTCGGCCGGCCGGTGAAATAGCGCAGGCGCACAATCTCAACCAGTTCGATCACACCAAGCCGGAAGGCGACCTTCAGGACTTCCATACGCTGGGCGTCTGTGAGGTAAGTTATGGAAGTGAGATGGCGAAGTTCCCACGGGGTCACGAAGGACAGGTAGCTGACCAGCTTCCGCGGGCGGCGCAGACCACGGACTTCATCGTAATGCTGACCACCGGCCAAACGGCGGCACTTCTTGGCAAGTTCGGCAAAACTGCCGCGGGCAGGATGTCGGACGATGGTATCGGAACTGAAGACGATTTCCGAACCGAGCTTTGACGCTCGCAGGTTCCATTCGCGGTCCCCGCCGGAGAAACGGTCATTGCTGAAGGGTCCCGCCATATCGAATACAGCGCGGCGCGCGACGAGGTTGGCAGTCACACACCAGCCAAGCGAGGTGTAGAATTGCTGCCGCATCCAGAAGACACGATCGTAAAGCTCGGCGCCGGTCCAGTCATCGCCCTGCGGGAAGAGCTGTACATCCCCGGCGATACGGCCGTAGGGGCCAAGCGTCGCGATCGCTGCGAGTCCGTGTCTGATCCAGTTCGGGTCGGGCAGGCAGTCACTGTCGGTGAAGAAGAGCACATCCGCTTGCGCATCCTGCAGGGCGGCATTGCGGGCGGCATAGCTGCCCGGGCTGGTCACATGGATGACGCGGGTATTTGCGGGCAAGCTTAGGGACGGCGGGACTTCGGGCGAAGGGTTGTTGTTGGCAACGATCACTTCGAACAGGTCGGTCGGATGGGTTTGACCGGCCAGGCAGTCGAGGCAGATCTGAAGGCGATCCCAATCATCGAAGGTTGGAACTATGACCGTCGCCTCAGGTTTCATGCGTTGTCCGCTTCTGGTTTGCCTGACGCCGAAAAGCGCCTTGCGCCGATGTATGACGCCGGAACCGGCCGGTTGCAGTGCGAATTTGACAGGAGTCCCATCCGTTCGGGCCGGGCAGTGCCGGCAAGACCCCTGCGGCGGTTGCCGCAAGGGCCGCGAGGGGAAAGCTTAGGCCGGGGACTTCGCAAACCGCAGATAGGGCAGCTTGATGTCCAGCTCTCCGAACCGCTCTTTCGCCTGATCGTTGTTCAGCGCCAGCGCGACGATCACATCCTGCCCGGGCACCCAGTTGGCGGGGGTTGCGAGCGGCACGCCGTCGGTCTTCTGCACGGCATCCAGTGCGCGGAGGATTTCCGCGAAGTTGCGGCCGATCGACATCGGGTAGGTCATCGACAGGCGGATCTTCTTGTCGGGCCCGATGATGTAGACCGTCCGCACCGTCGCCGAGTTGGCCGGAGTACGACCCTCGGTCGGCAGGTAGTAATCGGCGGGCAGCATGTCATAGGCCTTGGCGACGGTCAGGCTGGTATCGTCGATGATCGGGAAATCGGCGGGGGCGCCGCCAAAGGTTTCGATATCGTGCTTCCATTTGCCGTGGTCGGCGACGCTGTCGACCGACACGCCGATGACCTTGGTCTTGCGCTTGGCCCATTCGCCAGCCAGTTGCGCGACGGCGGCGAATTCCGTGGTGCAGACGGGGGTGAAATCGCGCGGGTGGCTGAAGATGATGCCGTAGCTGTCGCCCAGCCATTCGTGGAACCGGATGGTGCCAGCGGTGCTTTCGGCGGTGAAGTCTGGGGCGATGTCGTTGATGCGGACGGTCATGGGAACCTCGGTCAGTTGGGTCTGTTCTCTGTGGTCAAGATAGGCCAGTTGGAACAGAGTTTCATCCCCCCGCAGCAATACGCCCTGCAATAGGAACTCCGTTCCGGGAAATCGTTAAGGCACCAGCAGAACGTTCTGCAACGCGTGTCAGTCGAAGGTACCGGTCACACGGCCGAACAACATGAAGGCCCGGGCCGTACGGGTATCGGCAAGATCGGCAAGCTCGGCGTCAGACGCGTTGGGCTCGAACGCCGCGAAGGTCTTGTCGAAGCTGCGCAGGAAATGGTGGGCGGCGTCGCGGAACACCGGGTCGGATTTCATCCGCGCGGCGGTCAGGGCCAGGGCGGCGCGGTCCCGGATACCGCCCAGCGCGGCAATCGAGCGGCCCCTTTCGCCCCCGGCAAAGCGGCGCCAGAGCGCCGGGTGGCAGAGGTCAGGCTGGAGGTCGTCCATGTAGATGCCGTCCTGGCTGAGCAGCGTCAGCACGTCCTGCGCGGCGCGGATCAGCTTGGTGGAGGTCCGGTCTTCCAGCGCGAGACGCAGAGCCCGGAAGCCTTCGCGGTCCTCGGGCGTTTCGGGGAACTGCAGGGCGCGGATGAAATCGGTCACCGAGAGCGGCGGGCGGAAATCTTCGCTGGGCGTGCCGAGGGCCAGTGTCGGCTGCTCGGCCGCGGGTTCGACATGCGGCGGGACGAGGGCCGCCTTGCGGTCGGCGGAGGGCACGGAGAGCGCGGTGTCACGGCGCGAGGTGAAGGTGGCGAGCACCGTCTGCGCCTCTTTGGTCGAGGCGGCGATCTCGTCGATCTTCTTTTCGACCGAGGGTTTCAGACCGGATGGCTGCGCCTGGATCTGCGCCTGGGTCTGCACATAGCTGGACCGCATCGCATCGACGGCGGCCTGCAGGCGCGCGGCTTCGGCCCGAAGGTCGCGGATCGAGCGCAGCGTGATCACCACCGCCCAGATCAGGGCGATGGGCAGGAAGACCATGAGCAGGGTCATGATCAGGCCGAGGGTGCGGGTCTCGCTGCCCGGCGGGGTGATCAGGACATAGACCAGGATCAGAATGACCCAGACCAGGCTGAGCGCGATGCCCGCGATCTCCATCCCGCGGCGGGGCGGATCGTTCATCTGCGCAAGGGGGCCGGAGCCGAGGCCGGCGTCTTTCCTGGGAATGTCCTTGACCGGTTTCACCAGGGCATTTCCCCGATCAGATGTAGCGGATCGACAGGATTTCGTAGGACCGAGTCCCGCCTGGCGTCTTCACTTCGACCGAATCCCCGGCATCCTTGCCGATCAGGGCCCGGGCCAGAGGGGAGCGGATGTTCAGAAGCCCGTTCTCGATATCGGCTTCGGTTTCGCCGACGATCTGATAGGTCTTCTCGTCGCCGGTATCTTCATCGGCCACGGACACGGTCGCGCCGAACTTGACCGCGCCCGACAGACGGGTCGGGTCGATGACATCGGCCTTGGAGAGGATACCCTCAAGTTCCTTGATGCGGCCCTCTATGAAACCCTGCTTTTCGCGCGCGGCATGGTATTCGGCGTTCTCGGACAGATCGCCGTGTTCGCGCGCTTCCGCGATGTCGCGGATGATGGCCGGGCGGTCGACCGTCTTGAGCTGCTTCAACTCGTCATCCAGCGCGTCAAATCCACGCCGGGTCATCGGGATCTTGTCCATCGGCCTTCCACATCAAAAGAAGAAGTCACGGACCGGGTCGCGGCCCATGACTTCAGACTTGCCTTGCGATCACCTCACCCGATGAGGCCCGCAATTGCAAGGGGGCATGCCGCGGGCAGGCGAAGGTCGGTCGCGGGGAAGACAGAAAGTTTCGTCCGCGCCCGGCGCTTTGGTGGGGATGTTGCGTCACGGTTGACCTTGCGGCCACCTTGCGGCAACAGGGTGCCGCAAGATGCCAGGGATTCATGGCGGAACGCTACCGCCGGGGAAGGACAAGCCATGACAGCGATCCAGCGCGAGAAGATGGACTATGATGTCGTGATCGTGGGGGCGGGCCCGGCGGGTCTGTCTGCGGCGATCCGTCTGAAGCAGCTGGACCCGGAACGGTCGGTCGTGGTGCTGGAAAAGGGCTCTGAAGTCGGGGCGCATATCCTTTCGGGTGCGGTGCTGGACCCGTCGGGGCTGGATGCGCTGCTGCCCGACTGGCGTAGCATGGGCGCGCCCATCAAGACCGAGGTGAAGGAAGACAACTTCTATCTTCTTGGCCCCGCAGGACAGATCCGCATCCCGAACTGGCCGATGCCGCCCCTGATGAACAACCACGGCAACTACATCGTCAGCATGGCCAACGTCTGCCGCTGGATGGCCGGTGTGGCCGAGGGGCTGGGGGTGGAGATTTTCCCGGGCATGGCCTGCTCGGAACTGGTTTTCGAGGATGACAAGGTGGTTGGCGTCGTCGCCGGCGAGTTTGGCCGCGACCCGGAAACCCGCGAACCGGGGCCTGGCTACGAGCCGGGGATGGAGCTGCGCGGCAAGTATGTCTTCCTGTCCGAAGGCGTGCGCGGCAGCCTGGCGAAGCAGGTCATCGCCAAATACGAGCTGTCGAAGGGTCATTGCCCGCAGAAGTTCGGCCTTGGCATGAAGGAAATCTGGGAGATCGACCCCGCGAAGCACCGCGAGGGCACGGTCACCCATACGATGGGCTGGCCGCTTGGCAAGAATGCAGGCGGCGGCAGCTTTATCTATCACCTTGAGAACAATCAGGTTTACGTGGGCTTCGTCGTCCACCTGAACTATGAGAACCCCCATCTTTACCCCTATATGGAGTTCCAGCGCTTCAAGCATCACCCGATGCTGGCCGAGCTTCTGAAGGGCGGCAAGCGCGTGGCCTATGGTGCCCGTGCGATCTCGGAGGGCGGCTGGCAGTCGATCCCGAAGATGGTCGCGCCGGGCGTGGCGCTGCTGGGCTGCTCGGCGGGTCTGGTGAACGTCCCCCGCATCAAGGGCAACCACAACGCCATGCTCTCGGGCAAGGCCGCGGCCGAGGCGGCCCATGCGGCGATCATCGCGGGCCGTGCGGGCGACGAGCTTGCGGCCTACGAGACCGAGGTCCGTACGGGCGCCATCGGCAAGGACCTGAAGAAGGTTCGCAACGTCAAGCCGCTTTGGTCGCGCTATGGCCTTGTCGCCAGCCTGATGGGGGGCGGCCTCGACATGTGGCTGAACACGGTGGGCCTGACTGCCTTTGGCACGCTGCGCCACAAGAAATCGGATGCGGCGGCGACGGGCCTTGCCAAGGACCACAAGCCCATCGACTACCCCAAGCCCGACGGAAAGCTGTCGTTCGACCGGCTGACCAACGTGGCCTTCAGCTTCACCAACCATGACGAGGCCCAGCCGGCCCATCTGGTGCTGAAGGACCCGAGCATCCCGATCGGGGTCAACCTGCCGCAATATGCCGAACCCGCGCAGCGCTACTGCCCGGCGGGTGTCTACGAAGTGCTGGGCGAGGGGCAGGATGCGACGTTCCGGATCAACTTCCAGAACTGCGTCCATTGCAAGACCTGCGACATCAAGGACCCGAGCCAGAACATCAACTGGACCACTCCCATGGGTGGTGGCGGGCCGAACTATCCCAACATGTGACGCCATCGGGGCGGCGTTTCACGAAAGCTTGTCCGTCTTGCCGGGGTCTGACCGAAAGGTCAGGCCCCGCTGCATTGCGCGGACCTGCGGCTCGGGCTAGTTTCGCGGCAACCCTTTAGGAGAGGCGCATGAGCCCTGTCATTACCCGCACCCTTGGCGCCTTGCTTTTGTCGGCGGCGATCTGGTCACCGCTTCGGGCCGAAGAGGCGGTCGATCCCGGGGCCTATCTGGCTGCCCGGGTGGCCGAGGCGCAGAACGACTTCCGGGCGGCGGCCATCTGGTACGGCAAGGCGATCGTGGCAGACGGCAGCAATGCCCAGCTTCTGGAAGGGGCCATCCTGGCCGAGATCGGCATTGGCGACTTTGCGCTGGCATCCGAGGCCGCGCGGCTGCGGCAGAAGCTCGAGGGCGAGCCAAGCCAGTTGGCCGATGTCGCCCTGCTGGCCGATGAGGCGCAGCGCGAGGATTATGCCGCGATCCTGGCGGCCGCGGCAGAGGGCCGGGACGTGGGCGAACTGGCCAATGCGCTGGTCCTGGCCTGGGCCAAGGTCGGCGAAGGCAAGATGTCCGAGGCCCTGGAAGCCTTTGATGCGGTGACGAAGAAACCGGGCTTCGAGGCCTTCGGCTATTACCACAAGGCCCTGGCTCTGGCTTCGGTGGGTGATTTCGAGGGCGCGGACGAGATCCTGTCCGGTCGCGCCGCCGGGCCGATCTATGTGATGCGGCGCGGGGTCTTCGCCCATGCCCAGATCCTGAGCCAGCTGGAGCGCAATGCCGATGCGCTGGCGCTGCTGGAGCGGTCCTTCGGCACCGCCGCCGACCCGATGGTCGACGCGGTGCGCCGCAGGCTGGAAGCCGGTGAGCCCATTCCGTTCGAGACGGTGAAGACCGCCCGGGACGGGATTGCCGAGGTGTTCTTCTCGATCTCGACTGCGCTGAACGGCGAGGCGGATCCGGTCTATACTCTCCTGCATCTGCGGGTCGCGGGTTTCCTGCGGCCAGATCACAGCGACGCGCTGCTCTTGACCGCGGAAGTCCTGCAGGAACTGGGGCAGCACGAGCTGGCCGCGGATACCTATGCCGGTTTCGCGCCGGAAGACCCCGCCTTTGTCACCGCCGAGATCGGTCGGGCGGGGGCCTTGCGGTCGCAGGACAAGGCCGATGCGGCGATCGAGGCGCTGCAGGCCCTGGCGCGGTCGCATGGAGATGTGGTGGATGTGCATTTCGCCCTGGGCGACGTCTTGCGGTCGGAAGAGCGCTTCGACGAGGCCGAAGCCGTCTATTCCGCAGCGATCGACCTGCGGGACCCGCCGACCGCGGACGACTGGGTCCTCTTCTTCTATCGTGGCATTTGCCACGAGCAGTCCAAGGACTGGGCCCCGGCCGAAGCGGACTTTCGCCGCGCGCTGGAGCTGAACCCGACCCAGCCGCAGGTGCTGAACTATCTGGGCTACGGGCTGGTGGACCGGGGCGAGAAGCTGGACGAAGCGCTGGGCATGATCGAGAAGGCCGTCGCGGGTGACCCCGAGAAGGGCTACATCATCGACAGTCTGGCCTGGGCCTATTTCAAGCTTGGCCGCTACGAGGAAGCCCTGACCCCGATGGAGCGCGCCTCGCTGCTGGAGCCGGTCGATCCGATCGTGACCGACCATCTGGGCGATGTCTACTGGATGGTGGGCCGCCGGCTGGAAGCGCAGTTCCAGTGGCGCCGGGCCCTGTCGTTCGAGCCGACCGAAAAGGATGCAGAACGGATCCGCCGCAAGCTTGATATCGGGCTGGACGCGGTGATGGCCGACGAGAGTGCAGCCAAGGGTGCGGTCGAGGCGGCCGAGAATGACGACTGACGCGATCACCGAATTCGCGCCGGCCAAGCTGAACCTCTGTCTTCATGTCACCGGGCGTCGGTCCGACGGCTATCATCTGCTGGACAGCCTGGTGGTCTTTGCCTCGGTCGGAGACCGCGTCACGGTTGCCCCGGCCGACGCCCTGTCGTTAAGTGTCGAGGGGCCGGAAGCGGCAGGCCTGCAGGCGGAAGCGGACAATCTGGTGCTGCGGGCCGCTCGGGCGACCGGGGTGGCAGGAGCCGACCTGCTTCTGCACAAGGCTCTGCCGGTTGCCTCGGGGATCGGCGGTGGTTCGGCCGATGCGGCGGCGACCCTCCGCGCACTTGCACGGCTGTCGGGCCGTATGCCTGCCGCAGCCGAGCTGACCGCACTCGGCGCGGATGTTCCGGTCTGTCTTTCGGGTCGGCCCGTGCGGATGCAGGGCATTGGCGAGGTGCTGACCCCCCTGCCCAGGCTGCCGCCGCTCTCTTGCGTGCTGGTCAATCCAAGGGTGGCGCTCGCGACACCGCGCGTCTTTGCGACCCTGGAGCGGCGCGAGAATGCGCCCCTGCCGACACTGCCGGTCGGCTGGGACGAGGCGGGGGCCCTGTGCCATTGGTTGGCTTCGGCGACGCGCAACGACCTTGCACCTCCGGCGCGGGCCCTGGCTCCGGTCATCGCCGAGGTGGAGGCCGCATTGACCGCCCTTCCCGGCTGTCTTCTTGCCCGGATGTCGGGGTCGGGGGCGACCTGCTTCGGGCTTTTCGCGCGGCCGGATGCAGCGCAGGCCGCTGCCCGGACAATCGGTCAGGCCCGACCCGGCTGGTGGGTCGCGGCGGCGGATATCCTGGCCTGAGGCCTAGAAATAGCTGCGCACCAGCGCCCCCGAAATCAGCGCCCAGCCGTCAGCGACAACGAAGAACACCAGCTTGAAGGGCAGCGACACTACCGCCGGCGGGACCATCATCATCCCCATCGACATCAGGATCGCGGCCACAACGAGGTCGATGATCAGGAAGGGCAGGAAGATCATGAAGCCGATCTCGAAGGCCCGCTGGATCTCGGACAGAAGGAAGGACGGCACGAGGAGCGACAAAGGCGCGTCGGTGACCGCGACATCGGCAGTCGAGCGGAGGTCTTGCAGGGTCTGCAGGGTCTCGGGATCCACCCTTAGTGCCATGAAGGCACGGAACGGGGCAATCGCCGCCTGAAGACCGGGACCGATCTCGACCTGGCCATTGGTCAGGGGTTCGATCCCCTTGACCCAGGCCTCGGTGAAGACCGGGTCCATCACGAACCAGGTCAGGAACAGCGACAGGCTGATGATCAGCATGTTGGGCGGCGCCTGCTGCAGCCCGATGGCCTGGCGCAGGATCGAAAGCACGGTGACGATGAAGGGAAAGCAGGTCACCATCACCGCAAGCCCCGGCACGATGCTGAGCACGGTGATCAGGAGAAGCAGCTGGACCGAGCGCAAGGACAGCGAGTCGCCGCCGCCAAAGTCGATCGACATCTGCTGCGCCAGGGCGGGACCGGCAAGCAGCATCAGGCCAAGGGCGAGGAGAAGCGGTCTCACAACCCGCCACGCAGGTTGGCGACCTCGGTCAGCCTGACGGCAAGCTGCCCGGCATTGTCGCCTTCAAGCTCGGTCAGCTCTCCCCGCGCGATCAGGCGGTCGCCGACGTAAAGCTCGACCGGATCGTCGACGCGGCGGTCCAGTTGCAGGACGGCGTCCTTCGACAGGCGCAGAAGGTCGCGCACCAGCGGCCGGGCGCGGCCGACCGAGATCGTCACTTCGATCGGGACCTGGCTGAAGGGGTTGGTATCGGCGATGTCTTCCATGATCGTCCTCAGCTGTTGAGGGTGAAGAAGGTTCGGACGGCAGAGGTGATGTCGTCGGTGACCTGGGTGAGGTCGACCTTGGTCTCGGCCGGGCCGAAGCGGATGTAGACCTGGCCTTCGGAGAGCGAGGGCTCTTCCTCGATCACCATGGGCAGGCCGGTGGCCTGGGTGACCAGCTCTTCAACCTGGGGCCGGACAGCGGGGTTCAGGACCAGCGTCAGGGGAGCCTCGGACAGCTCGTCCGCCAGTGGCATCAGCGCATCAAGCACGGTGGGCGCCAGTGCCTCGCGCGCGACTTCGGGAAGCACGCGGCTTGTCATCTCAAGGATCAGGGGCCGGATCGCCTGCAGCACATGGCTGCGGGCGTCCTGGAAGGTGAAGGACAGGCTTTGCAGGTTGCGTGCGAGATCAGCCCGGATGCGGCCCTGATCCCCCTGCTGGGCGGCGGCGGCATCGTCCCAGCCGGCCGAATAGCCCTGTTCGAAGGCCGCCACCTTGGCTTCCTCGACGGCGGTCGCCTCGACCAGAGGCAGGGGCGATCCGTCAGGCGCGGGTGCGGTGTCGAAGATTTCCAGACGCAGGGCAGGCATCAGGCGTGTTCCTCCTCGTTCTCCATCCAGCCGCGCAGGATTTCGATCGACTCGCTCTGCCGTTTCTCGATCAGGCGGCGCAGGCGTTGGGCGGGGTCTTCCTCGACAGAGTCGGAGCCGCTGCCATCGGCGCGGGTGGCAGCAAAGGCGCCATAGTCGAAGCCGTCATCGACGACACCATCCAGCGCAACAGCGGCAGGCATCGACACCGGCGGCAGAGCCAGCGGAGCCTCGGGCGGCGGCAGGGCAGCACGGTTGGCCGAAGTCAGCACCGGCCGGATCACGAAGAGGCCAAGCACCAGGGCGACGGCGGCCAGGACGGCGGTCTGGATGATCGACATCATGTCGATCTGGCCGATCTGGGGCAGAAGACCAGTAGTGGCCTCGGTGCCCTCAGGTGCGAGAAGTTCCTGAAACTCAAGGGATTTCAGCGTCAGCACATCACCGCGCGCTTCATCGAGGCCGACCGCCGAGGCGACCAGTTCGCGCAAGGTGGCGAGCTCGTCCTCTGGCCGGGGGGACCAGGTGCGGGTGCCGTCGGCGGCCAAGCTGACCACGCCATCCACCATCACCGCGACCGTCATCCGGCGCACGGCCCCGGGGCTGCGCAGGATTTCGCGCTGGGTTTCGGAGACCTCGTAATTCACGCGCTCACGCGTTTCGGAAGTCTGGCTCTTGCCCTGGCCTCCGGCTTCGGCATCGCCCTCGGGCAGGTTCGAGGCCACGGTGACTTCGCCCCCGGGCTGGGTGGCCGAGCCGGTCTTTTCCTCGGTCTCGGACGAGATCGCCACGCGCCCTTGCGGGTCGAAGGTGCGCTCGGTGATGGCCTCGCGTTCCGAGACGAGGTCAATGGAGACCTCGACCACGGCCTTGCCGGGCCCGACCCGTGCCGCAAGCAGACGTTCGACGTTGCCCTTGATCGCGGCGGCCCGGTCGGCGGCGTCGCCCGTGTCGAACTCGGCCGTTTCCTGGCCGCCGATCAGTCCAGCCACCGTGTCGATGATCTGTACGGCCTCCGGGCTCATCCCGGCGACGGCGCTGGCGACAAGGTGCCGGATCGCCCGGGCCTGAGCTTCGCCCAATGTGCCCGAGACCGTGGTCAGCGTGACCGAGGCAGTCGGCTTCGCTTCGGGCTGGAAGGCGCGGGTCGGAGCGCTGGCGATATGGACGCGGGCGGCCTTGACCTCGGGCAGGGCGAGGAGCGTGCGGGCGATCTCGCCCTCCTTGGCGCGCCAGTAGGCCGCGTCGAACATCTGCGATGTCGTGCCGAAGCCGGAGAGCGAATCGAGGAGCTCATACCCTCCGCCGCCGGCAGCGGGTTGTCCCTCGGCCGCAAGGGCCATGCGCAGGCTGTCGCGCTGGGTGACATCCACCAGGATCGAATCGCCCGAAATCTCGTAAGCCACACCGCGCTGGTCGAGCGCCGCCATCACCTCACCTGCCGCAGCGGGTTCGAGACCGGCGTAGAGAAGGCCCATTTCCGGCTTTCCGGCCATCCGGCTAAGTGCCAGGACAGCCAGAAACATCGCAACGGTCGCACCGACGATGATGATGCGGCGACGCAGGTCCAGCGAAGACCAGGTAGCGATCACGTTCTGCAAGGAATCCTCCTGAACCGGGCATTCTGCCTTGCCCCACCATTGGCCGGTTCCGCTTAACAATCGGTTAGTGACCTTTGGCCTATGTTCGAACCTGCCGGGAACGCGGAGGTCGGACATGGCAACGGCGGAAGCCACAGTCGAAGATGTGCCGAAGAAGCGGTCGAAGAAGCCGCTTCTGATCGGTCTTGTGCTTGCGCTGCTGCTGGGCGGAGGCGGGTTCTATGCGACCTTTTCGGGCATGATCCTCGGCGGCGGCAGCGAGGACCATGCCACGGAAGAGGACAAGGTGCCCGGCCCGCTGACCGGCATCGCCTTTGTGCCGCTGGAGACGATCGTGGTCTCGCTTGGGGCTGATTCGGGCAGCGAACATCTGCGCTTCACCGCGCAGCTGGAAGTGGCCGACACGGCCGAGGCCGATGTCACGCTGCTCGCCCCGCGCATCCTGGATGTGCTGAACAGCTATCTGCGCGCCATCGACACGGCCTCGATCGAGGACCCGCAGGCCATGGCACGGCTGCGGGCGCAGATGCTGCGCCGCATCCAGATCGTGACGGGGGAAGGCCGCGTGCGCGACCTACTGATCACTGAGTTTGTACTGAACTAGGCGGGAAACCATGGATCTCAT
>JAEULQ010000064.1 GCA_016792685.1 Tabrizicola sp. | reverse complement strand
GCCCCCCAGACAAGGCCCAGGACGACCGACACGATCATCGGGTTCTTCACCAGTCCGGCGGCCAGGATGCCAAAGGTCTCGGCCCCGACCCGACCCGCGCGCAGCCCGGTGACAGCCATCGTGAGGATCGAGGAGAAGACGATCAGATCGACCGCGAGGACGAGCAGAACCGGGCCGACAGCCTCGGGGCCGAGGAGAAGCGACAGCATCGGGATGCCAAGGAAGCCCACATTGCCGATCACGCCAGTGTGCGCCTCGAACACGGCTTCCTCGCGGCTGGTCTTGCGGACAAGCGCCACTGCGGCCACCACCAGCCAGATCGCGCCGGTTCCCAGAAGATAAGCCAGCACGAAAGACCAGTTGAAGATGCCCATGATGTCGAGGTTCGCAGCAAAGCCGAACAGCATGGCCGAAAGCGCGAAATAGAAGACGAAACGGGTCAGATAGGCGGTGGCTTCCGCACTGAAGAACCGGCTGCGCCCAGCAAGATAGCCGACCCCGATCAGGGCAAAGAACGGTAGGGTCTTCAGGAAGATCGCAAGCATGGCCCGTCCTGTCATGCAGGGCCGCAAAGGGCAAGCCCGGTCCCGAGAATCGGCGCCCCAACCAGAGCGGACACGCACGGCCCGAGTCCTGGCTCAGTACATGCTTGTGGCAAAATCTGGGCAGACCGCCGTGAAAAACTGTCGCGAATTTTCTGCCCATTTGGCTGATCGATCAGCGCGAGTCTGCAACTTCAGACAGAATTTCCCGGTTTTGCGGCTCTAAATGACCGCAGTACAGCACCGTAAGGTTGAGTCATTGTGGCGAAAAAGGAACGAGTTGCCATCACGTTTTGGCCGCACTCCATAGATAGGTCTTAATTTGCCGTGGACTCCCAGGGGGCTGGGGAGAGGCGGAACTGTGGGAACTGGCATGACGTCTGCTGCCTTGAAGATCGATCCTGTCAGCGTCGGAAGTGACGCAGATGAGCTGCTTCCCGGCACGAGGCTGCTTTACGGCCAGTTCAAGATCGAGTCCTTCCTGAACAGCGGCGGTTTCGGCATCGTCTACTCTGCCCGGAACTCGCTTGATCGTCAGGTTGTCATCAAGGAGTGCTTCCCAAGCTCGTTCTGCCGCCGCATCGACAAGGCCGTCGGTCCGCGCACCCGTGCGCGTCTGGACGAATTCCAGTCCGTTGTCCGGCTTTTCGTTCAGGAAGCGCATAACCTGTCACGGCTGGACCACCCGGGCGTCGTCAAGGTCCATCAGGTCTTCGAGGAAAACGACACCGCCTACATGGCGATGGACTACATCAAGGGACCCGACCTTCTGCAGACTGTGGAAGGATCGGCACGGCCGCTGATCGCCAAGGAAATCATCTCTCTTCTGGACAAGATCCTCGATGCGATCGGCTATGTGCATGCCCAGGGGCTTCTGCACCGCGACATCTCGCCCGACAACATCATCCTGAACGAAGCGACAGGGCAGCCGGTCCTGATCGACTTTGGCGCCTCGCGCAAGGAAGTGACCCGCAAGAGCCGCGCTGTTTCGGGGCTGCGCGTGGTCAAGGACGGCTATTCGCCGCAAGAATTCTACGTCAGTGGCAGCACTCAGGCCCCGTGCAGCGATCTTTATGCGCTGGCGGCAACCTTCTACCATCTGATCACCCAGGAAACGCCCAAGACTTCGCAGGAACGGCTCTCGGCGATTGCCGGAGGCGAGGGCGACCCGCTGCGTCCGCTTGCAGGCCGGTTCAAGGCCTATCCGCCGGTCTTCCTGCAGGCAATCGACAAAGCCATGTCGATCTTCCCGCGCGACCGCCTGCAATCGGTCGACGAATGGCGTGCGATGCTTGGCAACCTAGCGGCCCAGCCAAAGGCGGCGCCAATCTCGCAGCCCAGGCCCTCGGTCCAGCCGGCGTCCGCGGCCTATGCTACGGAGGCGGAGGCGGCTCCGAAGGCCAGCGAGGCTGTGTCCACGCCGCGCAATCCGGCGGCGCCTCTCGCCGCGCCCGAAGCGAGCGTTGCGACACCAGCCCCGGCCCTTTCGCAATTGGTCGTCGTGCGCGGCCCGCGCGATTTCCTTGTGTCTTCGGCAGCGGCGATCCTGCTGCTTTCGGGACTGCTGTCGCTGCCGCACGGCCTTGGGCGCAACCAGGCGACCGTCCTGCCTGTGGCCGTAGGTGCCGACGTCGCGCAGACGAACGAAAACCCGGCCTCGACCCTGGCAGTCACCAATGTGCTGCGGCTGCCCAGCGGCCTTGCCTTCGAGACGGTCGAGACCGCCACCGGCACCCAGACCATCGTGTCAAATGTGCCCGCCGCGGTTCATACCGACCTCAAATCGGGCGACGTGTTGCTGGTCTATACCGCCTCCGGCGAGACTCTCGGGACCCCTACCGCCCTGCGTGAGATACTTCAGCGCGAGTTTGCGAACGGGGTATCAACTTACAGTTTTGTCATTCGTCGTGGTGCCAGTACAATGGATGCAGAGTTCCATCTGGAGGTGGCCGACTAGGCCCGCAACGTGGACTCAAGAGACGGGGAGAAAAAGCCTTGAAAATACTTCGCTCTATCTTTGGCGAGCACGAAGAGTCGGGACGCAGTAACAGCACTGTCGAGGCTGGACCCGACCCCGTCATGGCGGCTTTGGCCGAGCTTGAAGTCAAGCGCCTGCGCCAGGCGCTGGCCGCTGCGGCTCCGCAGGCACCTGCTGCGCCCGAGCCGGAAGTCTCGACCGACCTGCCGATTGCCCGACCCAGCCGCGTGGTAAAGGCGAAGGCCTCGCTGCCCGAGGGGATCGCCCCGGCCTCAGTCAGCATCTGGGATATCGAGGAAGCGCCCCCCGCGCGTCCTGCCGTCGCCGAAGCCCCCGCCGCCAATAGCGCGGAACCGCGCCGTCCGACGCGCACCAAGACCCGGGTTCTAGGTTTTGAGGCCCAGGCAGCGGCCGTGGTTCCCTTGTTCGAGGGTATGGACAAGTCGCCGATCGCGATGGCTCCGGCCGCGCCGGGCAAGGGATATGTGATGTTTCCCGCCGGCTGGCTGGTGATCAAGGATGGCCCAGGCAAGGGCGCGTCCTTTGCCCTGACCCAGGGTGTCTCGCAGATCGGACGGAACTCGGACCAGACCATCTCGCTCGACTACGGCGACATGGCGATATCGCGTCAGAACCATGCGGCGATTGCCTATGATCCGTCGTCGCACCAGTTTCACGTCGGGCACGGTGGCAAGTCGAACCTCGTGCGTCTGAACGGCAAGCCGCTCCTGTCGACGGAAGTTGCGAGGGACGGGGACGAGATCCAGATCGGCGAGACGACGCTGGTCCTGAAGGTTCTGTGCACGCCCGCGTTCAACTGGTCGTCGTTCGAGGCCGAGGGAGACGGGCATGATATGGCGATCGCGTGAGCCACGCTACGATGTGGCCTCGGGCATCAGCCAGGGGGCCCG
>JAEULQ010000057.1 GCA_016792685.1 Tabrizicola sp. | reverse complement strand
CGCGCCGAAAAGCGGCTCGTCCATCCCCTTCAGCTTGAGCGCCGAGAGGCCATAGGGCGACACGGACGAGCCGCCATTCAGGATCCCTGCGAAGGCCCCGGTCATCTCGATCAGGGTCGATTCCGACACGCCAAGGGCCAGTGCCGGGCCGTCGGGCATGTTCTGCGCCACGCCAAAATCGGCGGCAACTTTCCGAACCAGGTCGCGGCCCACCGTTTCGGACAGGCGCACGGCCGGAATGTTCCGACTCTCGGCCAAGGCCTGGGTCAGCGTGATCGGGCCCTTGAACTCACTGTCATAGTTCTTCGGACACCAGTCGCCCGACCCCGCCGTGTAGATGCAAAGCGGGGAATCGTCGATCACGTCCATCGGACTCATCCCCAGGTCCATGGCGACGGCATAGACGAAGGGCTTGAAGGTTGATCCGGTCTGGCGCAACGCCTGGGTCGCACGGTTGAAGTCCCCCGCGTTCGGGACATTGCGCCCGCCGACCATGGCCCGAACCGCGCCATCCGCGCTCATCACGACGATGGCGGCCTGCGCTTCCGAGCCTTCCTTGACCTTGTTTTCGAAGACCCAGGCCAGCGCTTCTTCGGCCTTCCGCTGCATCTCCTGGTCAAGCGTCGTTTCGATGATCACGTCTTCGGTCGTGTCGCGCGCCAGGTAGTCGGGAGTGGTTTCCATCACCCAGTCGGCGAAATACCCTCCGGACTTCTGCTTTGCGGCCTTCGAAAGGCTTGCCGGGTTTGCGCGGGCTTCGTCTGCCTCGGCCTTGGTGAGATAGCCCTGCTCTTCCATCAGGCCGATCACGACGGCGGCGCGGTCCCGTGCCCGGTCGATGCTGGCTGTCGGCGCGTAGGTCGAGGGGGCCTTCAACAGACCCGCCAGCATGGCAGCCTCTGCGGCCGAGACTTCCTTGGCCGACTTGCCGAAATAGCGCTGCGCGGCCGCTTCGACCCCCCGCGCACCTGCCCCAAGGTAGGCGCGGTTGAGGTAGATCGTCAGGATCTCCTCCTTGGAATACTTCACTTCCATCGCGATGGCGAAGGGCACTTCCTTGATCTTGCGCCACATGCCGCCCCTGCGGCAGTCCTTCTCGTAATCTGCCTCGGACTTCCAAAGAGCCGGGTCCCATTCCACGCCCAGGCACAGAAGCTTGGCGGTCTGCTGGGTGATGGTCGAGCCGCCATTGCCCTCGAAAGCGCCGCGCCCCTCGCTGAGGTTGATCCGGATCGCGCTTGCGATGCCGCGCGGGCTGATGCCGAAATGCCAGTAGAACCGCTTGTCCTCGGTCGCGACGACCGCGTCATGCAGGTCGGGAGAGACACTGTCGGCGGTGATCATGCCGCCGAAGGTTTCGCCCCGCCAGGCATAGACCTCACCGTTGCGGTCAAGCATCGTGACCGAGCCACGCGCACGTCCGTCGATAAGAGCCTCGACCTCGGGGAGCTGGGCGTAGAAATACCAGACCACCCCCCCAAGCACGAGGGCGCCAACCGCCGTCGCCCGCCACGCGATGCCCCACAGGACGCGCCAGATCGCCAGGATGAAACCTATCACCAACCCGTGCTGCCGCCTGGGGCGCTGGGTCCGCGTGCGCTTTCTGGGGGTTTTCGGTGTCTTTGGTGACGCAGGCTTCTTGGGCCCGCCGCCTGCCTGGCTGGCGCGCGCCGAAGGGTAACGTCTGTCTGCGACAAGGGGGCTGCGCCCCCGGTTTCCAGTTGCCATGCCTGCTCTGCCACTCGTGACCAGGGTCAGTTCCAACCCGTTTGCGGACGACATTAGCCCGGATTTGCGGGAAAGCGAAGCCGATGACAGAACGATTCGCGTCGCTCCGCCGCCCATGAATTAGGCATTCGTCGTCGAAAGTGCAAAAAATGTGCGCCTTTGCCCGGATCGCCCCGTCCAGGGACCGGCCGTTCCTTGTGCAGGTGCAGCATTGTCCTCCCTCATTTGCGTGACGGGCCCAAGCTCGGGCTGCCTGCCAAGGAAAGAGGGGACGCACGTGAAGCTCATCATTGCAGCAATCAAGCCGTTCAAGCTCGAGGAGGTCCGCGAAGCGCTGACTGCCATCGGGGTGCGCGGGATGATGGTAACTGAAATCAAGGGGTTCGGCAGCCAGTCGGGCCACACCGAGATCTACCGCGGCGCCGAATACGCGGTGAACTTTGTCCCGAAAGTCCGGCTTGAGATCGTGGTCAGCGATGCGTTGTCCGATCAGGTCGTGACCACGATCCAGAAGACGGCCAAGACCGACAAGATCGGCGACGGAAAGATTTTCGTGCTGGACGTTGAGCACGCCGTGCGGGTCCGCACCGGCGAAACCGATGATGACGCGCTTTGACGGCGGGGAAGAGGGGAACACCTGACATGACCATTCAAACGAAACTTGCAGGCCTCGGAGCGCTGTCCGCGTCTCTTCTGGCAGGCCTTCCGGCGCTGGCGCAGGACGGGCCGATCAAGAACCCGACGGTCGAGCAGATGGCGACCATGGTCGACAAGGGCGACACGACCTGGATGCTGGTCTCTTCCGCCCTGGTGCTGATGATGGCGATCCCGGCGCTCGCGCTTTTCTATGGTGGCCTGGTGCGCACCAAGAACATGCTGAGCCTGCTGATGCAGGTGCTGGTGATCGTCTCGATCGGCGCGGTCATGTGGATCGCAGTGGGCTACAGCCTCGCCTTCACCTCGGGCTCGCCCTATATCGGCGGGCTTTCGAAGGCGATGCTCGCGGGCGTCGGCACCGGCACCTATGCCGCGACCTTCTCGAACAACGTCTACATCCCGGAATATGCCTTCGTGATCTTCCAGATGACCTTTGCCTGCATCACGCCGGCGCTGATCATCGGAGCCTTCGCCGAGCGTATCAAGTTCTGGCCGCTGATCCTGTTCTGCGTCGGCTGGTCGCTTCTCGCCTATTACCCGATCGCGCACATGGTCTGGTATTGGGCCGGACCGGACTTCCTGGCTGACCTGCCGGGCGACTATGGCCTCCTTTGGGGCTGGGGTGCGCTGGACTTTGCGGGCGGTACCGTTGTCCACATCAACGCCGGGATCGCGGGCCTTGTCGGCTGCATCGTCGTCGGCAAGCGGATCGGCCACAACAAGGAACCGATGCCTCCGCACAGCCTGACGCTCACCATGGTCGGCGCCTCGCTCCTGTGGGTTGGCTGGTTCGGCTTCAACGCGGGTTCGAACCTCGAATCGAACGGCCTGACGGCGCTGGCCTTCCTGAACACCTTCGTCGCCACCGCCGCCGCGACACTCTCCTGGGTCCTGGTCGAACAGGTCCGTCACGGCCGCCCATCGCTTCTGGGTGCGGTGACGGGTGCGGTCGCGGGTCTTGTCGCCATCACTCCGGCGGCAGGTTTCGCCTCGCCGGGCGGAGCGCTGGTCCTGGGTCTGATCGTCTCGCCGATCTGCTATGCCTTCGTCTCCTCGGTGAAGAAGAAGTTCGGCTATGACGACAGCCTTGACGTCTTTGGCGTGCACGGCGTCGGCGGGATTGTCGGTGCTATCGGCACCGGAATTGTCGCCAACCCGAGCCTCGGTGGCCAGGGCTGGTACGACTACACCGTCTTCCCGGCCGTACCTGGCACCTACGACATGGGCGCACAGGTCTTTACCCAGCTAAAGGCCGTCTGCGTCACGGTGATCTGGACCGCCGTAGTTTCGCTGGTGCTGTTCTACCTGATCAAGCTGGTCTTCGGCCTGCGCCCGTCCTCTGACGACGAACGCCAGGGTCTGGACCAGACCTCGCACGGCGAAAGCGCCTACAACTATTAAGCCACGACCCGGCGGCAGGCCCTCCTCCCTCCCGGCCTGCCACCATACGCGACGGCCCGCGGGACTTCTCCCCGCGGGCCGTTCGTCCATTTCGGTCCCGTTGCAATCTGCGGCATCGCCAGATCGAGCATTCCTGAAGGGGGCTTATCGCGGTGATAGGCAAGCTTCGCCCGCTCTTCCAACTGGCAATGGCCCGGTCTAGGGTCCGCCGATCAGGAGTGAAAATGCAGACCGAAGGCAATGCGTTGAAGGGTGTGGCGCTGGTTGTGGTGGCGACGCTCTGCTTTGCCGGGGGTGACACGCTGGGCAAGCATCTGTCACTGATCTATGCGGCGACGCTGGTGCTTTCCGCGCGTTACGGGATCAACCTTGGCCTTGTACTTCTGACAATGTGGCCTCGACACCGGAGCGCTGTCTGGCGGACACAACGCACCGGACTGGTTCTCTTGCGCGGCCTGCTTCTGGCAGTCGCGACCGTCACCATGCTGCTTGCGCTTCGGATCATGCCCGTGGCCGAGACCGTGGCAATCATCTACATCACGCCAGTGCTTCTGATGCTGGTTTCGGGACCGGTCCTGGGCGAGAAGGTCAGTGCGATCGGGTGGCTCTGCGCTGGTCTGGGGTTTGCAGGCGTGCTGCTGATTGCACGACCCGGCAGCGGGCTTGACCCCTGGGGCGTGGTGCTGTGCCTGCTGAACGCGGCGCTGGGAACCGGCTACCACCTCTTGACGCGAATCCTGACGCGGACCGAAACCACGATGGCGCTGATGTTCCATACGGCGCTTGTCGGGACGGCTGTCTCCGTCGGGCTCACGCTCGTTCTGGGGTCGGAAAGGCTGCCCGATGTATGGGATGGTACCTTGATGCTGGCCTACGGTACGTTGGCGACGCTTGGGCATCTTCTGCTGACCTCGGCCTACCGCGAGGCACCGGCTTCGACGCTTGCGCCGATCAACTACATGCATATCGCCTTCGCGACCCTGCTTGGCTGGCTGGTATTCGCACAGCTTCCCGACGCGCTCGGCTTTGTCGGGATGGGTGCCATTGCCCTGGCGGGTCTGCTGGCCGCCTTCCGCGCGGTGCGTTAGCCCACCGTCGACAGGATCGCGTCCGGCGCGCTTCGTCTGCTAGATGCCTGCCCGGGCAAAGCTGTCCGCGGTCGACAGCGACCAGGCCTCCGCAAAACGCGGGGACGAGGCGGGGTCGGCCAGTAGTTGGCCGGGGGCAAGCTGCTCATACTGTTCGGCCAGCGAGATGACTCTGTCCGACGAAGCACGCCGCAGGAAATGATGCGCTCTAAGCTCGGACGGATGCGAGAGCCCGGCAGCGGCCACAAGCTCGGCCAGAGCATGCAGGGTATTGCGGTGAAAGCTTGCCACCCGCTCGGCCTTGTCGGGCACGACAATGGCACGCTGGCGAAGCGGATCCTGCGTCGCAACCCCGGTCGGGCATTCGCCGGTATGGCAGGACTGTGCCTGGATACAGCCGACTGCGAACATGAAGCCCCGCGCCGCATTGCACCAGTCGGCCCCAAGGGCCAGGACCCGGGCCATGTCGAAGGCCGAGGTGATCTTGCCCGAGGCCCCGATGCGCACCCGGTCACGCACGCCGATTCCGACCAATGCGTTGTGAACGAAGCTGAGCCCGTCTCGCAGCGGCATGCCGACATGGTCCATGAATTCCAGCGGGGCGGCGCCAGTCCCGCCCTCCTTGCCGTCGACGACGATGAAGTCGGGTGTAATCCCCGTGGCAAGCATGGCCTTGCAGATCGCCATGAATTCCCACGGATGCCCGATGCACAGCTTGAATCCCGCAGGTTTGCCGCCAGAGAGTTCACGCATCCGGGCGACGAATTCCAGAAGCCCCGTCGGCGTGGAAAACACACTATGGCTGGCCGGAGAAATGCAGTCCTGCCCCATCGGAACGCCACGGATGCGCGCGATTTCCTCGGTGACCTTCGCAGCGGGCAGCACGCCACCATGGCCGGGCTTTGCCCCCTGCGAGAGCTTCAGTTCGACCATCCGGATCTGCGGGTCGGACGCCGCCTCGGCGTAGCGGACCGGATCGAAGCCGCCATCGGCCGACCGTGCGCCGAAATAGCCCGAGCCAAGCTCCCAGACCAGGTCGCCACCGTTTTCGCGGTGATAGGGCGAGACGCCGCCTTCCCCGGTGTCGTGAAAGAAGCCCCCGGCCTTGGCCCCCTTGTTCAGCGCCCGGATCGCATTGGCCGACAGCGAGCCGTAGCTCATGGCCGAGATGTTGAGCAGGCTGGCCGAATAGGGCTGGGCACAGGCATGGCCGACCGGTGTGCGCAGGGCGTCATGGCCAAGCGCCTGACGCGGAGCGATGGAATGGTGCAGCCATTCGTATTGCTCCTGGTAGACATCATACATCGTGCCGAAGGGCCGTTTGTCGAGGTCGCGCTTGGCGCGCTGATAGACGATGGCGCGCTTGTCGCGGGGGAAGGGAGAGCCGTCCTTGTCCCCCTCGAAAAAGTACTGCCGCATCTCGGGCCGAATGCTTTCCAGAAGGAACCGAAGGTGCGCTGCCACGGGATAGTTGCGCAGCACGGCATGCCGTGTCTGGCGCAGGTCGTGCAGTCCGATCAGGACCGAAGCCAGGCAAAGCGCGCCCACCGGCAGGAGCCACCAGCTTTGGCCAGGGAAAAGCGCCATGAGAAAGGCGGCAACCACCACAAGGATCGCCGGCCAGGTGATGAGCCCATAGCGAAAGGTGAAAATCGTTTGCAGCATTCTGGCCCCCAATCGGTCACGGGCCAGATTTAACCATGGAACTTGAAAGTCGGTTAACGGAATTCAGAACGGGACCGGAGCCGCGAAACTGACCCGCTGTCGGCTTGCGGGATGGTGCAGCGACAGCGTCTCGGCATGCAGCATCAGTCGTTTGTGGTCAGCTAAAGTGTCGGCCGCATAGATCTGGTCGCCCAGGATCGGATGCTCGAGCGCCAGCATGTGGACCCGCAGCTGGTGACTGCGGCCGGTATGCGGTGTCAGCCGGACGCGCGTTTCGGTGTCGCTGCGCGAAATCACGGACCAGTCCGTGACGGCAGGCCGTCCCGTTGCATGATCGACCTTCTGGCGCGGGCGATAGTCCCAATCGCTGCCAAGGGGGAGGTCAACCGTACCACTATCCGCGTCAATCCGGCCTTTCACGCGGGCGATATAGGTCTTCTCTGCGCGGCGCTGTTCGAACTCCTGGCCAAGAAAGCCCTGCGCCTGCTTGGTACGGGCAAAGATGATGACGCCCGAGGTGTCGCAATCCAGGCGGTGAACCGTCAGCGCATTCCAGCGGGCGGCCTGCAGGCGGCTGATCAGGCAGTCCTGCCGGTTGGCAAGCTTGCCGGGGACGGTCAAGAGCCCGGCCGGTTTGTCGAGCACGAGGATCTGATCGTCCTCGTGCAGGAACTGCAGCGGCGTGTCAGGCGGATCATAGGCGAAATCCGCAATCAGCGAGGGCTTAGACAATCTGGTGACCTTCAGCCACAAGCCTTTCCCGCAAGTGACGGATATGTGCTGGCCCGACCTCGCAGCAGCCACCGACAATGGTGGCGCCCTGTGCCACCCAAGCCATTGCAAAGTCGGCGTATTTCTCAGGCGTCAAGTCGTGGCGATGGGTCAGTTCCTTGACGGTCGGCGCATCCTTGAGGAAGTTGCCGGAGATATGGGTGAAACCGTTGGCATAGGCCCCGAACGGTCGGCCAAGGGGCCTCAGCGCCGCGAGCGCATCGGCCATCGCCTCGGGAACCGAACAATTGGCCAGCAGGGCCGCGACCGGGTGGCGCAGCAGACGGGCAAGGTCGGCCACCGGCTCGCCAGACCGCAAGAGGGTGCCGTCGCGGTCGTCCACCGACACGGAAAGCCAGACCGGTTTGCCAGCGGCCTGCGCACCGACAAGGGCACCCTCGGCTGCCTCCAGCGAAGCGGCGGTCTCGATCAGGATGAGATCGACATGCGGGGCGAGAATACGTGCGATTTCCGCGTATTTCGGGGCGGCGTCGGCGACGGGCTCGGTCAGATCGGGGCGGTAACTGGCCTGCAGCGGGCCCAGGGATCCGGCGATGCGGGTGTTCGGATATGCCGCGCGGGCCTCATGCGCCTCGGCCAGCGCACGCAGATGCAGGGCATGGAACATCGGATCAAGGCCGAAGCGGGCCAACCGGTCGTGGTGGATGGCATAGGTGTTCGTCGTGGCGATCGTCGCACCTGCCGCGAAATAGTCGGCATGGATGTCTCGGACAAGGCCGGGGTGGTCGAGCATGACCCTTGTGGCCCAGAGGGGGGTCGGCTCATCGCCGGAACGGGCAATCAGTTCCTGGCCCATGCCGCCGTCGAGAAGGGTGATGTCGCTCATGTGGGGTCTCCTTTGGCCCGCGACATTCGGCGCGGTGATGGAGAAGATCAAGAGAGGTCGTTTGACGCTGCCTGCGCTGGTCGTCACTCTGGGCCAAACGGAGGAGACGATGGATTACGAAACGGTTCCGGCGGCTGAGTTCGGGCATTCCCTGCGGGCAATTTCGGTGAACCTCCTCTGCCGCGATGTGGCGGCGGAGGCGGCTTTTCTGGTCACGGTCTTCGGGATGGTCTCACATCGCGTCAGCCAAGACTTCGCGATCCTGTTGCACGCTGGGCAGCCGTTGCAACTGCACTCGGACGGGGCATTTGCGAGCCACCCGCTGGCGGGACTGCTACCTGAGGCGGGGATAAGGGGCGCCGGGATTGAAATCCGGCTGCACGAGGCGGACCCGGATCAGGCGGCCCTGCACGCCGAGGCGGCGGGCGGTGCGGTGCTGAAGGTTCCGACCGACAACAAGGGCCATGGGCTACGCGAAGCGGTGATCCTGTCGCCCTCGGGCTATGCTTTCGTGCCGAGCCGCCGCATCTGACGCCCCGCCTCAGCTTGCGTCTTTGAACACTTCGGAGAGGAGGGGGACGAGCCAGGCTTCGTCTTCCTTGGTGAAGGCAGCGGGGGTGTCGCTGTCGAGGTCGAGGACACCGAGGAGCTCTCCGCGGCCGTTCCAGACCGGCAGCACGAGTTCGGAGCGGGTCGATGAAGAGCAGGCAATATGGCCGGGGAAAGCCTCGACGTCCGGGACGTTCTGGATTTCGCCAGTACGGGCGCAGGCGCCGCAGACGCCCCGGCTGAACGGGATAACCAGACAGCCGTGGCCGCCCTGATAGGGGCCGATCTTCAGGAGTTCCGGCGCCACGACGCGGTAAAAGCCGGTCCAGTCGGCGAAAGGATGCGCGTGGTGGATCTCGCAGGCCACGGTCGCCATGAGCGAGACGGTGTCGGTTTCGCCATGGGTCAGGGACCGGATCGCCGCCGTAATGGCGTGGCGATCGATGGGCAGGGTGGTTTCAGTAGCCAAGGGCGCAACCGTCCTTTCTGGGATCTGAAGCTCCGACCAGGACATCGCCGTCGATCCGGATCGCCTGCGCGCCGCCGAGGGGCGTGTCGGGGATTGTGACCTTGTGGCCCATGGCCTCAAGCTCGGCCCGTACACGATCCGGATAGCCGCGCTCGACCTCCATCCCTAGGGGCCCCGAGAAGCAACGGGGCGCGTCGACGGCTGCTTGCAGGTCCATGCCGAAGTCGGTCAGGTTGCTGACGAACCGGGCATGACCGGTCGGCTGATAGGCGCCACCCATCACACCAAAGGGCATGATTACCCGGCCGTCCTGCTTCAGCATGCCGGGAATGATCGTGTGCATCGGACGCTTTCCGCCGCCGGCCTCATTCGGGTGGCCTTCCTGCAGGGTGAAGCCTGCGCCGCGGTTCTGGAAATTGATCCCGAACTTTGACGACGCCAGGCCGGACCCGAAGCCCCAGAAGATCGAGTAGATCAGCGAAACCGCCATGCGGTCGCGGTCGATGACAGTGATGTAGATCGTGTCGCGGTGCACCGCTTCGGTCAGGGGCGCGGCCTGCTCCATCGCGCGTTTCGGGTCGATCAGGGCGGCAAGTTTCGCGGCCGTATCCGGCGACAGCATATGCGCAAGGCGCGTCGTGCGATCCGGATCGGCAATGAAACGATTGCGGGCGTCATAGGCCAGCTTCGACGCTTCGGCTTCGATATGGGCGCGCTCGGTGCCGAACGGGTCCATGGCCGCCAGGTCGAAATGCTTGAGGATGTTGAGCAGCAGGATTGCCGTCGCACCCTGACCATTCGGTGGGTGTTCGACCAGTTCGACGCCCTGATATGGACCGGATACCGGAATGGTATAGTCACAGGCCGTCGCAGCAAGGTCTTCCAGCGTGTGGCTTCCGCCTAATGCCTGCAGCGAAGCGATCATGTCCTCGGCCACTTCGCCCTCGTAAAAGCCGGCGCGGCCCTCGCGGGCGATCCGGCGCAGGACCTCGGCCTGCCCTGGGGCGCGGAAGATCTGCCCCACCTGCGGGGCCTTGCCGTCAAAACTGTAGAAAGCGCGCGCCGCGCTTTGCAGACAGGGCAGGTCGTCTACCCAGTCAAAGGCCACCCGGGCGGCTACGGGAATGCCTTCGTCGGCGTATTGGATTGCCGGGGCCAGGATGCGGTCAAGTGACAGGCGGCCATGGTCCGCGCTGAGCCGGCAGAAGGCATCGATGGCCCCGGGCATGGTTACGGTCTCGATCCCCTGGATCGGAATCGCCTCCAGTCCGCGGGCGCGAAGCGCGGCGGCATCCAGACCCTTGGGCGCGCGGCCCGAACCGTTGAGGGCCAGGATTTCCTCGGTCCCGGCGGGCTTGATGAGGACGAAGCAATCGCCGCCGATCCCGGTCATCTGCGGTTCGGCGATGCCAAGCACCAGAGCCCCGGCGATCGCCGCGTCGATTGCATTGCCGCCAGATTTCAGCGTTTCGATGGCCACTTGCGCTGCGATCGGATGCGACGTGGCACAAAGCCCGTTCTGCGCATAGACCGCTGATCGGCCGGGAAGGTGAAGGTCCCGCATCGTTCCCCCTGTGGACTGCGAGCCGAAGCTAGGGTGCCGCGCCGCGGAAGCCAAGAGGGAAGCAACCCCGGCACCCGGAGTAGGGTTGGACTGTGGATCCGGATGCCAGAGTGCAGCAGAATGCTACACCTTCTTCTGTGAACGAGAACTTGGGCGGCAGTCCTGCAGCAAGGCGGCGGGATTGAGGCTAAGGCCAAGAATTCGACGGTCTAGCCGTCAAGCGGCAAGAGAAAGCTCAGATGGTTCTGATCGCCCGATCGCTGGTAGGCAAGATCCTGGGTGAGGACCCTGATAAGGTGCCAGCCGAAGCCACCCTCGGGAAGATCTTCCAGCGCGGTGTCGGCTCCACCGGGGAGACGACCATCGGGCAATCGCTCCCCCGGCATGGCCACGCCCCAGTCGACGATCAGGCAACGGATTCCGCTTGTGACCGGTGTCAGCGTTACTTCGACCGTCCCAGGGCGATCGGCATAGGCGTGTTCGGCCACGTTGTTCAGAACCTCGGCCAGGACAAGTTCTGCTGTGCCCTTTGCGTCAGGGGGCAGCCGGACCAGCGGCGGAAGCCCAAGCATCTGCACCAGACCCTGCCGAACCGATTCCGGTTCGGCCTTTAGGACCAGATGCAGGTCTTCTGCCGCGATGGACGCTTCAGGCGCTGGCTGCATTTGAAACGGCGGCCTCAAGCGATGTGTGGATCGTGAAGATGCTGTCCATCCGGGTCAGCCGAAAAACCTTTTCCACCGTCGCGGTCAAGCCCGCAAGTTCAAGCACCCGGTCCGGGCCCAGAAGCTTCTTGACGGCGACGATGGCGCCAAGCCCGCTTGAGTCAAGAAACTGAACCCGAGCCAGATCCAGCACCACGCGGGCGGGACCTTCGCGCGTCGCATCGCGCATCTTTTCCTTGAACTGGATCGCCGTCGCGGCGTCGATCCGGTCTTCCATCACCTGGACCGAGATGACCTTTGGTCGGGTCTGAGTCTGCAGTTGCATCTGGGTTCCCCTTTGCTTGCGTTTCCCGCAGGCTAAGAGCAAAGCGTTAGCAACTCGTAAGTGTCAGTTGAGCTGGAACGTCACCGGATAGCGGCCATCCTCGAAATCGCCGAACAGATCGCCGAGGTCGGGATGATCGACAGGCTCACCGGTTTCGTCGGGGACGAGGTTCTGTTCGGACACATAAGCCACATAGTAGCTTTGGCCGTTTTCGGCGAGCAGGTGGTAGAACGGCTGATCCTTCGACGGGCGGCTGTCTTCGGGAATGTTGTCGTACCATTCTTCGGTATTTGAAAACATCGCATCGACATCGAACACGACGCCCCGGAACGGGTGCTTCCGATGACGGAGCACCTGTCCGATATGGTACTTGGCGTGCGTTGTCAGCATCTGCGATCCGTCCTTGACCTTTCTCTACGCCGTTGGAAGGAAGCTGTCCACCGCGCCGCAAGACCGTCAGGGAAACAGTCTGTGGGCTATGCCCCGACAGTCGGAAACGCTCGCGCTTTTCTGAAGTGTGGGTCTGGTCTTCCCCATTTCATCCCCCGCGCGAATGGGCTAATCTCAATACAAAATAAGAGTGCACGAGGGGCAGATGAGCAGGTTTCTCCGTGCGTCGCTGGTGGTGCTATGCCTTGCGTCTTGCGGGGGTGGCGGCAACTACTCGGCGCCGAGGCAATTGGACGATGCTTGCGCGATCATTCGCGAACGGCCGCAGTACTTGCGGGCGATGTCTTCGGCCGAACGTCGCTGGGGTGTTCCGGTGCATGTGCTGATGGCGACGATCTACCAGGAATCGAAATTCATCGGAAATGCGCGCACGCCCCACACCTTTGCGCTGGGCGTGATTCCAATGGGTCGGCAAAGCACGGCCTACGGCTACAGCCAGGCCCTGAACGGAACCTGGGAGGAATACCAGCGCAGCGCGGGCAGCCGGCGGGCCAAGCGGGACGATATCGGCGACGCGACCGATTTCATGGGCTGGTACATGGACGAATCCACCCGCAGCCTGGGCATTTCCAAGGACGATGCCGAGGCGCAGTATCTGGCCTATCACGAGGGCCGCACCGGCTATGCCAGCCAGTCTTACCTGAACAAGCCATGGCTGGTCGAAGTAGCTGCCGCTGTCGGGGCCCGGTCCGAGATGTACCGCGAGCAACTGGCCTATTGCCGCTAGGCCAGCTGCCGAAGGCCGGGGTCAGTCGCTCCGCTTCTGCGTCTCGATCGTGATGCTGAAGAGCGATGCGCCCAGCTTGCCGCCCTTCTTCATCTCACCCAGGATCACCGTCGTCTGCGACCCAAGATCATCGGTGATCACCCACTGGCGCAGTTCTATCGGATCAGCTGTGAAGACCAGTTCGATCGAGCCGTATTCGGGGTTCTCGGGATCCTGCGCGCGGACCCGGGTTGCGGTGCCGTCCTCGGAATGACCCACCACCATCTTGGCGCGGCCAAGATCGACCTTTTCCGCCAGGATGAGATTCAGCGGCGTGCGTTTCAATGGGTACTGTTCAGGAGGCTGGTTCGACTTTGCGTCGAAGATTGCGACCTGCTGGCCCCCGGCAATGACCAGACTGCGATCCGGCGGCGCGTATTCGAACCTCACCCGGCCCGGACGATGAATGAAGAGCTTCCCGGTCGAGATCGTGCCATCGGAATTCACCTGGGTGAAGTCGGTCTCGACCGTGGTCAGACTGTTCAGATAGTCCGATATCTCGGAAAGGGGAATCTTCTCGGCCGCGGCGGGCAGCGGCAAGAGGAGGGCGAGCGGGGCCAACAGGGCGAAGCGGCGGTTCATGGCTATGAATATAGCGGGCCGTCCAGGCGGATGCACCCCCAGCCGCCTAAGGATCGCAAGGACGTGCCTATGGCGTGAGCGGACGTGAGACTTGCCTCGACTTGCGGGCTAGGCTGCGCAACTCGGCCTGATGAAAGAATGGCAACAGGATGTTAATCTCCGCATGAAATGACCGTCGTCGGCGGCATCGGGCCAGGCGAAGGAATCTGACCTGCATTGGGGGGTTACCCCAGATCAGCCGTGAAGGCTTGTAGACACACGAACGCCTGAGAGTTACGGATTTGGAGGGAAGACGACGACGCAAGATGGGCACGCAGTTAACGCGCAGGATGGCGGGGTGCATTCCGTGAAGGCCGTGGACAACGGGCTAGTGGACTATGTCCGTTTCGCGGCAGCGCTTTCGATTGTGTGGTTTTCCATTGACGTCCCGGGGAACTGGCTGGCCAAGGTCGCCATTCCGCTTTTTCTGGTTCTGCTTCTGACCGACTCCGAGTCCGGTTTCGCGACAAGTGCGGCGCGCTATCTGAAACCCTTCGTCATTTGGTCAGGCGTCTACGCCCTCTTGAAAATTGCCTTTGCGATCAAGGCACAGGACCCCCCCCTTGGCTGGTGGGACTGGCCCATGGTGTTGACGGGCACATGGATTCATCTGTGGATGCTGCCCTTCGTCTTCGTGACCACTTTGCTGGCGCCGTGGCTAAGGCATCCGCTGGCGTCGCTAGGGGCTGCCCTGCTGGTTGTCGCACTGCTGGCAGGCAAGGGAACGCCAATCCACGAACCCTGGCTGCACTGGAGCTTCGGTGCCATCCCGGTCTTTGTCGCGATCGGCTTTCTTGCCTGGGGCTGGCGCCTGGCGGCAACGACGCTTGGCCTGAGCTTTCTGGTACTCTACCTCGGCCGACCATCGCCCGAGAATTTCACCATCCTTGCCGGGACCGCGCTGGCCCTGATCGTCTTGTCCTACCGTCTGCCGACAACGCCCCTGTCACAGCATTTTGCGCGGCTGTCGCTGGTGATCTATCTCGCTCACCCGCTGATCATCATCGTGGGCCAATCCCTTCGCATCACTTGGGTAGAGCTTGGGCTCTTCTCGATCGTCGGCAGCGTGATCCTGGCGCTGATCATCGACTCGGTCATGAGCACCGCTGGCAAGGGTCGTGCGGGTCCCTGACCGTTTGATCGTCGTTGCGCTAATGGGCCAGCGACTGCTCGACGCGCCTCAGTTGAACCCGTGCTAGGGCCGGATTGGCGCCTTCTCGGTCCATCACCACGCATAGGAGGAGCTTTGGCGCCTTTGCAAGCGGCCGGATCAGATGAAGTTGGTTGCCAATTGAAATCATGATGTCCTCGACACGATCAGCCGGGTCGAGCATGTCAATCGCCTCGAAGTTTGCCTTGGCCAGGCAAAGATGTGCGTCCAGCCAGGTACCGGCTTCTTTGTCCTTGCCTTCACTGACCAGAGCTTCCCCCGTTTCGCCATTCACGAGGCAGCCGCTGACGAAGCCGCTGATGAGGTTCAGCCGCGAAAGATCGGCGCCGTTCAAGGTTGGGGAAATCCGGTGCGGTCGCACGGGCAGTGTGGGGCGCTCCTGCGACCGGGTCACCACGGGCGGCGGCTCGGTAGCGCTGACTGTGTTTGTCGGCACGATACGGCGCAACAGGACAACCTTCTTCTCCTTGCGCTCCTGAAGGGGCGAAAGCAGGTTCAGCCAGTCCTGAGCCGACTGGAAACGGGCGGCGGGCATGACCGACATCGCCTTGTCGATGCTTTCCAGAAACCCGGGCGGATAGCCATCCACGGAACCTGCAAGCCGGGTGCATGGGTCGGGTTGCTTTGCTGCAAGTGCCGACAGCCGCATCTGGCAGTTCACCGGAGTGGTCCCCGAGATCGCATGATAAAGCGACGCGGCCAGCGCATAGATGTCGCTCCACGGTCCGCTGTTGCCGCCGGGCGTGTAAAGCTCATGTGGCGAGTAGCCGTCCTTGACGACGCTGAGGCCCGAATACTTCAAGGCCTCTCCCGATGCGCTTCTGCGCGCGGCGCCAAAGTCGATCAGGATCGGCTCGCCTTCATGGGTAATGAAGATGTTGTCGGGCGAGATGTCGCAATGCAGCAGATCGTTCTTGTGGATGAAGACGGTCGCCGCAACCAGCTTGGCCGTCATCGCGACGATCTGTTCCGGCTTCAGCTGCCGCTTCTTCTCGTCGATGATCTCAAGCAGATCATGCCCCCGGATATAGTCGAGAGCCATGTAGGCGGTGTCGTTGTCCTCGAACACCTGATGGACACCCACGATGTTGGGATGGCGGACCTTGGCCAGGCTTCTTGCCTCGTTCAGGAAACTGCGCACGATCCTGTGCATGTGTTCCTTGGTGCCCTGCGACCGGGCGCGGACCCGGCTTTCGGTGCGACGGCAGAACGTGCTGGAGAAGCACTCCTTAATGACGACATCCCGGTCCAGGCTGTCCTTGGCAAGGTAGGTGATCCCGAACCCGCCGCTGTTGATGAAACGCGTGATGCGGTACTGCCCGTGGAAAAGCGTGGTTCCCGGCGCCAACTCGTCGCCGAAATCGGACTGTGTCAGTGACTCAGATGTATCAAAAGCCATGATGTTCTAAGGACCCCCTCCTCAGAAGAACTCTGTGCTGTGGCGCGGCATGATGTCGATTCTGTGGCGAGAAGCCGACAACACTTGCAACTAGAGGTTGTGAATCGATTGGGGCGCGATTGAGGCGGCTTTGCGGCGAAAATGCCCAAGTGATTAAGATGGGGCCGTCGCCCTTAAGGTTGGATTGCCCAATCAGAAGCCATGATGCTGGCCCCGAGCTTCATGCTTCCGCCAAGGCTTGCCCCTCCTCGACATGCATAAACTACCACTGGTTTGGTCCATTCCGGCAGGGTCTAGAGGGCTTACCCAGCACTACCAAATACAACCCTGGGGTGAGTCGCTGCGATGGTGGGCCGCGGCCGTTTCGGTTGTCCCTGCGCCCGGTCAGAAAGGCGGAACCTTGCCGAAGTGGCCGTTCCGGCCGTTGAAGGCCCCGGTTTACACCTTTGGTTTATGCCTCAGGCCACAATTGTGCCACCTTCAAGCACTCGAAATGCGCTATCCGAGCATTGCACCATTCTTAAGGAGAACGCGCCTTGGCCCTGAAACCCCTGACCACGATCCTGGCAGTTTCGCTGCTGACCATGACCCCCGTGCTGCCGGTCTTCGACCTGACCGACGGCGGCGCTGCCTACGCCAAGAACGACAAGGGCGGAGGAAACGGCGGCGGAAACGGCGGTGGAAATGGTGGTGGAAACGGCAATTCCGGATCCAACGCTTCGAAATCCGCAAAGTCGGAAAAGTCTGTTTCCAAATCTGACACTAAGGTCAAGAAGAAGGTAAAGGCGGTCGAAGGCGGGGTCGAACTCGCCAAGGGCAAGCCTGTTGTCGAGGGCGAACTTGCTCCGAACGAGCTGGGCAAGATGAATGGCGCCCTTCACGCCAACATCAATGCTGTCCTCGCCCATATCCGCAATGGCCAGACCACCAATGGCCCGGTCGGACTGTTGGCCGGGCTCGCCGTGGCTGACTCGGCGTCCGCGAAGGCCGCAGCCGCTGCAGCGGAACTCGCTGAAGCTGCCGGCGCATTCGAGGCGCTGGAAACCGGCCTTGCTGATGCAGGCTTTGCTTCGGTCGAGGAATATCTTCAGGCCAAGGCCGACGGTACGCTGACCGATGACCAAATTGCCGCGATCGACCCGCTGGTCGATGCGGTTGGCGGCACGACCGCAGACGGACTGGCTCTGGCCGAAACCGCACCGACTGCCGAAGAGATCGCCGCTGCCGAAGCGGCCGCCGAAGCGGCGCTGCAGGGCGTGACCGATGCCGAAACCGCCATCGGCGATGCCTGGAACAAGGATGGCGACCTCGCGACCCTTCTGACCCTGCTGCGCGAGAAGCTGGCGGCCAATCAGGCCGAAATCGACGAGACGATTGCAGAGACCGAAGGGACCGAAGATCTGGCCGAAGTCCTGCCGGTTGTGGAAGAAGTCGTCAACTGATCACGGATCAGACCGGAAAGACGGACGGGCGGCGCGGGGGTCCCCGCGCCGCCCGTTTCAATTCCGGACCACTGTTTCAAGCGATCAGCGTTCTTCCACCAGGATCTCGCGCTTGCCGACATGGTTGGCTCTGGTCACGACCCCTTCGTCTTCCATTTGCTCGACCAGACGCGCGGCCTTGTTGTAGCCGATGCCCAGTTTCCGCTGGATGTAGGAGGTCGAGCATTTCCGGTCCCGCGCGACGATCGCCACGGCCTGGTCGTAAAGCGCATCGTCCGAAGCCTCGCCCGAGCCAAGGCCCAGGACCATGTCGATGTCCGAGGCGACCTCGTCTTCCGGCCCCTCGACGACACCGGACATATAGACGGGCGGACCAAAGGACTTGAGGTGGTTGACGATCTCTTCCACTTCCTCGTCGCTGACGAAGGGCCCGTGGATACGGGTGATCTTCGCCCCGTTGCCCATGTAAAGCATGTCGCCCGCGCCCAGAAGCTGTTCGGCGCCCTGTTCGCCCAGGATGGTGCGGCTGTCGATCTTCGACGTGACCTGGAAGGAAATCCGGGTCGGGAAGTTCGCCTTGATCGTGCCGGTGATCACGTCGACCGAAGGCCGCTGCGTGGCCATGATCAGGTGGATACCTGAGGCCCGCGCCATCTGCGCCAGACGCTGGATGCAGGCTTCGATCTCTTTCCCCGCCACCATCATCAGGTCGGCCATCTCGTCGACGATGACGACGATATAGGGGAAGGGCTGCGGTGCGAATTCCTCGGTCTCGAAGACCGGATCGCCGGTTTCCTCGTCAAAGCCGGTCTGGATCGTGCGCTTGAAGAGCTCGTTCTTCGACAAGGCCTCGCGGACGCGGCCGTTGTAGCCCTCGATGTTCCGCACGCCCATCTTGGACATCTTGCGGTAACGCTCCTCCATCTCGCCCACGACCCATTTCAGGGCGACGACCGCTTTCTTAGGGTCGGTCACGACGGGGGAAAGGAGATGCGGGATGCCGTCGTAGACGGAAAGCTCCAGCATCTTGGGGTCGATCATGATCAGGCGGCATTCCTCGGGCGTGAGCTTGTAGAGGAGGCTGAGGATCATCGTGTTGATCGCCACCGATTTCCCCGAACCCGTGGTCCCGGCGATCAAAAGGTGGGGCATCTTGGCAAGGTTGGCCACGACCGGCTCGCCGCCGATATCCTTGCCAAGCGCAAGGGGCAGCCGCATCTGGCTGTCACCGAAGTCGCGCGCCGAAAGGATTTCGCGCAGCACCACCTTCTCGCGATGCGCATTCGGAAGTTCGATGCCGATCACGCTGCGGCCCGGGACGGTGGAGACGCGGGCAGAGAGGGCGGACATCGACCGCGCGATGTCGTCGGCCAGGCCGATCACGCGGGAGGCCTTGAGGCCCGGCGCGGGTTCCAGCTCGTACATGGTGACCACCGGACCGGGTCGGACGGCGGTGATCTCGCCCTTCACGCCATAGTCGTCCAGCACCGATTCCAGCATCCGCGCGTTTTCCTCAAGCGCTTCGTCGGAAAGCTGATTGCGCTGGATGGTAACGGGGGCCGAAAGAAGGTTGAGCGGCGGCAGTTCATAGGTTGAAGCCGCTTCCTCGAACCGCAGCGTCGGCTGGCTTTCGGCCAGGGCCTGACGCGACGGCGCGGGCTTCTTCACGGCATGCTGCACGACACCACGGCGATCGGGCGTAAAGGCCATCGGGCGGGCGGGCGGCAATTCATCCTCAAGCTCGTCCAGCGGATAGTCGTCGAACCCGTCCGCGCTTTCGTCCCAGGCTGAGTCTTCGGCAAAGGCTGCGACGTTCAGGTCATCGGCGTCATCGGCAACGTCCTGCTCCCAGGTCCGGGGCGCAGCCGAAAGGGACGGCTTCACGACACGCGGCTGCAGGCCGGTATCTGCCATCAGCGGGGTCGGGCCCTTCGGCCGCATGACCGGCGGTTCGATCCGGGCCGCCGGCGGCAGCGACGGCGGCGCAACCGGGAAGTCCGGACTGCGCTGCACGCGGGTCCGGATGACGTCAGAGATCCGCGCCTTGATGCGATCTTCCTGCGGCATCGCCGGGTTCCAGGTCGGTTCCAGCTCGATCAGTTCCGGTTCCGGCTCTGGCTGCGCCTTCCGGCGCAGGCGTTCCAGCAGTCCCAGCTTCTCCTTCACCGGCGCGGGGGCCGCTTCCGGCTCGGGAACATAACGCTGCTCTGACCGAAGCGACGGCGGCATCGCCCGTGTCGGGCTGGCGCGCAGCGGTTCGGGCGCCATGCCCTGCGTCACCGGCGGTACCATCCGCCGCGACAGCGGTGCGTCACGGCCCATCGCCGTGTAACCGTCCTGACGGGCTGACTGTGCGGCCGAGCGCGCCCTCGCGCGGTCTTGCAGGGCAGAGGCGCCGTTCAATGCGCCGCGCGCGCCAGAGCCAGCCAGTTGGCGAAGTGCCGAATAGCCCATGACCGAGCCGAGAAGCAGGAACCGCTGCACCGCCTTCAGCTCGGCCATGTCAAAGCCGGTGACGAACAGCATCATCGCGACAAGGCCGGCAAAGGTAATCAGGGACAGTAGCTTCAGCCCGAACCCCGCCGACCCGGGGATGACCCCCAGAAGCGAGCCAAGCACAGTGTCGCCGAACAGGCCGCCCAGTCCGAACGTGTGGGTCCAGGCATCGCCCGGAACCAGCGTCGCACAATGGACAGCGGCAAAAGCCACGGCAATGACGGCAAAGACGACGCGGCCGATGGCGCGCTCGCCGCCGCGATGGACCAGGAAGCGCAGGCCCCAGGCGGCAAAGATCAGCGGGATCGTCCAGGCACCCTTGCCGATCAGGATGATCAGGGTCGAGGCAAGCGCCGCCCCGAACCGCCCGAACATGTTCTGCGCCGGTTCTTCCGTGGCGACCATCCAGCCCGGGTCCTCGGGCGAATAGCTCCAGAGCATCAAGGTGAAGCCAAGCGCCACCAGCACCAGAACCAGCCCCAGAAGCTCGCGCCCGCGGCGTTCGAGCATGGCCTGAGTGCCTTGGTCCAGAAGCGGATCGCGCTGCCGTGCCTGATAGGAAGCCATTCGTCCCTCACCCATAGATGCAGTCGCGGAGAAGCGTGAGCCCGCGCTGCGTTTCTTCTTGCGGGGCGACAAGCGCCACGCGGATATATCCCTTGCCGGGGTTCTGCCCCCCGGCATCGCGCGAGAGGTACCCACCGGGCAGAACCCGCACCCCCGTCTCGCGCCACAGTTTCAGTGCGGCCGTCTCGCCGTCCTCGACAGGCAGCCACAGGAAGAAGCCGCCACCCGGCGCCTGATAGCCCTGCAGGCCGGCAAAGACCCGGTCCGCGTCGCGGAACTTCTGCTGGTAGAGCGCCCGCGACGCATCGACATGCGCCTCGTCCCGCCAGCAGGCCTCGGCCACGCGCTGCAAGGGCAGGGGCAACGGAGCACCCGCGAAAGCCCGAAGCTTGCGGATGCGGGTCATGCATTCCGGCCCGGCAGCCACGAAGCCTGACCGCAGTCCCGGCAGGTTCGACCGTTTGGACAGGGAATGGAACACCAGCGCCCGTTCAGGATCCGCCCCTTGAGCGGCCGCGACCTGCAGCAGGCCAGGAGGCGGCGCCTCGCGCCAGATCTCGGAATAGCACTCGTCGGCAAGCACCCGGAAATCGTGCTTCTCGGCCAGCGCCAGAAGGTCCGCCAGGTATTCCTTGGACGCCACCGCACCCTGCGGGTTTGCGGGCGAGCAGATGTAGGCCAGTGCCACCCGGTCCAGCACGTCCGAAGGCAAGCTGCCATAGTCGGGCAAGAAGCCGTTCGCGGCAGTCGCTGGCACATAGACCGGCTCGGCCCCCACGGTCAGCGCGGCCACGGCATAGACCTGATAGAACGGGTTCGGCATCAGCACGACGGGGCGTTGACCGTTCTTCGTCTCGGGGCAAAGCGCGATGCAGGCGTTGAACAGACCCTCGCGGGTGCCGTTCAGCACCATCAGCCGGTCCTCCGCGACCGTGACACCGTAGCGCCGGGCAACCCAGGCCGAGATCGCGGCAAGAAGCTCGGGCGTGCCGTCGTTCGGGGGGTAAACGCCGAAGCCCGAGAGGTTTGCGGCTAGGATCGGGCCGACGAAATCCGGCATGGCATGGCGCGGCTCGCCAATGGTCATGGCGATGGGTTCGCCGCCGGGGGCGTGCGCGTCGAGAAGCTTCCGCAGCCGCGGAAACGCATAATCCGGCAGGTTCGAAAACCGCTCAGGAAACGCCATAACTGCCTCAATTCGGGGTCTATTCGCCCCTTTTGTCCGGACGATAACCAGTCGCGGCCCTCAGGTCCAGAAAAACCCTTCGCCCTGAGCGGCTTGGCAGATGGTCCTGTGGCTTTTTGGCAGTCCCTCACTGGGTGGGCGCATTGTGCCCGGGCCTACCTGCCGTGGGTCAGGGCGAAAAGGCCGGACCCCACGATCAGCGCTGCGCCGATCCAGGTGGCAAGGTCGGGGCGCTCGCCGAAAAGCGCCATGGCCAGGATCATCGCAAAGACCAGCCGGGTGTAGCGAAACGGGGTGACGGCGGCGACCTCTCCGGTCCGCATGGCGTAAGTGAGGGCGTGATAGCCCGCCATTCCAAAGACGGTGCCACCCGCAAGCTGGGCCAGGCCAAGACCGCTCGGAACAGTCGCTCCGCCGCTTGCCGCAAGAAGGATCGCCCCGGCTATCGCCAGCATGGCGAAGCCAAGCGCTCCAAGCTGCCGGTTCGACAGTCCCTTTGGCGCGGCGCGGGTGGCAAGGTCCCGCCCGGCAAAGCCCAGAAGACCCACTACGGCAAGAAGTGACAGCGCCGAGAAATCCGATCCCGGCCGCAGAATGATCAGGACGCCCGCAAAGCCGACCAACACCGCAAGCCAGCGCTGCACGCTGACTTTCTCGCCAAAGACCAGCGCGGCACCCGCAACGACGACCAGCGGCGTGGCCTGCAGGATGGCCGATGTTGTCGAAAGCGCAGTCAAGGTGATGGCCAGGCCATAGAAGAGCCGCCCCGTCACCTCAAAGCCCGATCGGACCAGCATGGCGGGTGACACAAAGGCCGGTGGCAGTACCGCCTCACCCATTCGGGCGGCCATGGCGGCAAAGGTCAGCATGCCGAGAAGGCCGATGGTCAGCAGCACCTGGCCGAGGGGAAGGCTTTGGGCAGCGGCCTTCACGAAGACATCCTCGACGGCAAAGCCCGCCATCGATGCCGTCATGAACAGCGCGCCACGGTGATTGTCGGAAAGGGTCAACGGGCACCCCAGGTGTCGCTCAGGCGGTAGCCCTCGGGCCAGGGGTCGGCTGGGTCAAGCATGTGCTGATGCGTCCCGGTGATCCAGGCCCGACCCGAAATTTCCGGCAGGACGGCAGGCATGTTGCCCACCCGGGAAGTCCCGACGATGCGGCCCTCGAACTGACCGCCGATCAGGGATCGCGCCCTCAGCACCTCGCCCGGTCCGATCTGACCACGGGCAGCAAGGATCGCTAGCCGGGCCGAAACGGCCGTTCCCGTGGGCGAGCGGTCGATCTTGCCTGGGCGGATCGACACGGCGTGTTTCGTCTCCCACCCGTCGGCAACGCGGGTCAGCGGACCGGCAAAGAGGCAGAAGGAGAAGTGGTTCCAGTCAGGGTCTTCTGGATGGTGAAAGCCAAGCTGTTCATCGGCCGCCCTGGTGATCTGGACGCCCAGCTTTGCCATGGCATGGGCGTCGTCGGGGGAATGCGTGAACCCCAGCGCCTGGGCATCGACCACGACGAAACTGTCCCCACCATAGGCGGTGTCCACACTGATCCGGCCGATACCGGGCACATCCAGCGGCACCCCCGGACGGTCGGCGAAGGAGGGGAGGTTCCGGACATGGATGCGCTGAGCCTTGCCATCCCGGCAGTCAGCGCGGACGCGCACCAGCCCGCCGGGGGCCTCAAGCGTCAGTTCGGTCACCGGCTCGGTCATCGGCAGGATGCCGCTGTCCAGAAGGACGGTCGCGACACAAATCGAGTTGGATCCGGACATCGGCGGATTGTCTTCGGGTTCCATGATGATGAAACCCATCTGGGCCTGGGGATCCTTGGGTGGCACCAGCAGGTTGACATGCCGGAACACGCCGCCGCGGGGCTCGTTCAAAAGGAAGTTGCGCAGGGTCTGGTCGCGCCAAAGCGCCTCACGCATCTCCCACAGCGTCGTTCCGGGCGGGGGAGCGACGCCACCGACGATGACATCGCCGACCTCGCCCTCGGCATGGGCAGATATCACATGGAGGGTCTTGGTGCTGCGCATGGGGGCCTCTGCCCGGAAACTGGCCGGGCAGAGGCGGAATGACAAGGGGCCTCAGGTCAGGCTGAAGGCAAGCCCGGAAAGGAAGGCGCCGGTCAGCGAAAGGCCAAGGTAGAGCGCGAAGACGCGGGGGCGGACCAGCGCCCAGACAGCCATGGCGGCGGGGATCGACGTGACGCCGCCTGCGACGAGGAAGGCCATCGCCGCGCCGGGTTCCAGGCCTTGAGTCATCAGGCCGCTGACCAGGGGCAGGGCAGCATAGCCGTTCAGGTAGGCGGGGACGCCGACCAAGGTGGCCAGGACGATCGGGCCAAGCCCGGAGCCCCCCAGATGGGTCGCAATGGTTTCAGCCGGGACAAGGCTGAGCATCAGGCTCTCCAGCAGGAAGGCCAGGACCAGCCACTGGACAAGAAAGCGCGCCGTGCGGAACAGCTCGGTGCCGAAGGTCTGGCGACGGGCGGGGTCCTGCCAGGCGGCCCAGGTGATGGGCTTCGTCCCCCGCGCCTTCGCCCTGGCCGAGCAGGAGCAGGACGAGGCGCCGTCACGCAGGATCTGATCGCCCAGCCAGCCGCCAAGCGCATAGGTGACGCTGCCGCCAAGAAGGCCAAGACCGATGGCGGCGGCGGTCTTGGCCAGTGCGAAGTCAAGGCCAAGGATGCCCCATGTCAGGACGAACATTTCCGGGTCCATGATCGGCGAGGCAAGCCAGAAGGCCATGACGGGGGCAAGCGGGACACCCATGGCCAGAAGCGCCGCGATGATCGGGATGACTCCGCAAGAACAGAAGGGCGAAAGCGCGCCGATCAGTGCGGCGAGCAGGATCATCCGCGCAGGGCTGCCGGTGAAGGCGCGGGCAATCACCGCGTCGGCGCCCGAGGCGATGGCATAGGCGGCCAGGGCGGCTGAGGCGAGCAGGAACGGCAGGATGCTGGTGAGGGCCGCGAGGGTGAAGCGCGCGGTCTCGATCCCTTGCGCCGGCGAAACAAGGGCGACGACGGCGAGGAGGGCAAGGCTGGCAAGGCCGACCCGCCAGGGTTTGAGGCGCAGCGCAAGCGGTGATGGTGCGGGGGGTGCGAGAGTGTTGCTCATTTTCTATATCCCTAGGTTTATAGTTTCTTTGGGTCGCGAAAAGGCATGGCCGTCAGATGGTCTCCGCCTCCTGCGTCAGGGTGGGCAGGCCCGCGCAGCATTCCGAGACGAGGAAGCTGGAAAGGCGGCGGATTGCGGTGAACTCGGCGCGGTTCACCACCTCGCGGCCAATCTTCTCTTGCGAGACAAGACCGGCGTCGACCAACGTGCCCAGGTGATGGGCGAGGGTCGAGGGCGCAATGCCAAGATGGCCACCGATCTGGCCGACATTCAGGCCACCATCCCCGGCCTTGATCAGCAGGCGGAAGATCGACAGCCGGGCATCGTGGCCAAGGGCTGCAAGGGCGCGGGCTTCTGGGGTCATCGTGGTCATGGAGTAAATATAACTACATTTCTAGTTTTGTAAAGCAAATACGAAAACGCCGCTGGCCAGGGCGTTGGCCAACGGCGTCAGGATTAGAGTCGCATGGGGCGACTGGAAGGCGTCAGATCAGCCCGGCGTGCTTCATGGCCGCCTTGATCTTTGCCTTTGTCCCGTCGGTCAGGCCCACCAGCGGCAGACGAACTTCCTCCGAGCAAAGCCCCAGGACCGACAGCGCGTATTTCGCCCCGACGAGGCCCGGCTCAATGAAGATCGCCTCATGCAGCGGCATCAGCTTGTCCTGATACTCCAGCGCCTTCGCATAGTCGCCGCGCAGGGTCGCTTCCTGGAATTCCGCGCAAAGCCGGGGGGCGACGTTGGCCGTGACCGAGATGCAGCCCGTCCCGCCATGCGCGTTGAAGCCAAGCGCGGTCGCGTCCTCGCCAGAAAGCTGGATGAAGTCCGGCCCGCACGAGGCGCGCTGCATCGAAACACGCTCGATCTTGCCGGTCGCGTCCTTGACGCCGATGATTCGTGGCAGCTTTGCCAGCACACCCATCGTCTCGGGCGACATGTCGATCACCGAACGGCCGGGGATGTTGTAGATCACGATCGGCAGTTGGCAGCAGTCATGCAGAGCGGTGTAGTGCGCGATCAGACCGGCCTGCGTGGGCTTGTTGTAATAGGGCGTCACGACCAGGGCCGCCGTGGCCCCGACCTTCTCGGCATGCCGCATCAGGCTGATGCCTTCGACGGTGTTGTTCGAACCCGCGCCCGCGATCACCGGCACACGACCCGCGGCGGCGGCGACGACCTCTTCGATCACACGCTGGTGTTCGGCATGCGAAAGGGTGGGGCTTTCGCCCGTGGTCCCGACTGGCACCAGGCCGTGCGACCCTTCGGCGATGTGCCAGTCGACAAGTTTCTTCAGCGTCACCAGATCCAGCTCGCCGTTCTTGAACGGCGTCACCAGGGCAGGAAGGGACCCTCTGATCATGACGCTTCTCCTATGTTGGGGCAGGATTGCCCATAAGCGCGCTTCTCATAGCGGCTGGCAGGCCCGATGCCAAGTCTTGCGCATTGACGCACTCGTGGGTTGTCCACGGGCCTGCGCTCAGGCAGATTCGGTTGCATGAGCAGAATGACAATGATCCGGGCGCTGGTCCTGGCCCTTGGCCTCCAGACGCTGCCGGCAGAAGCAGACACGACACAGGCCATGCGGACGGCGCTCGAGCTGGCCGCGGCCAAGGATTGGGACGGCGCGCTCGCCGTGGCGCCCTCGGGTGTCGGGCGCGACGTGATCGAATGGCAGCGCCTTCGTGCGGGTGAGGGGCGGCTGGGAGAGTACGAAGACTTTCTCGCGCGGCGCCCCGATTGGCCCGGCCTGCCGCTTCTGCGCGAAAAGGGCGAGGAAGCCGTCGCCCGGTCTGACGACCCCGCCCGGGTGATCGCCTGGTTCCAGGCTGGCCCGCCCGAGACGGGCAAGGGTGCGCTGGCCTATGTCCGCGCGCTTCTTGCCGCCGGAAAGGTCGCAGATGCCGAAACCGAGGCCATGCGGGCCTGGGCCGAGTTGCCGTTTGCGCCAGAGGAGGAAGAGGCCCTGCTGTCGCTCCTGCCCGAGGCCGTGGGCTTTGTCCACGAACTCCGGCTTGACCGGCTGCTTTGGGACGAGAGGCTGCGCGAGGCCGACCGCATGCTGGCGCGCGTGCCGGAAGCAAAGCGCGCCCTGGCACGTGCCCGGATCGCGCTCCAGAACGACGAAAAGGGTGTCACGGCCCTGATCAAGGCCGTCCCGAAATCGCAAGCGGGCGACCCCGGTCTTGCCTATGACCGATTCATCTGGCGGATGAAGCGCGATCTCTACGACGAGGCGCTGGACCTGATCCTTGAACGTTCGGCTTCTGCCGAAACCCTGGGTCGCCCGGAAGCCTGGGCGGAACGCCGCGCAGTCCTTGCCCGTTACCTGCTGCGAAACGGCAAGCCGCAAGAGGCCTATCGCGTGGCGGCAAGCCATCATCTTGCCCAGGACAGCGGAGCTTCGGCCTATGCGGATCTGGAGTTCCTGGCCGGGTTCATCGCCCTGCGCCGGCTGGACGATCCGGTCTCGGCCCTGAAGCATTTCAAGCATCTGCTTGCGGGCGTCTCGACCCCGATCAGCCTTGCGCGGGCGCACTACTGGATCGGGCGGGCTGAGGAGGCGGCAGGCCAGGACGGATCCGCAAGCTTCCGGTCCGCTGCCGTGCACCAGACCGCCTTTTACGGCCTGCTGGCGGCAGAACGGCTTGGGCTTGACCTTGACGCAGGTCTTCTGGCGCGGCCCGCCACGCCGGATTGGCGCGGGGCGGCCTACACGCAGTCATCGGTTCTGGCGGCAGTCCAGGTCCTGCTGGACGCGGGCGACCGGACACTCGCCAAGCGCTTTCTCCTCCACCTTGGCGAAAGTCAGGATGCGACCGGACTGGCGCAGATGGCCGACATGGCGCTGGACTGGGGCGAGCCGCATCTGGCGCTTCTGGTCGCCAAGGCAGCCGCCGAGCGCGGACTGATCCTGCCGCATGCCTATTATCCCGTGCCCGAATTCGTGCCGGATGGGCTGAAAGTCAGCCGTGCCCTGGCCCTGTCAATCGCGCGGCGGGAAAGCGAATTCGATCCGGCTGCCCGGTCTTCGGCCGACGCACGCGGTCTGATGCAGGTCCTGCCCGGAACCGCGAAGCTCATGGCCGAAAAGCTTGGCAAGGATTTCGACGCGGGAAAGCTGATCTCGGACCCGGCCTACAATGTAACCATGGGATCGGCCTACCTGGCCGAAATGGCCGAGGAGTTCGGCCCTTCCATCGCGCTGATCGCCTCGGGCTACAATGCGGGACCGGGACGCCCCCGGCGCTGGATCGGCGAATTCGGCGACCCGCGTCGGACGGATGTCGATGTCGTCGACTGGGTCGAGACCATCCCCTTCGCCGAAACGCGGACCTATGTCATGCGGGTGGCCGAAGGCGTGGTGATCTACCGGGCCAAGCTGAAAGGCGCGGTCGGGCCCGTCCGGATCACCGAGGAGCTGAAAGGCTGAACACGGTGTCGGCTGCCCTGCCCGCGTCCGTTCAGTCCTTGGACCGGATCTCCAGCTGGGCTAGCCGCACCTGCCGCAACGCCTCGACCAGCAGCGCGGTCAAGAGGCCAAAGCTCAGAAAGCCGTTCACCGCGGCCATCACGGACAGGATGCGCCATTCCTGTGGCGCAACCACATCGCCAAGTCCCAGCGTCGTAAAGGCCACCAGCGCGAAGTAGACCGCCGCTTCCATCGTCGCAAAGGCCCCTAGTCCGCGCAGGGCTATGGCCTAGATCCAGACCCCGGTCGTGACCACCGCCAGCACCCAAAGGCAAACACCGACCAGCATGAGCAGAAGTTTCGGCCGTTGTGGCGGGGCGACCAGCCAGGGATGCGCCCTGCGGAAGGCCACCTCCAGAAAGAACGCGGCCAGCGCCATGATCAGCACGTTGACGACCAGCAACCCCGTTCCCAGCGCAATCTGTACGAACATCGCAACCCTTCTGGACTAAGCTTGTCCCAGACCTTATCTCACGTCGATCATGGTTGCCAAATCCGATCCCAACTCAAAACTCATCGCCGAGAACCGGCGTGCGCGTTTCGATTACCACATCGAGGCCGATCTTGAGGCTGGGATCATGCTTCTTGGGTCCGAGGTGAAGAGCCTGCGCCAGGGCGGATCGAACATTGCGGAAAGCTATGCTTCGGTCGAAGGCGGGGAGCTGTGGCTGATCAACGGCTACATTGCGCCCTATCTGCAGGCCAAGACCTTCGGCCATGAAGAACGGCGGCGACGCAAGCTGTTGGTTTCCAAGAAGGAACTCAGCCGGTTGTGGAGCGCCGTTGGCCGTGAAGGCATGACGATCGTGCCGATGAAAATGTATTTCAACGACCGCGGGATCGTGAAGCTTAAGCTTGGTATCGCCAAAGGCAAGAAGCTGGCCGACAAGCGCGAAACCAGCGCCAAACGTGACTGGGAGCGGGACAAGGCCCGTTTGATGAAGCAGAACAGCCGCGGCTGATTTTTGCACAAATCATACATTTCTTGCCGGATTCGCCCTTATCTGGCAGTCTTCCCCATACCGGACAGAAAGTTCGGGGCAAGTGCCGGATCAACCCGAGCGGGAACCGGCCAGAGTGGGAAAGGTAGCGTTATGGGTATGGAACTGATCATCCAGATCATCGCTGGTCTTATTGGCGGCAACGCCGCTGGGGCCGGCCTGAAGAACCTCAGCCTTGGCACGGCGGGCAACTCGGTCGCTGGCGCGGTCGGAGGTGGGCTTGGCGGGCTGCTGATGGGAATGCTGGGCGGCGATGCCGCCGGAGCGGCGGATGCGGCGGCCAACCTCGACATTGGCGCAATCATCCAGTCCGTTGTAGGCGGCGGTGTCGGTGGTGCTGTCCTGACAGCCATCGTCGGCGTGCTGAAGAAGGCACTGGTGAAGTAACCCACCAGACCATAAAGGCGCGGGACCCCTGGGCCCCGCGCCGTCGAGAACATGACGCGTTACGGCCAAGCCCGCTTGCGCCAGATACGCCCGGGCGGATATACCCCGTTGACGCCCGGGAGGCCCGAAATGACACCATCACCGCAGGATGATCCGAAGACCCTGGTCTCGACCGACTGGCTGGCCAGACACCTGCGCGACCCGGATCTGCGGCTTCTCGATGCCAGCTGGTATCTGCCGGGCACACCGCGCGATGCAAAGGCGGAATACGACGCAGCCCATATCCCCGGCGCCCGGTTCTTCGACATCGACGAGATCTCGGACCAGCGCTCAAGCCTGCCCCACATGGCACCCCCGCCGGAAAAGTTCATCTCGCGCCTTCGCGCCATGGGCGTGGGCGACGGGCATCAGGTGGTGGTCTATGATGGAGCCGGGCTCTTCAGCGCCGCACGGGTCTGGTGGACCTTCCGGTTGATGGGCAAGACAGACGTCGCCGTCCTTGATGGTGGCTTCCCGAAATGGCAGGCCGAAGGCCGCGAGATCGAGGACATGCCCCCCGTGATCCGCGACCGGCATATGACCGTCAGTCGCCAGAACCATCTGGTCAAGGACGTGACGCAAGTCGCCCATGCCGCCAAGCTGGGCGAGGCCGAGATCCTCGACGCCCGCTCCGCCCCCCGTTTCCGGGGCGAGGCGCCGGAACCGCGCCCGGGCCTGCGCTCGGGACATATCCCGGGGTCGAAAAACATTCCTTTCAGCGAGGTGCTGAATCCTGACGGCACGATGAAGCCGCCCGCCGCGCTGAAGGCGGTATTCGAGGCGAAAGGGGTCGACCTGAGGAAGCCCGCGATCACCAGCTGCGGCTCGGGCGTCACGGCGGCGATCCTAAATCTGGCGCTTGAACGGATCGGGCACCGGAACCACGCCCTTTACGACGGCTCCTGGGCTGAATGGGGCATGTACGACGACCTGAAGGTCGCGACCGGCGCCTGAATGCGGCTTCTGGTCGTCAAGCTTTCGCTCGTCGCCGGAGTCTGCGCCCTGATCGGATGGAGCTTTGCCCGGCCAGAGCAGGGCTTCCTGGCCGAAATCCGGCTGCTTGGCCCCTGGGGCGCGGCGCTTCTGGCGACCGGGTTCCTGCTGGCGGTCGCCGCCTATGCGCGGGACCTGCAGCGCTTGCTGGAAGCCATTCCAGAACGGCATCGCGCGGCGACGCCCCGTTCGGTCTGGCTGATGTTCCTGATCCCCTACAATTTTGTCGAGGATTTCTGGATCATCGCCAATGTCGCCAGGTCCTTGCGCAACCACAAGGCCGGAGAGGGGAGCTTTGGCCTGATCTCGGGCCTTGGCTGGTGTTCATTGCAAATTCTTTCTCTGGTGCCGCATGAAGTGGGAAGCGTCGCGGGCCTTCTTGCCCTGCCGCTCTGGCTGTGGCACTGGGCCTTTGTCCGACGGGCGCGGGCGGCGATCCTTGCTGGCGCCTGACCAATCTTGGGAAACGCCGATGCTTGAAACCCTGAATCCCCAGCCGCAGGACAAGATCCTCGCCCTTATCGCCATGTTCCGGGATGACCCCCGGACCACGAAGATCGACCTTGGTGTCGGCGTCTACAAGGACGCGACTGGCCTGACCCCGGTGATGCGTGCGGTCAAGGCGGCCGAGAAGATGTTGTGGGAGATCGAAACGACCAAGACCTACACCGGCCTTGCCGGTGAACCGGCCTACAATGCGGCGCTGGTCGATATGATCCTGGGCGCGGGCTTCGCTGCCCGTGCGGCCTCGGTCGCGACCCCCGGCGGCACCGGCGCGATCCGGCAGGCGCTGGAACTGATCAAGATGGCCAATCCGAAGGCCCGGGTCTGGATGAGCGCGCCGACCTGGCCGAACCATCCCTCGATCGTGAAATACCTCGGCATGACCGGGGTCGAGTATCGGTATTTCGATGTCGCCACCTCGGGCATCGACTTTGCGGGCCTGATGGCGGACCTCGAAGGTGTCGCGGCAGGCGATGCGGTCCTGTTGCACGGCTGCTGCCACAACCCTACCGGCGCCAATCTTTCTGCTGACCAGTGGGATCAGGTCATCGCCCTTTTGCAACGCAAGCAGGCGGTGCCGTTTGTCGACCTCGCCTATCAGGGCTTTGGCGACGGGCTGGAGGAAGACGCCGCCGCCACCCGCAAGATTGCGGCGGCCTTTCCGGAAGTCCTGATTGCGGCCTCGTGCAGCAAGAACTTCGGCATCTATCGTGAGCGGACGGGAATCCTGATCGCGTTGACCAGCCCCGACCGCAAGGCCGTGGTTCAGGGCAACCTGAACTTCCTCAACCGCCAGAACTACAGCTTCCCGCCCGACCACGGCGCGCGGCTGGTGACGATGATCCTCGAGGATGCGGCACTGACGGCAGAGTGGAAGCAGGAGCTCGAGGAAGTCCGCCAGAACATGCTGGGCCTGCGGAAGCAGCTCGCCGACGAACTCCGTCGCGCCACGAACTCAGACCGCTTCGACTTCGTCGCCCACCATCGCGGCATGTTCAGCCGCCTGGGCCTGACCGAAGCCCAGGTGAACCGGCTCCGCGAGGAGCATGGCATCTACATGGTCGGTGACAGCCGGATCAATATCGCGGGCCTGAACACAAGGACCGTGCCGATCCTCGCTGCGGCCATCGCGCAGGTGCTCTGACCCGTCATGCTGGCCGTCGTCCTGTCCCTCGGCGCGGCGGCGGCCTTTGCGGCATCGGCCATGTTCATCGACAGCGTCACGGGCCGCGTCGGCCCGCTGCAACTGTCGCGCTGGCAGATGGGACTGGCCTTCCTTATGACCGGAGCCATCACGGTCGCCCTCGGTGGCTGGCGGACGATTGACCTTGAGATGGCGCTTTGGTTGACCGGCTCTTCGGCTGCCGGGATCATGTTCGGCTCGCTGACCTTCATCGCGGCGATCCAGATCACCGGTCCGCGGATTTCGGCGCTGCTCTTCACCACGGCCGCGCCCTTCGCCCTGGCGCTTGGCTACGTCTTCCGGGACGAGACCATAAACCTGGCGCAAGCCGCGGGCGTGGCGCTGATTGTCCTTGGCATCGTCCTTGCTGTCCTGGGCCCGAAAGGCGACGAAGGCCCGCGCCCGGAAAAGCCACTCTGGCTGGGCGTTGCGCTGGGACTCCTGACCGCCTTCCTGCAAGCCACGGGCAGCCTCATGGCCCGCCCGGCGATGCTGGCGGGGGCCGATCCAGTTGCGGCAATTGCAGTGCGCACGGGCGTCGGCGCGGCGTTCTTCATCGCGCTTCTCGCGATCCCGGCGCTGCGGCCCGCCGCGCGACCCGCGCCGCAATCCCTGCGCCGCATCTCGGGCGCGGCCCTTGCCGGAATGGTGGTGGGGATGTCGCTTCTGATGGCGGCGCTGGCACGCGGAGATGTCGGGATCGTGACGACGGTTTCCTCGACCACGCCGATCCTGATCCTGCCCATGGTCTGGGCCATCCATGGCCGCCTGCCTGGACCGATGGCCTGGGTCGGTGCGGCCTTGGCGGTGGCCGGGACCGCGCTGATCAGCCTGTCGAGCTGAGACTTGGCAGAACCTGCCCAGCGTGTTTGACTGCCGGCAAATCCTCGGGGGGTAGGCCATGACAAAAATGGCGCGCAAGATTACGGCTGCGGAAGCGGCGGCATTGGTGCAGCCCGGCATGTGGCTGGATTACGGGGCCGTTCTTGGCCAGCCCGACGCCTTTGACGAAGCGCTGGCGGCCCGGTTGGGCCAGGTGACCAATCTCCGCTTCCGCTCTGTCCTGACTGCCCGTCCCCGCGCTGTTCTTGAGGCCGACCCTGAGGGGAAACACATCCACTGGTTCTCGACCCATTTCTCGGGCTACGACCGGCGCAAGCATGATGCCGGTCTCGCCCACTATCTTCCGGTGAACCTGGGTGAGGTGCCCGACTACTATCGCCGCTTCATCGACCCGCCGGACATCGCCGTCTTCAAGACTGCGCCGATGGACGAGAAGGGGTATTTCAACTTCGGGCCCAACACGCTCTGGATGCGGGCCCTTGTCGAACGCGCAAGACTGGTCATCGTCGAGGAAACGCCAACCCTTCCCTATGTAATGGGTGAGGGGACCGGGGTGCATGTGTCCGAGGTTGACTACATCATCCCGGGTTTCGACCGCCCGATGGCTGAGCTTCCGAAAGCCCCTGCGAGCGAGGTCGACAAGGCCGTAGCCCGGCTTATCGCGGCCGAGGTCGAGGACGGCTCCTGCCTGCAGATCGGCATCGGTGGCATGCCGAATGCCGTCTGCTCGCTTCTGGCCGAAAGCCCGGTCTCGGATCTCGGCATCCACACCGAGATGATGACCGACGGGATCGTCGACCTTTTCCGCGCGGGGCGGGTCACCGGGGCCAGAAAGCAGCTGAACCCCGGCAAGATGGTCTGCACCTTCGCGCTTGGGGCGCAGTATCTCTACGATTTCCTGCACCGGAATGAGGGGGTGGAGTTCCACCCCGTCGACTACACCAACCTGCCGCATGTCATCATGCAGAATGACCGGGTGGTATCGATCAACAACACCACCCAGATCGACCTGCAGGGCCAGGCGGCCTCGGAATCCGACGGCTTCCGGCATATCTCGGGCACCGGCGGGCAGCTTCAGTTCGTGCGCGGAGCCTATGCCAGCAAGGGCGGAAAGAGCTTCATGTGCCTCGCCTCGACCTATGACAAGAAGGGCGAACGAAAAAGCCGGATCGTGACCGCGCTTACCCGTGGCAACGTCGTCACGACCCCCCGGACCGACATCATGTATGTGGTGACGGAATACGGGATGGTGAACCTCAAGGGCCGGTCGATCGCCGAGCGGGCGAAGCTACTGATCTCCATCGCCCACCCGGATTTCCGCGAGGAACTGGAACGGGATGCCTACGAGCATCGGCTGATCCCGCGGGGGTTCTTCTAGCCCAAAAGGCCCGCCAACCTGTCAGGCAGGCTACTTCTTCGCCCGCCATGTGTTCAGCCAGGCCCCGATCCGACCGAAGAAGCCGCGCGCTTCCTTTCGCGCCGCATCCACGCGCGCGCCGGCCGCATCGAAAGTCTCCTCAACATCCGCCAGCGCCGGGTCGACCATGCGCTCGCGGAACTGCAGCCACATCTTTCGCGCCATGAACAAAGCAAAGGCCAGGAAGGTCAGGATGATGATATTGACCCAGGGGATAAGCCGCACATCTGGCCCGTCGACCGGAGCAACCTTCACCGCGTTGGGGAAGATCGAGAAGATCGGCATCCGCCAGCCGTAATGCGTGATGGCCACCCATTTCGGCGCCGTCTTGTCCGACTTCAGGTTGGTCGCCTCGGCCTGCAGCGTGCTGGAATCCCACTTGAAGTAGGGCGGCCAGAACCAGCCGGTGTCTTCGTTGCGGTAGACCATCACACTGGTCCCGTCCGGATAGACCGCGTCGATATAGCGGATGTCCCGGATGGTCGAGGTCGTCTCGACCCCGGTCCCGGTATCCTCGATCGAGTAGAACATCCAATTCGCGCCAATGGGCGTGTTCTTGTTGTAGGTGTTGATGATCTGCACGACATCGCGCTGTGGCAGCGTGTAGTGGAGGAAGAGCCCCACGATCAGGATCAGCAGAATCCTGATCCCCCATTTGATCTTGGTCCACATGGGCAAGCCCCCCTTAGTGCCAGTTGATGAAGTAGATCACCGCCATGAAGCCGACGGTCGGAACGATATAGATAAGCCACAGAAGCCGCTTTTTCAGCCCCTTGTCGTAATGCACCATGCCTGCCTCGATGAAGGCCCGCCGCTCTTCCTGCGTCTGGCTCTCCCGCGCGGGGTCGGTGTCCCATTCCTTCTCCAGCTTCTCGCGCCGGACCGAACGGGAATAGATGCCGGCGATGAAATAGATGATCGTCAGGCCGACATACATGAAGAAGGCAAGGCGCAACCAACCGATCATCTCCGTCCTCCCCAAGGTCCCGCGACAGGCCCGCGCACCGGCTTCGGCCCTTCGGCCATTTGCGGGCGATGCAGCTCATCCATCGACGGCTCCGGCCCGAAAAGTGCGGTCCGCGCGCCCTCCCTGTCCACCTGATACTCCCGCGCGAGGAAATCGGCGACATAAGTCTTCTTCCGGTCGCTCCAGCCCGCATATTGCGCGTAGAACAGCTCCTTGTGGACAATGAACATCTGCCGCACGTCCATCGGCGACAGTTCCGACAAGAGCATGTTGACCAGGTCCCGGTCCGGCCCCGCCTTGCCCCGCAGCGTATAGAAATAGGCCGGATGCTCCGAGGTGATCTTCGGCCAGGGCCCACCGGCCTCCACCCAGCGCAGCAGATCGGCCAGGCCCAGGAACTCCTGCGGCAGGGCCGAGCCAAGCTTGTAGGCCACTTTGCGCAGCTCGGTCCGCCGCGCGTCGCCAACCTCGATCCCCAGCCGGTCGGCGGCGTCGATCAGGATGAAATCCATCTTCTGCCGCAACACCGCCGCAGCATCCATGCCGCGCGCCTGGACGATGGGCTCGGTCAGCCCGTTCCGCTCCAGCCAGTCGGCGATCTGGTTGCGGTGCGTCAGGTCCATCACCTGCGCCACCGGGACCTCCCCCAGCGAATGCCAGTCCAGCGTCGAGATCGCCGCCGGATAGCGCACGCCCTGAAAGATGTAGACCCCGCCGAAATGACTGGTCCAGAAATTCGACTGGGCAAAGGTCATCGTGGGCAGCGTTATCGGCACCCGCGTCACGTCGCCCGTCTTCTTTGCCAGCGTGATCATCTCGGCCACCAGCACATCGTCGCGCCAGCCGTCCGGCTCCTGCCGGAACCGCTCGATCAGCTTGGCGAGCTTCCCCGCATCCGCCACATGCCCGCCGATCGTATCCGCCTCGACCGTCACCTGCCGGATGTCAAAGAGCCGGGCAGGGGTATCCACCGCGTAGACCGAGTTCTGCAACTCCCCCGCCACCGCATCCCTTGCGGTCAGCGCAAACAGCTGCGCCTCGTTCTTCTCGATGAACTGCGTCAGGATCCCCCGGCTGGTGGAGAACTTGATGTTGAGCAAAGGCGCATCCTTCTGCGCCGTGGTCAGCAAGATGAACTGCCGGTTCGCCCCATTGGGGTTGAGGTAGAGGTCGTCCTTCAGCTCATCCCCGATCTCGGGCGAATAGCCGGACAGGTCGATGTGGAAATCGTCGAGCTTCGTGGTCTTCCCCGTCAAATGCTTGAGCGCCCGGTTGTAGCGTTCGACAAGGGCAGGCGAGGAGACCTCGATCAGGTTCCCGAACATCAGCCCGCGTTGGATGAGGCGTTTCATGGCGTCCGTCCTTCCGGCCGGGGGCCCCCCACCCCCATCCCCTCCCCACGGGGGGGAGGGGAGGTTCCAAGATCAACCGTCCCACGCAACGCCAAAGGTTCAGCGCCTCCCTCCCCTCGCGTGGGGGAGGGATTGGGTGGGGGGGCGTCTGCAAAGGACTCGCCGCCAACAGCATCGAAGATAATCTGCATCACGCCCTCGATATTCCCCGAAACCTCCGGATTCCAGAACCGCAACACCTGAAACCCCTGAGACACCAGCCACTCATCCCGCCGCTGATCCCGCTCCCCACCATGCCCACCGCCATCAATTTCGATCACCACCCGCCGCCCCAACTCGGCAAAATCCGCGATGAACGGCCCGATCGGCGCCTGCCGCCGGAAATGCAACCCCAGCATCCGGTTCAACTCGCGCAGCTTCGCCCAGACGCGCCGCTCTTGAGGCGTCATCTCCGCCCGCAGTTTCCGTGCGCGTTGCCGAGTGATGGGGTGGATGCCGGTCATCCGTCACACCCCATGCCAAAGGCCCCCACTCCAACCCTCTCCAAGAGGGGGGAGGGAGTGCCAAAACGCCCGCTGCCGGCATCCACCCCTACCGAAAAAGCACCTCCCCTCCCCCTCGTGGGGAGGGGCTGGGGGTGCGGGGCTTGTGGGCAGCAAACTGCGGCGTTCATTTCTTTCTCAGCCTTTCCCAGAGCCCTGTGCCAAAGCCAAAAAACAGCGCCGACGCGGATCCCATAACCAGGGACACAAGGAAAATCACCCCCGCGCCGGTTTGGTCCATGCCCGTGGGTGGTACGTAGACGCGGTGGAAGAGGGCGTATCCAACCCCGATAGAATAAAAACCTACAACCATAATGCCTAGGGCGATCGCCAGCGCCATCCGCGCCGGGACCGACAGGGCGGTGCGGCTCGCCAGAAGAATAAAGACTGAGAAAACAGCGACTGCTCCCAAGACTGCCGCAAATCCAAAGATCACATAGATATACATACGGCACCCATCACCTCTTCCCCCCTTCCCCATCCACCATCCGCATCCCCAACCGCCGGTTCAGCTCCTGCGCCTTCACCAGCCAGACGAAGCCCAGCACCGGCCCCCACAGCAGCGCGAACAGCGCCGAGCGGGTCAGGAAGAACCCCGCCCTCTCAACCGGAGCCGCCAGGACCCCCGCCCAGACCCCCTCGTTGATCGCCGCATAAAGCCCGGCCGCCAGCACGGCCCCCACGACCAGCGCCACCACAGCCGTCACCCCCACCGCCCGCGAAAGCCGCACCTGCGACAGGTTCCCCCGCCCCACCAGTCCCCCCGGCAACCACACCACCAGCGCACACAACCCCGCCAGCGGCAGGATGGAGTTCAATAGGTCCAGGGTCAGCGCATTGCTCACCCGTTGCTCCTTCGCAAGAACAGAGACACCGCGAACACGATGACAAACACACCGCCGCAAAGCACCAGTTCGCGCGCGGCGTCCCAGAACAATTCACTCGGCCAGTCCGGCCCCAGCGCGTGCTGCCATGGTGTCGATGGCCAGTAGGTCCGAGCATAGTGAGAGTCGTTCATCGCGGAAACGAGGTATCCAATGGCGAACAGGATCAGCAGACCCTGGGCCAGCCGCAGCGCGATGTTGCCCAAACCAAAGGTGCTTTTGGCGGCCAGCCAAGGCCCAAGCCCAAAAGCTGCAAGGATCGGCAGGACGGCCGTGAAGCTCACCCCTTTCCCTCCAGATACCGCCGTTTCGCCTCTTCCGTCCGGCCAAAGTCGCGCACCATCGCCTCGATGGCCACCTCGTCCGACTTGTCGGCATAGCGGAACTCGCTGTCGGCGTAGCGGTTGATCTCCTGGATCACCATGTCCACGGTGATCGGGGTCATCAGGCCCTTGATCATGCTCAGCTTCTCGTCATAGGGCTTGAAGAGGAAGAGGTCCGGCTCCGCCATCCACTCATCCGGCAGCTCGAAGTCCATCGCCCGGACCTTCACCGCATCGGTGATGTTCTTGATCGCCCGCCCCGTGAACCGCTCATCCGCCTGCTGGATCGCCTTGAGGTAAGCCCCGATCTTCGCCAGCGTATCGAGCTTGCCGATCTCGCCCGAGACCCGGTCCCAGACCTTCAGCAACCCCTCCTCATGCGGCTTCGAATGCCCCTCGAAGCTGGCGGCGACGGCCTTCTTGATCTCCTGCGCCGCGAACAACTCATGCTCGCCAACCGGAATGGAATGGTTCTTCCCCAGCAGCAGCGAGAGGATGTCGATGTAGTCCTCCTTCGACTGCGGCCCGTCGACCAAAAACCGCGCCCCGGCCCGTTGGCGCAAAGCGTCGTCCACGTTCTCCGGGTAGTTCGAGAACATCCCGAAGGTGCAGTTCCCCCGCACCACCGTCCCGGCCCCCGCGAAGGCCTGCATGAAGACCGCCGTCACCTCCTGCTGCCCGGCTGAGGACTGCCGGTCCCCCCGCTTCCCCGCCACCTGGTCGATGTCGTCGATGGTCCCGAAGCCGATCACGCTTGGATCAAGAACCGCATCAATGAACGCCTTCGCGTTCTGCCCCGACTTGCCCTGATAGCTGTCGATCTGGTCGATACTGAAGTTCTGGTAGCGGAACGGATAGCCCGCCACCTTGCAGTAATCGTTGAGCAAACCCGCCATCATCTGGATCAGCGTGGTCTTCCCCGTGCCGGGTTTACCATCCCCCATGAAGGTAAAAATGAACCCGCCAAGCTCCGCAAATGGGTTCAGGCGGCGTTCGAAATCATAGGCCATCAGCATCTTTGCCAGCCGCAGGCTCTGATACTTGGCGATATGGTTCCCCACCACCTCATGCGGCTTCTTGAAGGCCATGGCGATCATGCCACCCTTCGCCGCCTTGGCCGGCTTGAACCCCGCGATGGTCAGGCCATCCGCCTCGACCTTCCACGACGCGCCCGTGAAGACCGAGACCCTGGCCCCATTCTCCGCCCGGATCTGCACCTTCTTCATCAGCGCCTCGGCAAAGGCCGACACCACCGCCACCAGCTTCACGTCATCCGTTGCCAGAGCGCCGATGTCCTGGTCCAGCTCCCAGAGCGCCCCCTGCAAGGCCAGCGGGGCATTGTCGGTCAAGACCTCCTCCACCTCGCCCAGCTCCACCGTCCCCGGCCCGACATGCGGCGCGATCAGGTAGGCAAGCGCGTTGGCAAAGGTGAACAAAACCACCAGCGCCTCACCCTGCAACAGCTCACCAAACTCCCCCCGCTTCGGCTCCGGAACCCGGCCTTCAAGGTTCGCCTTCTTCAACTCCGCCAGCCCCGACTGGGCCGAGAACGTCTCCCCCATCGCCAGCGCAATCGCCAGCGACCGCCGCAGCGCATTCAGACAAGCCGCCTGAACGGGAGAAACCAACCCATCCCCCAGCCCCTCGATCCGCTCCGCCAACCGCACCCCGCCCGGTCGCGCCGTCGACCGCGTCGCCATCCCCGGCACCGTCGACCGGAACGTCGGCCGCGTCCCCACGCCAGGAGACCGCTCCGCCACCGAGGCGACGACCAAAGGCTTCGCCAGCCGCGGCGCGTGATCGAAGCCGAAGACCATCCCCAGCGCCGCCTCATACTGCGCCCGGATCGTCTCCTCCTTCAGCTCCATCGTGTCGCGCGTGCTCATGCCTTAAGCCCTTTCATCTTTGCACAAATATCCCGGGGCCCGGGGCAGCGCCCCGGACGCATCCACCAATCACAACGTCGGGATCAACCGCCCCCCGGCCCCCACGACAAACTTCCGCAATCCCTGAAGTCCGCGCGGGTTCTGCTCGACCAGCACCTGATAGGGCTTCTCCGGCAGGATGATCATCCGGTCCTGCCGCGTGGCCCCAAGCTCCGCCCCCGCCACCGGATCCAGCTTGTAGACCTGCCGACCGACGGTCGAGAACCAGCCGTCCTTCACCTCTTCCTCGCGGTCGGAAACAAGGTCTTCCACTGTCCAGACCAGCGCCCAATCCTCGCCTTCGGGGGCCTTCGCGCCCTCCAGCACCTTGGAAATCGGCCCCGATTGCAGGGTAAAGCTGGCTGAATACATCGGCCCCAGGATGATCCGCCGCAGGCGCTGGGGGTGCAGGTCGGCAAAATCCTTGTCGAAGCCCGTCGCGATCGTCAGCAATTTCAGACCGCCCACCGACTGCGCCATCAGCGCCGCCTGTGCTTCGGGCCAGCGATAGGCGTCGTTTGGCAGGGGCTTCTTGCCTGAATCCTCCAGGTCCATCAGGTAGACCACCGGCAGGTTGACCTGAGTATCCCAGACCGCCCAATGCACCAGGAAATGCCGCCGCTCGCCCAGATCCTCGATCCACTGCGCATCCGGATCATTCCGCGCCCAGAAGATGCCCCCGGCTGCCAAGGCCTCATAGTAGTACCGTTGCGACAGCGCGAACTGGAGCGCCGTGGGGATCGTCTGCTCCCCCACGATCTGCCGCACCATCCGGTCCTTGAGCTCGGTCTCCGAGGGCATCCCGGCCAGATGTTTCTCCGCCTGCTGGGCATCCACGGCCATCGTCATCAGCTCTTGCGCGACCGGAAACCCGCTCTCATGCCGGTCAATGGTCAGCTTCGGCGCGCCCTCGCCCCGCCCGGTCATCAGGTACTTGTGGTTCAGCGCCCGGAACGTCGCCGCCACCGCCGTCAGGTACTTCCCCAACACCCGCGATTCCGTCCGCGTCAGCTTCCCCTCCGCCTCCACCTCGGCCGCGACCCGGCCGAGATAACTGGTGATCCTGTCGAACTTGGCAAAGTAGCGCCGCGCGACGAGCGTGTCGTACAGCTCGTGGTGGTCCGACGTGAGGACGTCTTTGACGGTGGGGTCAGCCACGGATGGCCCTCCAGGGCAGCATCAGATCGCTGCGCAGATAGGTCCACTGGTCCGTGACAATTGCCTTCGCCAATGCAGGATCTGCCGGAACCGAAAGATCAAATACGCGCCAATAGTGACGCCGCAGAAGGATCCAGGTCGGTAGAATTATCCTCACGATCAACCAGATAAGCGCCGCATACATCGCGACGAATGCGAAAACCGCTACCTGCGGAGCAATTGCCCGAGATAGCAAGAACGGAGCTTGGGCGATCAGCAGGAAGACAATAATCCGCCAAGCAAACATCCAGTAGGCGGCCTGCACCGCGTTCCTTGCCAGTAGGCTTCGGTTTATGGGCATTGGCCCCTAGCTCCGCCGAACCGGCCCCCCATCATTCCCCATACGCGTTCTTGTCGTGCTTCTCGACAATCGCGGCGAAACGGCGCGCAAAGCGCTCATCCGCCTTCGCCTTTTGCTCAAGGATCTGCCGGGCAAAGACCATGTGCCCCTCATGCGCTTCCAGCATGTCGGCCATCTTGTCGTTCGTCGCCGCCCCGATGGCCGCCATCGCGGTCTGGGCTTCCTGGTCGGTCTTCACCCCGATCTCGTTGATCCGGTGCGCCACGTCCTGCTGCTGCGCCGTCTTCAAGGACGAGGTCAGCGCGTCATACAGCACCACCCGCTGCTTGGTATCCGTCTGCAGCTTGTTGATCAGCACCAGCTGAGTCGCCGCCTGGTTCTGAAGGGAGTCGACCCAGGTCTTGCCCTTCTCGATGTACCGCTCCAGCGTCTGGGACTTCGCCAGCTTCACCTGTTCATCCTGCACCAGCGCGTTGTACTGCGCGTTCAGGGTGGCAAGCTCCGTCTCGAGCTTCGTCCGCGCCGCCGCGTCCTGCTCGACCGCGATCTTGTTTTCCAGTTCGATGATCTTCGGGTCCAGCGCAGCCACTTCCGCCCGCACCGCCTCCAGCGCCCCCACCGTCTCCTCGCGCTCAGTCAGGGTCGAGGCCAGGTTCCCCTCCACCCGCGTCTTCTGCACGTTCAGAAGGTCCAGCTGACCTTGCAGAAGCTTCACGATCACGTCCGACTTGGAAATCAGATCCTGCAGCTTGTCATCGACCGAGGCCGAGCGCATCCGCTCCTGCCGCATCGACTCGGCCTTCGCCGAGGAGAAGATGCCAATGAAGGTCTCCATCCCCGTCTTCGACCGCATCTCGGCAAATTCCGCCGAAAAGCCCGCCGTCACATCGTCCAGACCCATGATCAGTTCGGCGATATTCGCGTTCATCAGATCGGTGTGCTTGGCCACGTCTTCCAGCGTCGCGTTCTCCACATCCAGCTGGACACCCTGGTCCAGCTTCGACCGCGCGGCCTCGATCCGGCTGGTGATCGCCGAAATCTTCGCCTGCGCCTCGGCGACCTGAGCCTGGCTTTCCTTGATCTGCGTTTCGAAATCGGCCATCCGACCCTCCGTTGAACATCGTTTGCATCACATAATGATGTAACACTGAATTACATCATCCCGGCGCCGGTTTTTCGGACACCGTTCCAACAGACCAAGTCTTGCAGCAACTTGGCCGGTCCGCCAAGTGCGGAAAATGGGCTTTCTCGTCCTGAAGTCCCCACGGGGCTTGGGGTGAAACCCCCATCAGCCGAGGAGGAGGCGAAGGCCGACGACGAGACAAAAGCCTTGCGCGATAGCGCTCCGCCTGAAAACCGCCCGACTAGACCGGAATATTGTCGATCAGGCGCACCCCATCGATCCAGGCGGCAGCCAGCATCCTGCGCGGGCGGCGCGGGTCGTCCGAGGGCATCAGCGTCTCGGCATCGCGCAGCTCGATATATTCCACCCGCTCGAAGCCAGCTTCGCGCATCGTCTCCGCCGCCTCGCGGATCGCCATCCGGTCGGCATGACCAACGCGAATATCCTGAGCCGCCCGCGTGATCGCCGCATAAAGGACCGGGGCCTTCGCCCGCCCCGCAGCCGTCAGCCGGACATTGCGCGACGACATTGCCAGCCCGTCCGCCTCGCGGATCGTCTCGCAGCCCACGACTTCGACCGGCACGTTCAGATCCCGCACCAGCCGCAAGACCACCTGCAACTGTTGCCAGTCCTTTTGGCCGAAATAGCCCCGGTCGGCGAGGCTCATGCCGAAGAGCTTGGTTACCACCGTAGCCACGCCGTCGAAATGGCCCGGCCGCATATAGCCTTCCAACGGCTGCGCTACGCCCTGCATCGTCACATTGGTGATGAAGCCCTCGGGGTAGACCTCCTCGACCGGCGGCGCGAAAATCGCGTCCACCGGGACGGTCGCCAGCAACTCGGCATCTGCCTCCAGGGTCCGGGGGTATTTCTTCAGATCCTCGGGGTTGTTGAACTGCTTGGGGTTCACGAAGATCGTGGTGATCACCCGGTCGCATTCCGCCCGCGCCCGCCGCGCCAGCGACAGGTGCCCGTCGTGCAGGGCGCCCATCGTCGGCACCACGCCGATCACCTCACCCTTCGCCCGCCAGCCCCGCGCCACGGCCCGCAGATCGGCCACTGTTTTCAGGATCATTTCTTCACCGGCAGCACATCGGGAAACGAATGCTCTGCCGCCGGAAAGGCCCGCGAGCGAACCTCGGCAGCATAGGCCGCAATTGCTTCGTCCGCCGCTTTTCCAAGCTCGGCATACCGCTTGACGAACTTCGGCCGGAACTCGGTGAAAAGGCCCAGCATGTCATCGACGACCAGCACCTGCCCGTCGCAGCGCACCCCGGCCCCGATCCCGATCGTCGGAATGGTCAGCTCTTGCGTGATCCGCGCCGCCAGCCCCTCGGGCACCTTTTCCAGCACCACCGAGAACGCCCCCGCCGCCTCGACTGCGCGAGCATCGGCCATCACCTTTTCGGCTTCCTCGGCCCGGCCTACCACCTTGTAGCCGCCCAACGTGTTCACCGACTGCGGCGTGAGGCCCACATGCGCCATCACTGGCACCCCGCGGGCGGTCAGGAAGGCAATCGTCTCGGCCATATGCTGCCCGCCTTCCAGCTTCACTGCCGGCGCGCCGGTCTCGGACATCAGCCGCGCGGCGTTGCGGAAGGCTTGCTGCGGGCCTTCTTCGTAGGATCCGAACGGCATGTCGATCACCGGCATCGCCTTTTGCGCGCCCCGGACCACGGCCTTGCCATGAAGGATCATCATTTCCATCGTAACGCCCAGCGTCGAGGGCAGGCCGTGGATCACCATCCCCACAGAGTCGCCCACAAGGACAATGTCGCAATGCGCATCCACCAGCCGGGCGACCGGCGTGGAATAGGCGGTCAGGACGACCAGCGGCTCGCTGCCCTTTCGGGCGCGGATATCGGGGGGGAGCACAGGCCGGACGGGGGATGTGGCGCTCATCTCTGGGCCTCCGCTTTCGCAATCTGCCTGTCATATGGGCACAACCGCATCGCATCCGCAACATAATTGCGCCGCAGCGCAGCACCGCCGATTGCACGGCCCCGGGGTTGACCACCCAAGGCAGTCCGGCCTGAATATGGGAAAGGAGAGCAAAATGACCCTGATCCAACGAGTCACCCGTGTCGGCACGGCGCCGGAAACCGCGAAACCCGACCCTGCAAAGGTCATATCAGGCGACCCGGTCCACACCACCTGGAACCTGGAAGAGCGTGACGGGCTTTATTGCGGCCTCTGGCAGTCCACGCCCGGAAAGTGGCGGGTCAGCTACTCGGAATGGGAATACTTCCACATTCTCAGCGGTTATTCGATCCTGACCGGGGCCGATGGCACTGTCACCCAACTGCACGCGGGTGACAGTCTGATCATCCGCCCCGGCTTCGAGGGCACCTGGGAGGTCGTCGAGACCACCCTGAAGGATTACGTCATCCGGTTGTAGCGCCTTCAGATGTTCCGACCGTGACCGTCGCGCTGGGGGCTTCGGGCCGGGGGCATTCCTCGGCCGCGATCCCGCGGCGTTCGCAGGCCGCAAGCCGCTTTTTCTCGGCCTTCTCGGCCGCGACACGGTCTTTCTCGGCTTGCTTGGCGATCAGCGCCAGGTCCTTTTCCTTCTTGGCGATGTTCTCGGGCGTTGCGGCCACGACATGTCCATACGCATCGGTCATCTGCGGCCCCTCAAGGGCCAGGCTCTCGGCCTCGGTCCGTACTTTCACGCGCGTTCCATTGGGAGCGCGATTGTAAAGATCGATGGCGTCCTGGTTGAACAGGCGAATGCAGCCCGCGCTGGTCGCATGACCGATCGAAGCAGCATCCGCCGTTCCGTGGATCCGGAACATCGAATCCCGACCGCCGCGGTAAAGGTACAGCGCCCGCGCGCCCAGGGGGTTGATCAGCCCGCCTGGAAGACCACCGGCGTAGGCCGCATAGAGGTCGGGCCGCGAGCGGACCATATTGGCCGTGGGTTGCCATGCGGGCCATTCCGCCTTGCGACCGACAACGCCCGATCCGCGGAACGAGATCCCCTCGCGTCCGACGGCAATCGGGTAGCGGATCGCCCGGTTGCCCTCCAGCACGAAGTAAAGCTTGCGCGAATGGGTATCGACGACGATGGTCCCCGGGCGTTCGTCCCCGACATAATCGACTTCGGTCCGGCGGTTGCCTTCGTAAAGATACTGGGCCGGCACCGGCTCGATGAAGAACTCACCATCCTGAATGCCTTCGTACCCAGGCACGACTTCAGGCGCTTTCGACTGCTTCGCGGTTCCGGCACAGGCGGCCAGCAACGGAAGGGCAAGGATCACCAGGATCCGGGCAAGGGCGATTTTCACTTGGCAGACTCAAAGGTTAAGGGCAGCTTCGCAGAGCTTCGGCCATGCACCGGCCCCTAGGTCAAGCAAAAAATCGCAGGATTTTCCGAATCTTCGCGGGCGAAGCTGATTCTCTGCGCGATTCCGGTCGCAGACAGTGCTGGCCCCCATGGCGCGATACGAAGGGTCGATATCCGTGGTATAGTCGGAGCCACGCCCCGAGCCGGGGCGAGGGAGACGAACCATGATGGGCATTGAGGCACTGATCATCTTCCTGATCGTCGGCGCCGTAGCAGGCTGGCTCGCGGGCCAGATCGTCAAGGGTTACGGCTACGGACTTGCCGGCAACATCGTCATCGGCATTGTCGGAGCTTTCCTTGCAGGATTTCTTCTGCCTCGTGCCGGGATGGGTATGGGCGGCAACCTTCTCGGCGCGATCATCTCCGCCACCCTCGGAGCCGTGATCCTGCTGCTGCTGATCCGCCTCGTCAAACGCGGCTGAAAAGCCGGGCCGGGGTCTCCCCCCGGCCCGTTGACCTCACCCCACCACGTTGAACGCTGGCCCATAGGGGTAATGCGTGATGTCCTCGGGCTCGTCCTCGGTCACGACAAAGATGTCGTGCTCGCGGTAGCCGCCCGCTCCCGGCATGCCTTCCGGGATCGTCAGCATCGGCTCCATGCTGATCACCATCCCCGGCTCCAGCACCGTGTCGATATCTTCGCGCAGTTCCAGTGCCGCCTCGCGGCCATAGTAGTGCGACAGGACCCCGAAGGAATGCCCGTAGCCGAAGGTCCGGTATTGCAGCATCTGCCGCTCGGCCAGGAACTCGTTGATCTTCATGGTGATCTCGGCGCAGGACGCACCGGGCTTCA
>JAEULQ010000124.1 GCA_016792685.1 Tabrizicola sp. | reverse complement strand
CTTCCCGATAGCCCGAGGCAAGCCAGCCGTAGGCCCGCTGGATCTGCGGCGCGACGCCCCGGCCCTCGAGGATAGCGACGCCGCGCAGCCAACCTTCCCATTGCATGCCCGGCTCGTAATAGAGCCTGCGGTTCGCATGATGCCCCATCTCGCGCAGCAGAAGGAACAGCAGCCCCGGATTGGCTTCGGCCCCCGGCTCAAGCGAAGACATCGTCCCGTCAAGAATGACCACATGATCGACCCGACCCCGCACCCGTCCCGGTTCGGGGGCAGGTGCCGGTTCCGCCGTGACCTCGACGCCACGGCGGAAGAAACTGCGCAGGCGGTCAAACAGGCGCGTGGCGGGCCTCCGTGATCCAGGTCCAGAGCCGGGTGGGCGTGAAAGGCATGTCGACGCGTGTGACACCAACGGGGGCCAAGGCATCACGCACCGCATTGGAAATCGCGGCCAGCGCGCCCACTGTGCCAGCCTCGCCGCAGCCCTTCATGCCAAGGGGATTGGTTCGGGTCGGGATCCCACGTTCGGCAAACTGGATCATGGGCAGGTCAGTGGCGCGCGGCATCGCATAGTCCATGAAACTGCCGGTCAGGACCTGGCCAGTGTCGTCCTGCACCAGCCATTCGGTCACTGCCTGGCCGAAGCCCTGCGCTATGCCGCCATGGACCTGACCCTCGACGAGGTTCGGAGCGACAAGCACCCCGAAGTCATCGACGACCGAATACCGGTCCAGTGTCAGACCCCCGGTTTCGGGGTCGATCTCGACTTCGCAGAGATGCACGCCGTTCGGGAAGGATCGCCCGTCAAGCCTGATCCGCTCGCTTCGGTCGACCAGATCATGCCGCTCTCTGGCCCGGGCCAGTGCCGCCGCCTCGGCCATGGTCAGCCGCAGGTTGGTGCCGGGCGCACCAAAGCGGAGATCGGTGAACTCCACCGCCTCAAGCCCCCATTCCTGGGCCAGAAAGCCCTCGAACGCCGTGATCATCGCGCCGATCGTCGCCCGCGCTGCGGTGCCCTGCACGGTGACCGAGCGCGAGCCCCCGGTACCGCCGCCCTTGGCAATCCGGTCGCTGTCACCCTCGACAATCCTTACGCGTTCGGGCGCGATGCCGGTCGCCTCGGCGACCATGCGGGCATAGACGCTTTCATGCCCCTGACCGTTCGACTGGGTACCGACATAAAGCGTGGCGCCACCATCTTCGTCCAGGACCAGGCGGGCAGTCTCATCCGGATCGCCCAGGATCGCCTCGATATAGGCCGCGACCCCGATGCCCCGAAGCCGACCCTTGGCCCGGCTTGCCGCCAGCCGGTCCGCGTAACCAACCGAGCGTGGGGCGACCGTCTCGAGCAGACCGGCGAAATCGCCGCCATCGATGATCTCGCCTTCCATCGTTTCATGCGGGAAATCGCGGATGACGTTCTTCAGCCGCAGCGCCACCGGATCGACGCCGAGGACCCGCGCGGCTTCATCCATCGCACGCTCAACAGTCAGGATCGCCTCGGGCCGGCCCGCGCCGCGATAGGCGTCGATGGGTGTTGCGTTGGTATAGACCCCCGTCGCCTGAAGCGCGGCAACCGGCACCTTGTAAACCCCTGTCAGCACCTTGGCGAAAAGCTCCGTCTGGATGGCCTGCCCGAACTGCGAATTATAGGCGCCAAGATTGGTCACAAGGTTAACGCGATAGGCGGTGATCCGGTGATCCCGGTCAAAACCCAGCTCGGCCCTCGCGACGAGATCGCGGCCGGAATTGTCGGTCAGCATCGCTTCGCTGCGGGTCGAGACCCAGGCGACCGGGCGGCCCAACTGCCGCGCGGCCTGGGCCAGGACGACATATTCCGGATAGGTCATCGCCTTCATCCCGAAGCCGCCGCCGACATCGGGATTGGTCACCCGGATCGACTCACGCGGCAGGCCCAGCATCCGGCTAAGCTCGTTGCGCTGGACCCAGACCCCCTGACCATTGACGCAAAGGTGGAGCCGCGCTCCGTCCCATTCGGCAAAAGCGGCCCTCGGCTCCATCGGGGCTGCGGTCACCCGGTTGTGGATCACCTCGACCTCCACCCGGTGGGCGGCTTTCCGAAATGCGGCTTCGGTTTCCGCCTCATCGCCGAAGACAAAGTCGAAGGCGTGGTTCTTCGGGGCTTCGGGATGGAGTGTGGGTTCTTCAAGTGTCAGATGAAGAGCGGGGTCGAGATCCTTGATATCGAAAGCAATCATCTCGATCGCATCTCGGGCCACCTCGGGCGTGTCGGCAACGACCATGGCCATCGCCTCGCCCACGAACCGCACCCGGTCCCGCGCCAGAACCGGCCGCTCTGGCCCAGCGCCCTTGCCACCGCCACGGGTCTCGATGCGTTCACCCTTCATGCCAAGCTTCACACCCACCGCCACCAGATCGGCCGCAGTCAGCACCAGATGCACGCCGGGGGCCGCACGGGCCTCGGAGACATCCAGCGACAGGATTTCGCCATGGGCATGGTCCGACCGCAGGAAGGCCGCCCAGAGTGCGCCCTGCGGCACAAGGTCCGCGACGTAGCGTCCCTGTCCGGTCAGGAACCTGACATCCTCGCGCCGCTTCAGCGGCTGGGCGAGGCCGAACTTCATCTGGCTGGCATTCATTGGCAGCTACCTCCGCCCTGAACGCTAAGCGCCCGGCCGGAATTGTCCAGCCGGGCGCTTGCCGATCACGTCGATTTGGGTCGGATCAGAGCTTCAGGCTGAGAACCGTTGCCATCTGCAGCTCACCAAAGCCGTTGAAGCGGGTGTTGGTGACGGTCGAGTAGGACCCCATGCCCTGCCAGATCACAAAGTCGCCCTCGGCCAGATCGGCCGGCAGGGGAATCTCGCCCGGCAAGCGGTCGACCGAATCGCAGGTGGGGCCGAAGACGATCCGGGGCACCGGCTCGCCCTTGCGCCGCTCGCCATCAGCGCTCAGCACTTCGATCCGGTCGATGACGCCGATCATCGGCAGTTCGGTCAGCGACCCATAGACGCCGTCATTCAGGAAGACATGGTTTCCGTCGCGCAGCGCCTTGACCCGGGCAGCAAGCGCGAAAGCATCGCCGCAAAGCGCGCGGCCCGGCTCGCAGATGAGTTCGGGCCGGTCGGCGCCGAAGGCCTCGGTGGCGACACGGTCGATAAGGGCGAAGGTCTCTTCAAGTTGCGGAACCACGGCGTTCAGACGGTGGCTCGGGAAACCACCACCCACGTTCAGCCGGGCAATCTTGACCCCTGCACCCTTGGCGATCGTCGCGGCCTCACGGATATAGGCCTCCCAGGCATGGGGATCGGTGCATTGCGTGCCGGGGTGGAAGGTGATCGAGGGGATGAAGCCCGCGGCCGCCACGGTCTTCAGAAGCTCGCTCGCAAGTTCCACCGTCGCCCCGAACTTGGCGCCGAAGTTGTAGGCGGCACCCGCCACCGGCAGCTTGAAGCGGACCGAGATCTCGGTGCCATGGGCGGGGACCATCTCGATCAGCTTGGCCAGTTCCGACTTGGAATCGACGCTGTAGCTCTTGACCCCCCGCTCGACCGCATAGGCGATCTCGTGGCGCGCGCGCACCGGGTTGTTGTAGTGGATCGCCGCTTCCGGAACCAGGCGGCGGATCAGGTCGATCTCGAAGGGCGAGGCGCAGTCAAAGCCGCGCACGCCGGCCGCGGCCAGATTCTCGACCATGGCTTCACCCGGGTTCGACTTGACCGCATAGGTCACAAGACCCGGGAAGCCGTCGATGAAACGCCGCGCGGCGGCCTGTGCGGCCGAGGGCGCAAAGAACAGGACCGGGTTCTCGGGCGACTGTTTCTTCAGAAAATCAGTAGGGTTGGACCAGATTGTCTTGGAGAGTCCCATCGGCGTTTTTCCCTTTGCCAACAAGACGCTTCGCCCTTCCCCGCGCAGCTATGGGACCGGGCACCAGCGTGGTTTCAAGTGAACCAGGCCAGGTGCGTATGAGCCGCCCTTTTCCTGCAATCGAGGATGCCGCATATGGTGTACAAACTCACCGAACAAAACTATATAAATGACGGGTTTGCTCGTTATAATGACGAAAAAGGACGACATTCTGCATGGATGAACTGGATCGCAACATCATTGGGCTTCTCTCCGCCGATGCGCGGGTGTCGGTGGCCACGCTCTCGCGACGGTTGAAGGTCGCGCGATCGACGATCCAGGCCCGGCTGGAGCGGCTGGAGACATCGGGCGTGATCGCCGGCTACACGCTGAAACTGGGCGAAGCGGCGCGGGAGGGGCGGCTCAGGGCATCGGTTTTGCTGACCATCGAACCCCGCTCGCAGGCCGCCGTCTTGGCGCGCTTGCGCTCGATTGCCGAGATCGAGCGGGTCTTCACCACGAGCGGTCGGTTCGACTTCCTCGTCCAGGTCGCCTGCCCCAACACCCAGGTGCTCGATTCGGTACTGGACCAGATTGGCGCGATGACCGGAGTGCGGGCTTCGGAAAGCCTGATCCACCTGTCCACCAAGATCGACCGGGCGGTATGACACCGTATGGTGGGGTTCAACCCCACCTCACACGCCAAGCGCCCGGAACACCTTCGGCAACTCCTCGGGCAGATCCTCGGCAATCAGCCCTGGCCCGAAGCTGAGCGCGCATTCCACATGCAGCCAGGCCCCGGTGCAGGCCGCATCGAAAGGCGAGACCCCCCGCGCAAGAAGCCCGGTGATGAACCCCGCCAGCACATCCCCCGATCCGGCCGTCGCCAGCCACGGCGCCGCTCGCTCGTAGTGGGCCGAGTTGATGGCGCAGCGCCCCGAGGGGTCGGCGATCACCGTGTCGGGGCCTTTGTAAAGGACCACGCAGCCAGCGCGCTTCGCCGCCTCGCGCGTGGCGTCGACCTTGGAATAGGCGGGGCCCTTGGTGGCGGGGGCCGCCAGTTTCTCGGCGATGTCGGGGAAGAGGCGGGCGAACTCCCCGGCATGGGGGGTGAGGACGCATCCTTTGTGCAGGGCGGCGAAGAGGTCGGGGTGTTGCGAGAGGATCGTCAGCGCATCGGCATCGAGGACGATCTTGCGGCGATCCCTTGACGAAGCCCCCCTCCCCTCTCCCCTCCCCACGGGGGGGAGGGGAAGCGCCTGATCGTCTTGCGCTGCGCCCTGCCCCAAGCGGCCCCCCTCCCCCGCGTGGGGAGGGGATGGGGGTGGGGGGCTCCCCGGCGAGGCACCAAGGGCAACAGCCACCACCTCCAGCCCCCGCGCATCGAGGCCCAACCCCGGCCCCACGCACAGCGCATTGATCCGCGGGTCCGCCAGCGCCTCCTCCAGCGCCAGCCCGTCAGCCACCCCCCGCAGCATCACCGCATCCAGCCGCGCGGCGTTCTCGGGGATTGCCTCCGGCGGACACCCCACCGTCACCACCCCCGCCCCGATCCTCAGCGCCCCCCGCGCCGCCAGCCGCGCCGCCCCGCCGCGACCAGACTGTCCGGAGAGGATGAGGGCGTGACCGTGGGAGTATTTGTGGTGGTCCGCTGGCCCGGACTGGCCAGCAACGTTCATCCTAGACTTCGACAGCCGCTTGTACCCCACCACCCCCAACCGGAATTGCATATGGTCCAGGCGAATCCAGGCAAGATCGACCTCGACGAGCTTACCCATCCCCTCTTTGCGCGCCGCTTTTCCCAGCCCCAGATCGACCACGCGAAGCTTCCTGATCGCTTGCCCGCCTTCAGCCAAAAGATTTCCCGGCTTATTGCTCTGAAAGGTCACGCAAAGATCGAAGAACCTATCCGGGTAACCGACGGCCGCGACGTCGTCTCCCAATGCCCTGCCGCTTTCGGCACAAATGCCCGTCGGGACGTCAAGGCAGACAGATTTTCCGTCAGGCTTTAGCAGTATCGACGAAGCCAAGAACATTCCCACTAGATCGCCATAGTTGACGGCGCGCGAAAGCCCCGTGCCGAAAAGTGCGTCAATGAACAAATCAGCTTTCGTCGCATCCCTAAGGCCAGGAAAGGCTTCACGGACATCGCGCGAGTACTTATGACGCTTCAGCGTCTCGGCGTAATCGTCCCACTGCGCCACCTCCCCCATCCCCACCCACCGCTCATAATTCGCCCGCGCGTCCGGCGGCAGCCGCTCCGGGTCGCCGTAGAGGAAGACCTCCACCTCCCAGCCCCACTCCTTCAAGAGCCGCGCCACGACAAAGCCGTCGCCGCCGTTGTTCCCCGGCCCGCAGAGGACCACCGCCCGGTGCGAAGTGGCTTTCATCTCCGGCCACTCCTCGAAGATCGCCTCGACCACGCCCCGCCCGGCGCGTTCCATCAGCTCAAGGCCCGTGACCTCGCCACTGGCAATCACCGCCTGTTCGATGGCCCGCATCTGCGCGGCGGTCAGGAGTTCGGTCATCTCGCAACGCCTCAAGTTTTCAAACCGCCCACCATACAGGCGCATTGCACAAAAATTAGGCACTCCCTCAGGAATCCCCCGGCGCGAAGCCGCAAGGAAACCCTGTCACATTGTCCCCCCCGCGGGGAAGTGGTGAGAGGGGCGAAGACGGAACCCGGGGGAGTCGGCCCATGAAGAAAGTCGAAGCAATCATCAAGCCGTTCAAGCTGGATGAAGTGAAGGAAGCGCTTCAGGAAGCCGGAATCCAGGGCCTGTCAGTGACCGAGGTCAAGGGCTTCGGCCGCCAGAAGGGCCACACTGAACTGTACCGCGGCGCCGAATATGTCGTGGACTTCCTGCCCAAGGTGAAGATCGAGGTCGTCCTGACCGACGACATGGTCGACACTGCCGTGCAGGCGATCATCTCGGCCGCGCGCACCGACAAGATCGGCGACGGCAAGATCTTCGTCACCCCCGTGGAACAAGCCATCCGCATTCGTACCGGCGAAACCGGCGACGATGCTGTCTGAACTGGCCCGCAAGGCCTGAAACATCAACCCCAAACCGAAAGGCAGTCAGATGAGCGCCGTTGCCAAGGCTCTGAAACTGATGAAGGACGAAGAGGTCGAATACGTCGACATTCGTTTCACCGACCCGAAGGGCAAGCTCCAGCACGTCACGCTGGTGGCCGACCTCGTGGACGAGGATTTCTTCGAGGAAGGCTTCATGTTCGACGGTTCGTCGATCGCGGGCTGGAAGTCGATCGACCAGTCCGACATGAAGCTGATCCCGGATGCGGCATCGGTCTATATCGACCCGTTCTACGCCGAAAAGACCATGTGCGTGCACTGCAATGTGGTCGAGCCCGACACGAACGAGCCCTATGCCCGCTGCCCGCGCCAGATCGCGCTGAAGGCAGAAGCCTACCTGAAATCGAGCGGCGTCGGTGATGCGGCCTATTTCGGGCCGGAAGCCGAATTCTTCATCTTCGACGACGTCCGCTATTCCGTGACCCCCCGCAAGGTGGCCTACGAGATCGACGCGGAAGCGGCGGCCTGGAACACCGATACCGTGACCGAAGGCGGCAACTACGGCCACCGCGCGGGCCACAAGGGCGGCTATTTCCCGGTCAACCCGATTGATGAGGCCCAGGACATCCGCGGCGAGATGCTCTCGACCATGAAGCGGATGGGCATCAAGGTCGACAAGCACCACCACGAAGTGGCGACCTGCCAGCACGAGCTGGGGATGATCTTCGGCGGGCTCGTTGAGCAGGCTGACAACATCCAGAAGTACAAGTACGTGATCCACAACGTGGCCCACGCCTACGGCAAGACCGTGACGTTCATGCCGAAGCCCATGAAAGGCGACAACGGCTCGGGGATGCACGTCAACATGTCGATCTGGAAGGGCGGCAAGCCGCTGTTCGCGGGCGACAAGTATGCCGACCTGAGCCAGGAAGCCCTGTGGTTCATCGGCGGCATCCTGAAGCATGCCAAGGCCCTGAACGCGCTGACCAACCCGGGCACCAACAGCTACAAGCGCCTGATCCCGGGCTTTGAAGCCCCGGTGCTGCGTGCGTACTCGGCCCGCAACCGGTCGGGCTGCGTCCGGATCCCGTGGACTGAATCGCCGAAAGCCAAGCGCGTCGAGGCCCGCTTCCCC
>JAEULQ010000121.1 GCA_016792685.1 Tabrizicola sp. | reverse complement strand
GCCGGGTTGAAGAGCGGTCCGAAGGCGATATGCAGCTCGGTCCCGGTATAGTTCAGCACCTCGTTCACCCGCGCCCGCGCCATCGTGCCACCGACCGGGGCCAGCGCGTCATTGGCCGCACGATCCCCCAGGAACTGCAGGATGGCCGGGCCCTCGGTCAGCACTTCGCCGTCGACTTCCAGCGCGGGAACCTTGCCCTTCGGGTTGATCTCGCGATAGTTCGCGCCGCTGGCCGTTTCCCCGGCTGCGGTATCGACCACTTCGACCGCGTAATCGCCGCCGATCTCGGACAGGACAATATGCGAAGCCATCGAGCAAGCGCCCGGTTTGATGTAGAGTTTCATCGGTATCTCCTTTGGTTTCGGATGCGGATGATCTAGACCAAATGATAACTTAAGGTAACGGGGTAACTTGCAGTAACGACCAGATTGGAGTATCTCGGCGGTAACCGAACCTGGAGGTCAGCATGACGCTCAAGCGCCGCAAGAACCGCACGCCGCACCCGCAGTGTCCGCTGTCGGACTGCATGGCCTTCATTGGCGGCGCCTGGACCCCGAATATCATCTGGTATCTCTCGTCTGGCGCACGCCGGTTTTCGGAATTGCGGTCAGATATCCCTCTGGTTTCGGCAAAAGTGCTCACACAACGCTTGCGCGAGCTTGAGGAACGCGGAATCCTCACGCGAAGGGTGATGGAAACATCGCCTCCCACCGTTGAATATGCCCTGACTGCACTAGGTCTTGAGTTCATGCCGGTTATCCAGGCGATTGCCGATGTCGGCCAGCGACTGAAACTGCGCTCGGTTGAGGCGGACACCGAACAGGCGGCCTAGGAGAGCGGGCTTCAGGGTTGACCCGACCGGTCGATCTGCGATATTTGGTCAAGTTAATTTACCAGTTTAGCACAGACTGCGGGGCAAACCTGCAGCTACCCAGGGAGGGGAAACCGGATGCAGGCCTTGCTTGCCGTGTCGCGCGGCATCGACCGCATTAATGCGTTCGTTGGGAAATCGGTGATGTGGCTCATCTTGCTGGCGGTTCTCGTCAGTTCGGGCAACGCAATCGTCCGAAAGCTGTTCAATTGGTCGTCGAATTCACTGCTCGAAATGCAGTGGTACCTCTTCGGGGCCGCCTTCATGGGTGCAGCGGCCTACACGCTGCAACAGAACGAACACATCCGGATCGACGTCTTCTACGGCACCCGCTCGCGCCGGACCCAGCACTGGATCGACCTGTTCGGTCATGTCTTCTTTACCCTGCCCTTCGTCGTGCTGATGACCTGGCTTCTGGTCCCTTATACGCTGCAGGCCTACAACTCGGGCCAGATCTCGACCAATGCCGGTGGGCTGATCATCTGGCCGGCCCGCGCGATCCTGGCGATTGGCTTTGCGTTGCTCATTGCCCAGGCGCTGTCGGAAATCGTCAAGAAGATCGCTGTCATGCAGGGATTGATGGAGGACCCGCACCCCTTTGTGTCGGCCCATGAGGCCGCCGAGTTGGAAGGCGCGCAACTGGCCGAAACGGTCGCCAAACTGGCCGAAGGGGAGAAGCGCTGATGCTCGAACTTATCGCCATCAACATGGCTCCGATCATGTTCGCGAGCCTGATCGTCTTCCTGCTACTGGGCTATCCGGTGGCCTTCTCTCTGGCCGCGAACGGCCTGGTCTTCTTTGCCATCGGCGTCTGGCTCGCCCCCTTTTCCGAAGGCACCATCACGCTTGACTGGTCGCTCATCGGCACGATGCCGCAGCGGGTCTGGGGGACGATGTCGAATGACACGCTGCTGGCCATCCCCTTCTTCACTTTCATGGGAATCGTGCTGGAACGAAGCGGCATGGCCGAAGACTTGCTGGACACCGTGGGCCAGCTGTTCGGCCCGATCCGGGGCGGGCTTGCCTATGCGGTGATCATCGTCGGTGCGCTTCTGGCGGCCACGACCGGTGTGGTTGCGGCAAGCGTGATCGCGATGGGTCTCATCTCGCTGCCGATCATGCTGCGTTACGGCTACGACCGTCGGGTCGCCTCGGGCGTCATCGCGGCCTCGGGAACGCTGGCCCAGATCATCCCTCCGTCGCTCGTTCTGATCGTCCTTGCCGACCAGCTGGGCCGGTCGGTCGGCGACATGTATGCGGGCGCGATCATTCCGGGCCTGGTGCTGACCGGGCTCTACATGGCCTACATCTTTGCCGTCTCGATCCTGCGACCGAACTGGGTGCCGGCCCTTCCGCCCGAGGCAAGGACGCTCGGCCATGGCGTGACTTCGCTTCTGGTCGCCATCGCGGTCTGCATCGGCATCGGCTACGCGGCCCATGTCTGGCTTTACCCGACGCAGGGCGCGAATGCCGACATCCTGGGCGCGACCGTCGGGGTGCTGGTCATCTATGCCTATGCCGTGATGGACAAGAGCACGGGCCTCAACACCATGTCGCGGCTGGCGCAGCAGTTCATCATCGTGCTGATCCCGCCCCTGGCACTGGTATTCCTGGTGCTTGGCACGATCTTCCTCGGCATCGCCACGCCCACAGAAGGCGGCGCGATGGGGGCTTTGGGCGCGATGGTGCTGGCTGCGATGAAGCGGCGGCTGAATTTCGGTGTGATCAGCCAGGCCCTGGCCTCGACCACCCGGCTTTCGGCCTTCGTGATGTTCATCCTGATCGGGGCACGGATGTTCAGCCTGACCTTCTACGGGGTCAATGGCCATGTCTGGGTCGAACACCTTCTGGTCAGCCTGCCGGGCGGGGAGACGGGCTTCCTGATCTTCGTCTCGATCCTGGTGTTCCTGCTCGCCTTCTTCCTCGACTTCTTCGAGCTTGCCTTCATCATCGTGCCGCTGCTGGTTGCCCCGGCCGAAGCCCTGGGCATCGACCTGATCTGGTTCGGGGTGATCCTTGCAGTGAACATGCAGACCTCGTTCATGCACCCGCCTTTCGGCTTTGCACTGTTCTACCTGCGCTCGGTCGCGCCCAAGGCGCCCTATAACGACAAGGTGACGGGTGAACGGCTGGGCGGGGTCTCGACCGGGCAGATCTACTGGGGTGCGGTGCCCTTCGTGGTGATCCAGGTGGTCATGATCGGGATCACCATCGCCTTTCCCCAGATGGTCATGCATTACAAGGGCGAGGCGGTGGACCCGAGCAGCGTGAAGATCGAGATCCCGACCTTGAACACGCTTGCACCGCCAGGCGGCACAACGCTTGGCGCCCCGACACTCGGTGCACCGACCCTGGGCGCTCCGACCCTCGATCCGCCCAAGCTTGAGGCGCCGAAGCTTGGCGCACCGGTGGTGAACCCGTAAGGAATGCCCCGCGCGGTTGTTCTGGGGG
>JAEULQ010000100.1 GCA_016792685.1 Tabrizicola sp. | reverse complement strand
CGATCAGCCCGATAAGGAAGGGCAATATCCCCACCACCAGCCCCAGGGCCACGATCAGCCCCCAGGTCCCGATCACCACCGGGTTCTCTCGCGCCACCGTGACCGAGGTCATCACCGCCACCGGCAGGCTCACGTCTCGATCAAGTAGCAACGGGAAGGACACGACCGAAACCGCCAGCACACAGACCGCCAGCACGAAACCCGCAGCGGTTCCGATGACCGCCAGAGCCCAACCCGCGGGCGTCGTTACCACTTCGGTCAGAAGCCCCATCAGGCTTGCAGGCGGTTCCGGCCCCAGCGTCGCGGCATAGATCGCATCGGCGATCAGCATCCAGGCGATGAAGATCACACCGTTAAAGCAGCTCAACATCAGGATGCGCGGAAAGCGTGGCGAGCGGATCACGTCCAGCAGTGCCAGCCAGGTGACCGGCACCCCGGCCTCCCGTCTGCGGCTGATCTCGTACAGCCCCAGCGCCGCGACCGGCCCGACCAGGGCAAAGCCCGACAGGACCGGGAACAGAAGATGCCCCAGATCACCCCGCGCGGCCAGCGCCAGCAGCACGGCCCCCATCAGGGGGTAGATCAGGCAGGCGAACATGATGTCCGACCGCATCGCCCCCAGATCCTCCCAGCCTTTGCGCAGGGCCTGGCGGAGATCGTCCAGCATCAGGATCCGGGTCTCGGGCCGCACATTCGGGTCCGCGACGGGCGTGGCGATCACGCTCGTATAGCCCGCGGCCGCGCCCAGCGCGCCCAGTGTCCAGGACAGTGGATTTCCAATGGTCTTCGGCATCGGGGTCCTCCCGTTCGGGGAAGGCCGGGGCCTGCAGTCACCCCCGGTCGTCCAGGTGGTACCAACAGCTTACTGTCGGAATCCTACCACGAAACCCGGGCTTGCCCAACTCACGGATTTGGGACCTCAGCGTTCGGTCAGTTTCAGCTCGATCCGCCGGTTCTGGGCGCGGGCTTCTTCCGAATCGCCCGCGGCCACTGGCCGATATTCCCCAAAACCGGTCGCGGCCATCCGGTCGGGCGGAAAGCCCAGCTCATCCTGCATGAAGCGCACGACCGACAGGGCCCGGGCCTGGCTCAGTTCCCAGTTGTCGGCGAAGGCCCCGCCACCCGAAAGCGGGACGTTGTCGGTATGGCCATCGACCCGGATGATCCAGTCGATCTCGGGCGGGATATTGCCCCGGATTTCGTCCAGGGTCCGCACCACTCCGGCAATCTGCGCCCGACCCTCCGGTGCAAGATCGGCCGAGCCCTGGGTGAAGAGGACCTCGGAGGAGAACACAAACCGGTCCCCCACAACCCGCACCCCTTCGCGCCCCTGCAGCAGCGTGGAAAGCTGGCCGAAGAATTCCGACCGGAACCGGGCAAGATCTCTGTTCTCGGCAGCCAGTCGCTCGGCCTCGGCGGCTTCCAGTTCCGCCCGCCGCCGCTGCTCGGCCGCCACCTGGGCCAAGGCGGCGTTCAGGTCGTTGCCCAGGCTTTCCAGCTGTACTTTCGCCGCCTCATCCCGCGCCTTCGCCTCGTCCAGCACCGCCTGCAGGCTGCCAAGCTGCGCGCGAAGGGCTGCGACCTGCTGGTTCAGCAGCTCCACTTCCCGGGCCGCTGCCAGGACCTTTTCCTGCTCGGCCAGAAGCGCTGTCTCTGCTGCGGCGAGGGCCGCGTCTTTCTCCCCCGCCCCCTCAGCCGCCACCCTTGCCGCAGCAAGAAGCGTCAGCGTCTCCTCGGCCCGCTTCCGCTCCGCCTCCAACGCCAGAGTCATCGCCGTCAATTCGGTATCGGCATTGGCCAAGCGATCCCGCAAGGCCTGCAAGGCCGCCGCATCCGCCAGCCGCGCGGCCTCGGCCTCGCTCACCTTGACCCGCGCCGCCTCACCCTTCTTGCGCTCCTCGGCCAAAAGCGCCTCCAGCGCCTCCCGCCGTGCCGCCGCCAGCCGCGCGGCTTCCGCCTGTGCGTCGACCTCGTCCCGCGCCTTGGCCAGCGCCAAAGTCATCGCTTCGGCCTCGGACACCAACTTCGCCTTCGCCGCCTCAAGCTCGGCAACCGAGGCCGTCAGCCGCTCGGCATCGCCCCGCGCCGCATCGCGTTCGACCAGAAGTGCGGCCACCTGGGCCTCAAAGTCGGTGATCCGCGACCGCGCCGCCGCCAGTTCGCCCTCGCGCGCCGAAAGGTCGGCCGTTAGCGAAGCGATCAGCCCGGCCTGCCGCTCGCCCTCGGCCAGGGCCGAAGACAGCCCCGCCTGCAGCTCGGCCACCCGCGCTTCCAGATCGCTGGCCTTTGCCTGTTCCAGCCCCAGCGCTTCGGCCAGTTGCGCGACCTGGCTCGTCAGCGCGTCCAGCTCGGTGTCCTGGCTGGTGATCGTATCCCGCAGCACCGACTGCATGACCGTGAAGATGGTCAGCACGAACATCAGCACCATCAGTAGCGTCGTCACCGCATCCACGAACCCGGGCCAGATCAACGAGCTGTCTCGGCGCCGGCTTCGTGCGACCATGGCTCAGGCCCGCCCCACGCCGCGGCCCAACTGACGGATGGCCGAAGTCAGCGCGGCAATGTCGGTCTTGAGGTCGCTCAGCGTCTCCTGCCGTCCGGCGGACATCTCCTCCAGAATCCGCAGAAGCTGAACGTCAATCGACCGCAGCCGCATCCGGCTTTCCGCATCGTTGCCGCCTGCCCCTTCGCCCGCCTGCAGCGCGGCCAAGAGCTTCTCCTGCCCCTCGGCAATCCGCTTCAGCAGCGCCGACTGACCGTTTTCGGCATCGATCCTTTCGGTCAGCCGGGTCATCGTTGTCACCAGTTCGCCCATCCGGGCCTCGGACTGGAACCGGTTCGCTTCCGTCTGGGCATGCAGGGCCTGCAGCTCCTCCATCTGCTGGGCCATGTGGTCAACCAGCAGACCCAGGGCGTTCTGGTCCGCGCCTTCACCCTCACCAGCGAAGCCAAGCCGGGTGATCGAGGACAGCCATTCCTCCAGTTCGCGGATGAATCGGTTCTGCCCGTGGCCCGCGAAAAGCTCCAGAAGCCCCAGGACCAGAGACCCCGCCAGGCCCAGCAGCGACGAGGAAAACGCCGTCCCCATCCCGCCAAGCTGGCTTTCCAGCCCCCCCATCAGCTTGCCGAACACATCCAGCCCGCTTTCGCCCTCCTGCGGGGCAAGCGAGCGGATTGTCTCGACAACTGCGGGAACCGTGGTCGCAAGTCCCCAGAACGTGCCGAGAAGCCCAAGAAAGACCAGCAGGTTGATCAGATAGCGGGTGATGTCGCGCGCTTCGTCGATGCGCTGGACGACCGATTCCTGGATCGATCGGGACGACGAGGCCGAAATCGACATGCGGGCAGATCGTGACCGCAACAGCGCGGCAAGCGGGGCCAGAAGGCGCGGCGGAATGTCCTCTTCGGTTCCGGCCGTCCCGCGTACGAAATTCTCGATCCAGTAGACCGACTGGGCCAGGATCCAGACCTGCCAGAAACAGGTTAGCACCCCGAACACGAACACCAGCGCGATCAGCCCGTTCAACAGCGGGTTTGTGCGCAGGATGCCGATGATCTCGCCGTGGATCAGCCAGGCCCCGGCCCCGACCAGAAGGCAGACAAGCAGCATGGTGGTGATGGCGCGGATCGGCTGCGAGAACGTCGTCGAAACCTCTGCGCCGCGATGGTCTGTCTGGGACATGTTCGTCCTCTGGCTACCCTCTGGTTCCTGCCTTGCGCCAAGACTAGCAGGATGGAGCCAACTGCCAAGCAAAAGGTCAGGCCAGCGCCCGCACCCGTTCGCTC
>JAEULQ010000014.1 GCA_016792685.1 Tabrizicola sp. | reverse complement strand
GTCGGGCGGCGCTGTTCGATGGCGTAGAGGCACGAGGCGATGAAGAGCCGCTTGCCGGCATTGAAGAAGCTCTGGGCGCTTTCGCCTTCCGGGATGAGGAAGAGATCGGCCATCGAGTTCAGCGCGGTATACTGACGTTCGGCAGAGGGCAGGGCGGCGATCCGGGCGAGTGGGTTGAACCGGTGCGAACCTCGGTCTTCATCGAAGGGCGAGAAGTACCAAATGCCGTTCTTCAGTCCATGTTTGCGGTGGATCGAGGTCTTGGCGAAGTTCTCGCCCTTCACGTCGAGGATGATCGCCGATCCCGAGAAGTGCAGGAGGTTCGGGATGACAAAGCCGACGCCTTTCCCGCGGCCCGCCGGTGCAATCATCATCGCATGCGGGAAACGGTCGGGCGGCGCCATCACGAAGGGCGCGTCAGATTTCGGAAGGCCGAGCTTGCCGAAGATGAAGCCGTTCTGATCGAGGGTTCCGACCATGTGGTTTCGCTTCAACTCGCGGCGCGACTGGAAATGCGCGTCGTCGTACTGGTTGAGACGGCCGCGATGAACCCCGGCTAATCCGACGAGAGTCAGGGCGACTGTGACGGCGCCGGTGATGATCAGCGCACCTTGCAGGACGGAAGGCCGCGCGGCAAGGTCGGCCCAAGCGTAGCGCAGGAACCAGGGGCCCATCGGACTAAGCGTATCGAGGCTCTCCCGGAAGGCGGTGATCACGTAGATCGTCGCCAGCATGCCACCGATATAGAGACCGGTCAGCAGGCCAAGGAGCAGCGCCAGCGGATACCGCCAAGCGGTGTCGAGATTCGAAAGCATGGGTCGGTCCCTCAGAGTTCGTGGCCGGTGTCGCGTTCGGCCGCGCGGTCACGCTGCCCCAGTTCGGCGGCGCGATGCTGCGCGCGTGCCAGGTCCGCCCAAGGTCCGACCTCTCCAGATTGACCGAGATCGCCCTCATTTTTCAGTTCATGGGCCACGGCAGCCCTGAGGGCTGGATCTCGGACCTGCTCGTTGAGCGAGGCGAGATCGCCGGACCGAACACGGTCGAGATCCTCGGGTTTCAGGGTATCATGCAGGCGGTCGACGATGGCTTCCAGCGCGGGCACCTCGGACAGCTTCATGTGGCGATCGGCGCTCAGCAACTGGTCGCGCGCGATGGCCTCGGTCAGTTCCGGCGCGAGGTTGAAGGAGGCGACTTCTGCGCGAACTTCCTCACCTAGGGCGCGCTCCGTTTCCATCCAGAACACCTTTTGCATCGTGTTCGGCTGTTCAGTGATCCAGCTTGCCCGCTGACCTTCGCTGCGATCGGCCAAACTGAAGCGGGCGACCATTTCCTCGACGGACGTGCCGGCTATGCGAAGCTCATCTTCCCGGATCGAGAACAGCGCCGTCAGCCGTTCGCCGATCTCGTCGCGAACATGTGCAAGGGTCGCGCGTAGACCTTCATCGAGGGTAACCCCCTCGGTCTGGCCCTGCTCCAGCCGCGCCAGCGAGGCGAGGGTCGGATTGTGATAGGGATCGGTGTTCCGATCAGCAACCTGCGCATGCTCTGCCAGGAGGACGCTTTCTGGTGCGAGTTTCAGGGAGGCGCGCGCCTGCTCGGCAAAGCTTCGTTCAAGATCGACCCGCTCGGCCGAGGGTTCCATGGCACGGATCGCCTCCCAAGCTTCGGTGGCCGAAGCGATCATCTCGCTGCGCGCAGCCTCAACCCGTGCGGCGGGATCCCCTTCGGCATGAAGCGAGTGATCGGGCATCAGGGGAACTCCTTGTCTGAGAGCGGCGGCAGAAGCGCCAAGCGCTCGGGCCAGCCGGGAAAGGTAGGAAGAGGTGCCCGCCTCGGCGCCGGTTGCAGCGGCAAAACCAGCAAGGTCACCCAAGGTTTCGTATTCGCGAGCAAAGCCCTGCAACGCGGCAAGCCGTCGGCTCCGCTCTCCGTCGGACAGCGGCGGCGGGGGAGGGGGCGTGGACTTCCCGCCCTCTCGCAAGGCACGCAGCTCGGACTGGCGCGGCGGGTTCTCGACAATGCCGCGGGAGAGGCGCGACGAGGCGAGGATGTTCAGCCCATGCGACTGGCTTATCTCGGCGTGAAGTTCACGCATCACATCGAAGTTCAGCGCGGCATGGCGACAGATCGACAGGAAGCGGCCTTCCTCGATCCCGTGTTTGTCGACCACGAAATGCGCATGCAGGTGGTCGGTGTCCTTGTGAAGCGCCGCGACATAGCGCCAGACATCCCCATAGTCACCGGAACCGAACACTTCCTGCCCCCACTCCCGGGCGATGACCTCGGCGCACTCGGCATCCACCCCGCGCGGGAAACTCAGAACGATGTGATCGGCATGTCCCCGGCGCGGCGCACCTGTCCAGGTCGAAGACCAGATATCCGCCGTCCGCTCCGTTCGCGCGGGATCGAAGTCGCGCTCATAGCCCGCCAGATTGCACCAGGTGCTCTGTACCCCCTCTTCCCGGGCCACATAGTCGAGAAGGCGCTTCAGCTCCTGCGGGGTACGGGCACTACCGCCTGCGATGCGTTTGACGACCGACTGCCAGCCGCGTGGTCCACCCGCGTTGCGCAGAAGCGCCCGGGTCTGACGCTCCTTGCGCGTGCCGAGACGGGACGCGGCACCTTCGCCGCCGCCTCGTCCGCGACGCCGGTCGTCGAGAACATGACCGAGAACCAGATCCTCGACGGAAGGAGACCGGGTCATTTCGATGCCTCGGCAGAAGGATCAGTCGCTACAACGAAAGGAGAGATTTGATCACCAAGTCCCTGCTTGGCCCTCAGCGCCGAGAGAAGATGGACAACCTCTTCGACAAGGTCATCGACCCGCGCTCCAACCTTGCGCACCAGGGCGGCATCGCGGGCGTTCCAGGTCAGACGGCCAACCGCCCCCAGACGGGCGATCTGGTTGAGGTTGTTACCGACGGCCGACAACTCCCGCCTCGCTGCAGCGATGGCATCCAGCTCGTCTGCCTGGATGGCCAGACGATCGCTTGCCTGTCTGACCAGATGCCTGACTGCCTCGGATACCGTCAGACCGCTTGCCTCGGCAACTGCCTGAAAGTCTGCATGCTCGTCTTCCGTGATGCGGATGTTCAGCTTCACCGAAAGCCGCCGCACCTCCTTCCGGTCGAGGTTGCCCTTGATCCGTGACAGCGCCTGGCGGGAACGGCCCATCGACCTCGCCACAGCCGCGACGCTCTCGCCAGCAAGGAGCCGCGCCCTAATGGCAGCAGTCTCGGCAGAGGTCAGGCGTAAGCGTGGCATTGCATCATTACATGTGTTTTGCATCAGTGCGCATCATGTACCACACACCACCGTTCCTGCCAACCGTCCTCACCGGCCGGTTTCCGCTCCTCCGAAGAGGAGCCCGCGTGCGGAAACCGGACAGCCGGTGAGGACTCAATATGGCGTCAGGGGTCGGCGGCTTGCCCGCCGACTGCGTCCCTGCGCCCCGGCCGTCAGGCCTCCGTGCAACGCGAGACCAAAGTGGTCGAGCGCCTTGAAACCTTGGGTTTTGCAGAATTGTGCGGTCCCTCCATGAGAGACTGCCGGGAAGGGCATGATAGTCTGAAGGAAGACTTGCCCGGGAAGGGAAGAGGGGCCGGGGAAGGGGTCTCTAGATGCTTCAAGGCCTGCCTACGGCGGACAAAGGAAGACCATTAACGGCTTTGGGAATGCAGCCAGAGGCTAGATCTGCGCAGCGTCAACCTGTCACTGGCCGAACTGGCAAGCAGGCAGACAGGCAAGCAAGCAGATTCTCCGGGATGCAGCTGGTTGGCGGGTCAAGTTCGGGATCGTTCCCCGACGCAGGCCTGCTGTCGCCTTGCCTTCGGACCAGCCATGCGGACGGGTTCCAAGGCAGATGCGCAGCCTGTCACCTATGCAAGCATGCAGACATGCAAACCGTCATACGGGCCGGAAGGCAGATGGCCACGATTACGGGCAAGCCTCAGAACTGCTCGGGCGCTGCGCCGCAGCATTACGGCTGCGGGATTCCTTAAGAAACATGAAGGTCTCGGCGCTGTGTTACAACTTCCGGCATATCCCATTTGACGTTTCTGCAACCTTATGCCTAAACGGCGCACCGGATGCCGGTCGGATTAGTGACGCCTTTACAAAGGCTTCACGCGGTCTTGGCCTGCCTGCGGTGCATCGTCTTCCGCAGCGTCATGAAAGAGCGCCGGGCGTCGGTGCCAGGGGTAGTGAGTACCGTTTGTGGAGGCGTCATTTCATGCAAGTCATTACCATCGTGCAGACCAAGGGCGGCTCGGGCAAGACCACGACCGCCATGCTTCTCGC